>NZ_CP006951.1:340537-681075 GCF_000830885.1 Dehalococcoides mccartyi CG5
GCAGAACCCAGCCCCTGGAAAGAATGGACAGATGAGCGGGGTTTGTAAACGCCGCCTCTGAGTATCTGGGCACCGGCCATCTTTGCCCCTTCGGCTATTTTCATCAGGGCTTCTTTGCTTTCCACTGCGCAAGGCCCGGCAATGAAGACCGGCTCGTCTCCGCCGATAATTATATCTTTTACTTTTATCTCACGGGTCATTCCTTCAGCCTGCCACAGGTTTGAGTATTCGCGGCTGATAAGCTTGTACGGGGTTTCCACCATACGGGCTTCCTTGACGCCGGGCAAGCTGGAAAAGTAAGCAAACGGGATAGATTTTTCATCTCCTATAAGGCCGATAATGGTTCTGAATGCCCCCTTTGATACATCGGTCTTGAGACCGCAGCGGCGAACCTCGGCAATTACGTTTTCTAGTTCTTCCTGACTGGCATCTTTTTTCATGATAATCATGGTTTGCTTTCTCCTTTGCTTTTTATACCCGTATAAATCAAAAATCCCCCCGTTGCCTGGGAGGATTTCTAACTTACTAATTGGTGGTTATTGGTTTTTTAGTAAAACGTTATCTCCCAAGCGATCCTATCTTGGTAAAGTAGTAATAGTTTCTAAAGGATTTAACGTTTAACATAGTTGAATGACAATAGCATAGCTGAAAAGGGTTTGTCAAGAGAACTATTTAGTGCTATTATATGTAGTCTTTTTCCCTGGTGGTTGTTATCGGTCGGGCAGCGGATAAGTGCCCTGAGGCAGACGGGGGTGTTCTCCAGCTTCAAACCAGCGGGTTGTCAGTGATGGGTGGAGTTGACATCCATATATTGCTGTGCTAGACTAACTTTCTGTTTGTGGTTAACTTTCAGGTTTGACCATATCCATTATGGTCGCCTTATAGATTTTAAGGATGGGCCTGGCTCATCCTTATTGATTGAAAACGGGAAAATTATTAAAACAGCAATTGTTAACAGGAAGGTACAGTATGCCAACGGTTAATCAGCTAGTAAGAAAAGGGCGCACAAGTGCGGCCAAGAAGTACAAGGCACCTGCGCTGCATTACAGTTTCAATTCTCTGCGCAACAAGGTAGCTTTCGGTGATGGCTCTCCCCAGAAAAGGGGCGTCTGCACCCAGGTAAAAACCACTACTCCTAAAAAGCCGAATTCGGCTTTGCGCAAGATTGCCAGAGTAAGGCTGAGCAACCATATGGAAGTTACTGCTTATATCCCCGGTGAAGGCCATAATCTTCAGGAACACTCTGTGGTTCTGATACGTGGCGGCCGTGTGCCTGACCTACCGGGTGTTCGTTATCACATCATTCGCGGTACTCTTGATACCGCTGGTGTGGCAAATCGGCAGCAGGGTCGCAGCAGATACGGCGCCAAAAAAGGCAAAGCCGCTCCTGCCAAGAAGAAATAACCGGAGATAAAATATGCCTAGAAGAGCACGAAAATTTAAAAGAGCAGTTGCCCCGGATTCCAGGTATAACAGCCTGATGCTTTCCAATTTCATAAACAAGCTTATGATGCATGGCCAGAAGGCCACCGCCCAGAGGATTGTTTATGATGCAATTGATATAATGGGTAAACAGGAAAATAAAGAGGGTTTGGCGGTATTTGAGCAGGGTCTTAAAAATGCCACTCCTTTTATTGAGGTTAAACCCCGCCGTGTAGGCGGTGCTACTTACCAGGTACCTATTGAGGTGCGTCCTGACCGCGCCCAGACCATGGCCATGCGCTGGATTATTAAGGCCGCCCGCAAGCGGACCGGCAAGTCTATGGCTGAAAGGTTGGCTTCTGAAATGCTGGAAGCCTCCCGTGAGCAGGGTGCTGCTGTTAAGAAAAGAGAAGAGACCCACAAGATGGCCGAGGCCAACCGCGCTTTCGCCCATTACAGGTGGTAGAGAGAAAATAGGGGGAATTGGATAACCCTGACGGGTTACCCAGAGTTTAGATAATATGAGCGACAGGAAATACCCTCTGGAGAGGGTTCGTAATATAGGTATCATTGCCCACATAGACGCCGGAAAGACGACTACGACTGAGCGTATCCTTTACCTTACCAAACGTACCCATAAAATCGGCAATATTGACGAGGGTACCACCGTAATGGACTGGATGGAGCAGGAAAAAGCCAGAGGTATAACTATTACTTCTGCCGCTACTTCTGCTTACTGGAATGGGCATCACCTTAACATTATAGATACTCCCGGACATGTGGATTTTACCGCTGAGGTTGAGCGCAGTCTGCGTGTACTTGATGGCGGGGTGGTGGTATTTGACGGAGTGGCCGGTGTTGAAGCCCAGTCTGAAACTGTATGGCGTCAGGCCAGCCGCTATGGTGTACCCCGTATCTGCTTTATTAACAAGATGGACCGCACCGGTGCTAATTACGAACGTACTCTGGGTATGATTGCAGAACGCCTTAAGGCCAAATATCTGCCTCTTCAGATACCCATTGGTTGTGCTGAAACTTTCCGCGGCAACTGTGACCTGCTTGATTTCAAGTGTTACGGTATGGATAACAGCCCGGAAGAACCTGTTGAAACATTTGATTTGCCCGCTGCTGAAAAAGAACGGGCTGTGAAATTCCGCAATATGATGATAGAGCGTCTGGCTGAAGAAGATGACGAGGTTATGGAAGCCTATCTGGCCGGTGAAGAACTGCCGATAGAAAAGCTGAAAGCCGCTATCCGCCGGGTATGTTTGGCCAATAAAGCCATTCCCATATTCTGCGGCACTTCTCTTCGCAACAAGGGCGTAAAAAGACTGCTGGATGCGGTCTGTGACTATCTGCCTTCACCTTTGGACATTCCGGCTATGAAAGGGACTGATCCTAAAACTGGTGAATCGATAGAGCGTCATACCAGTGACACCGAGCCTTTCTCCGCTCTGGCTTTTAAGATTGTATCCGACCCGTTTGTAGGTCGTCTGGTATACTTCCGGATTTACTCCGGTAGCATTTCAGCCGGCTCCGGTGCTTATAACAGCACCCGCGGTGAGCGTGAACGCATAGGCCGTCTTATCCGTATGCATGCCAATGACCGTGAAGAGATTGAGTATGCTGATGCGGGTGAAATCGTGGCCAGTCTGGGTCTTCGCAATACCTTTACCGGTGACACCTTGTGCGACCAGAATGCTCCGATTTTGCTTGAAAATATCAAGTTCCCTGAACCGGTTATCAATTTGGCCATAGAGCCTAAGACCCGTTCGGACCAGGATAAGATGACTGAAGGTCTGCAGAAACTGGCTGAAGAAGATCCTACTTTCAAGGTCAAGTTTGATGATGAGACCGGACAAACTGTTATATATGGTATGGGAGAACTTCACCTTGATGTGCTGGTCAGCCGGTTGCTGTCTGAGTTCAAGGTTAATGCAGGCGTGGGTAAACCCCGCGTAGCGTATCGTGAGGCCATTACCGCTCATGCCAAGGCACAGGGTAAATTTGTCCGCCAGTCCGGTGGTCGCGGTCAATATGGTGATGTTACTATTGAGATTGAACCCCGTGAGCGCGGCGCAGGTTACGAATTTGTTGATAACGTTAAGGGTGGGGCTATACCCCGCAACTTCCTGATGGCGGCAGAGTCCGGTATCAGGGATACGTTGGAGACTGGTGTATATGCCGGTTACCCCATGGTTGATGTAAAAGTAATCGCCACTGATGGTAGCTACCATGATGTAGACTCTAATGAAAATGCTTTCAAGATGGCTGGTTCCATGGCTATCAAAGCGGCTGTTGCCAAGGCAAAACCGATACTGCTTGAGCCCATTATGAAACTTGAAGCAGTCACTCCTGAAGAATATATGGGTGATGTTATCGGTGACCTGAATTCACGCCGGGGGCAGATTATCTCAGTAGAACCCAGTCCTGAAACTACCGTTATCACTGGCACCGTGCCTTTGGCTGAAAGCTTTGGTTATACTACGGATCTTCGGTCAGTAACCAAGGGACGGGCTACTTTCTCTATGGAGTTTGAATCTTATCGTGAAATGCCAGGCGAATTGGCCACGCAGGTCGTTGAAGCCGCCGGCAAGAAATAAGTATACTGGTTAGGGTGATATTGTATGGCTAAACAAAAAATCAGGATAAAACTCAAGGGCTTTGACCACAAGATTCTGGATCAGTCTGCATTGCAGATTGTAGAAGCTCTGGAACGGACAGGGGCTACTATATCAGGGCCGGTTCCTCTGCCTACCCGTATCCAGCGTTACAGTGTCATACGCGCATCCTTTATTGATAAGGATTCACAGGAACAGTTTGAGATAAGGACTCATAAACGTCTTATTGACATAGTGGAAACTACATCTAAGACTATTGATGCCTTAACCAATCTGAACCTCCCAGCTGGCGTAAGCATAGATATTAAACTTTAGGAACGAATATGATTCAAGGTATTATCGGTAAAAAAATCGGTATGACCCAGATATTCCAAGAGGACGGCAAGGCTCAGCCGGTCACCTTGGTGGAGGCTGGTCCGTGTGTAGTGGTCCAGGTCAAGACCGAAAAGCAGGACGGCTATGAGGCTGTTCAGCTAGGTTACGGCAAGGCCAAGCATATCACTTCGGCTGTAAAGGGCCAGTGCAGAGGCTTTGGTGAATTCAAAGTGCTGCGCGAAGTAGATGTTGATGATATTGCGGCGGTCAGTGTCGGTGACCAGATTACGGTCAGTGACTTTAAGGACGGCGAAAAGATAGACGCCAGTGGCGTCTCCAGAGGGCGTGGTTTCTCAGGCGTTGTAAAACGCTGGCATTTTGCCGGTGGTCCCAAAACCCATGGTCAATCTGACCGTCATAGGGCTCCGGGTTCCATCGGTTCCACCACCACCCCCGGCCGTATTTATAAGGGCAAGCACATGGCGGGTCACATGGGGAACGAGGCGGTTACTATCCGCAATCTGGTTGTGCTTAAAACCGACGCAGAGAAAAATCTGCTGATGGTCAAGGGCGCTATCCCCGGTGGCAAGAATACTATAATATTAATTAAGAAAACGGGTAAATAAACGTGGAAATTCCTGTTTATAACGCATCCGGAGAAATCGTAAAGAATATCAATATCAGTGAAGACGTCTTTGGCGTACCCTTCAATGAAGCTCTGGTTCATCAGGCTTTTGTAGCCCAGCAGGCGAATGCCCGCCAGGGTACTCAGTCAACTAAGACCAGAGGTGAAGTTCAGGGTTCAAGCCGCAAGATATATCGTCAGAAGGGTACCGGTAATGCCCGCATGGGTACCAACCGCTCACCCGTCAGGCGGCACGGCGGCGTGGCCTTTGGTCCTCGCCCCAGAGACTTCAGCAAGGATCTTCCCAAAAAGATGCGCCGTCAGGCCATCAGGTGTGTGTTGTCCTTTAAGCTGGAGAGCGGCGAACTGAAGGTTATTGACCAACTTAGCTTTGATGAACCTAAAACCAGAGATATGGCAAAAATACTGACAGCTCTTCAGGTAATCTCGCCCACTCTTATAGCGGTAGATAATCCTGATACCAATTTTATCAAGTCTGCTCGCAATATACCGGCAGTCAAGACCACTCCGGCTAATTTGTTGAACATATCTGATATGCTCAAGAATAAGCAACTGGTTATGACTGAAGAAGCGGTACGTCAGGTTGAAGAACTCTGGGGTCAGCGCTCAGGCTAAGGAGAAGGAACAATGAATTTATATGAAGTATTGCGCCGACCGTTAATATCTGAAAAGAACAGTGTTCATGCTACGCAGAATAAGTACGCTTTTGAAATAGCCAAGGGGGCTAACAAGCGTATGGTAAAGCTGGCAGTGGAGCAGGCCTTTAATGTAACGGTTGAAGATGTAAATATGCTTCACATACCGGGCAAGCAAAAGCGGATGGGTCGCAATCTAATCCAAACCGCAGGGTTGCGTAAAGCCATCATCACTCTCAAAGAGGGTGATAAGATAACTCTATTTGAGGGTGTTTAGTCAAGGAAAGGGTGGTTGATATAAAGTGGCAATAAAGATATATCGCCCTACTTCCCCGGGTCGCCGGCATCACAGTGTTTCCTCCTTTGAGGAAATTACTAAGAGCCGGCCGGAGAGAGCTCTCTTGGTTTCGGTCAAGAATGATTCAGGCCGAAATAACCAGGGGCGCGTAACCGTTCGCCATAGGGGTGGTGGTAGCAAAACACAGATTCGCGTTATAGATTTCAAACGTAATAAGCTGGATGTGCCTGGAAGAGTGGCCGCTATCGAGTATGATCCTAACAGGACTGCCCGTATAGCTCTGGTCTTCTACACTGATGGTGAGAAACGCTATATTTTGGCTCCTTCAGATTTGAAGGTTGGCGATGTGATTATGGCGGGTGAAAATGCTGAGCCCAAGAGCGGCAATGCTCTGCCTCTCAGTTCCATACCCACCGGTACATTCATTCATAATATTGAGATTATCAAGGGCAAGGGCGGCATAATGGTACGCAGTGCCGGTGCTGCCGCTCAGCTGATGGCTAAAGAGGATGATTATGCGCTTGTGCGTTTGCCTTCCGGTGAAATGCGCAAGGTGCGGAGTGATTGCTCTGCTACCGTAGGCCAGATTGGCAATATAGAGCATGGTACCCTTGAAATAGGTAAGGCTGGGCGCAACCGCCACTTGGGTTGGAGACCGACTGTCAGAGGTTCTGCCATGTCACCCAACAACCATCCTCACGGCGGTGGTGAATGTCGCTGTCCTATTGGTATGACCGGGCCGAAAACTCCCTGGGGTAAACCGGCTTTGGGTTATCGTACCCGCAAGGCTAAATACTCTGACAAACTTATCGTGAAGCGGAGGGGGTAAAGAATAATGTCACGTTCTGTTAAAAAAGGGCCGGCTCTTTGCCCTAAACTTATGAAAAAAGTGGAGGTAGCCAGTGCTACCAACCAGAAGTCCATTATCAAGACTTGGGCTCGCTGGTCCACCATTACCCCGCTCATGGTTGGTTTGAATGTGGGTGTACATGACGGCAGACGCCACGTGCCCATATACATAACCGAAAACATGGTAGGGCATAAGCTGGGAGAATTTACCACCACCAGAAATTTCCGCGGTCATGCTAAAGCGGAAAAGGTATCTCAGGTAAAATAGTGAAGTTAACCGGGTAGGGTAGGTTATAAAATGGAAGTAAAAGCAATAGTAAAGGACACCGGATATTCAGCGCTTAAGGTAAGACTGTGCGTTGATCTGGTCCGTGGCAAGAAAGTAAGTGAGGCTATTACATTGCTTCGCTTTATGACCTCGCCTACGGCCAAGGTAGTATCCAAAGTAATAAAATCAGCCGCAGCTAATGCGGAGAATAATTTCCAAATGAATCCGGCTGATTTAAAAATATCACAGATTTATGCAGATGAAGCGCGAATGCTCAAGCGGATGCGTCCTCAGGCCAGAGGCCGGGTTTCGCCAATATTAAAGCGCTCCAGCCATATAACTGTTGTCGTGGCTGACTAGGAGGGTTAATGGGACGCAAAGTTCATCCAATCGGGTTTAGACTTGGCATTATTAAAGACTGGAGTGCTAAATGGCACGCCAGTGATAAAAACTTTGCCGAATGCCTTACTGAAGATCTTAAACTTCGCAAGGCTATCTCAAAGAAGTATGTAGATGCCGCTATCTCTCAGGTAGATATTGAGCGCCAGTCCAACAAAGTGACCGTTTCCGTCCGGACTGCACGGCCGGGTATTGTAATCGGACGCGGCGGTCAGCGTGTTGATGAAATGCGCCATTTCCTGGAAGATTTAATTGGCAAAAAGGTTCAGTTGAATATTGTAGAAATATCTCAGGCTGAGCTTGACGCCTTTCTGGTTGCCCGGAGTGTGGCAGAGCAGATTGAACGCCGTGTTGCTTACAGGCGTGCCATGAAGCAAGCCATTTTCCGCAGCATGCAGGCTGGTGCCAAGGGTATTAAAATATGTGCCTCAGGTCGTCTGGGCGGCGTAGAAATTGCCCGGCGCGAGGTAATGCACGAGGGGCGTGTTCCTTTGCACACCCTGAGAGCTGACATTGATTACGGATGCACCAGGGCTCACACTGCCCTTGGTGATGTAGGTATAAAGGTATGGGTATACCGTGGTGATATCCTGCCCGAAGCTAAAGAGAAATCTGAATCCGAAGTAACGGAAATGGCTGCTGTTATGGCTGATGCTCCTGCCGCAGTTGTTACCGAAACCAAGGTTGCTGATATTGCGGCCAAACCCAAGAGGGTTGTTAAGAAGGCCGAAGCTGAGATTCCCGCTGAAGAAAAACCCAAGCGTGTAGTCAAAAAAGCTGAGAACATAACCAAGGAAGAGGAATAATATGCTCCAACCCAAGCGTGTTAAGTTTAGGAAGGTACAGCGCGGGCGTCGTGACGGGGCTGCCCATAAAGGCAACACAGTTGCTTTCGGTGAATTTGCTTTGCAGTCTCTTGAGGCCGGCTGGATTACCGCCCGCCAGATAGAGGCTACACGCCGGGCAATCACCCGTTATATCCGCCGCGGCGGTCAGGTTTGGATACGGATTTTCCCTGACAAACCCATTACCAAGAAACCGGCTGAAACCCGTCAGGGTGGAGGTAAAGGTGCTCCGGAAGAATGGGTAGCGGTAGTAAGGCGTGGCCGGATAATGTTTGAAATCGGCGGGGTAACCCCTGAAGCAGCCAAAGAGGCTATGCGGCTTGCGTCTTATAAAATGCCGGTAAAGACCCGTTTTGTGGCTCGTGATATACCCGTAGTTGCGGGAGAAACTGAAGTTGAGGAGGCTGAGTAATATGAATATAAGTGATATTCGCGGCCTTTCTGATACTGAAATAAAGAAGAAGCTTGAAGATTCCCATAAGGAGCTTTTTGAGCTCAGACTGAAGCTTTCTACCAGGCAGTTAGTAAATCACCGAGAGCTTCCCCGGGTAAAAAATGACATTGCCCGCATTCTAACCGTAATGCGTGAGCGCGAACTGCAGATAAGGTAGGACTGATATGGAGATAAAAAACAAAACCCGAATCGGTCATGTGATCAGCGATAAGATGGAAAAAACCATTGTGGTGGGTATTGATGTAGTCAAACGTCATCCCCTTTACAAAAAGACTTATCGCCGGACTATGAAATATCTGGTTCATGATGAAAAAAACGAAGCTAAAATTGGTGATATGATTGAAATAGTTGAATGCCGCCCCATCTCTAAGGGGAAATACTGGCGGCTCAGCAAGATAATCACCAAGGGCCACATTGTTGCGGCTCAGGAAGCATAGTTCTGGAGAGAAGAGATGGTTCAACAGTATACCAGGTTAAACGTAGCAGATAATACCGGCGCTAAGAAAATAATGTGCATCAACGTTTTGGGCGGAAGCCACAAAATACAAGCTAAAGTTGGTGATGTTATAGTAGCTGCGGTAAAAAAATCCAGCCCTGATGCCCAGGCTAAATCCGGCACGGTGGTAAAGGCTGTTGTGGTACGCATTACCAAGCCTTATGCCCGCCCGGATGGCTCTTATATAAAGTTTGATGATAACGCTGCAGTTATTCTGAATGACAAGATGGAGCCCAAAGGCACCCGTATTTTTGGCCCGGTGGCCCGCGAGCTTCGTGATAAAAAATTCACCAAGATCTTGTCGCTGGCGCCTGAGGTATTGTAGAGGTACTTAGATGAGACTGAAGAAAAACGATAACGTGCTGGTAATTGCCGGTAAGGACAAGGGTAAAACCGGTAAGGTTCGTTACGCCTATCCCCGTACTGACAGAGTACTAGTGGAGGGCGTGAACATGATAAAGCGGCATTCACGTGCCAAAGGTCAGGCCAAACAGGCCGGCATTATTGAACGTGAAGCTCCTTTACATGTTTCAAATTTGATGTTGCTTTGCAGTAAATGCAACAAACCGGCTCGTATTGGCAGCCGGGAATTGGCGGACGGTAAAAGTGTACGCTACTGCAAATCCTGCAATGAGGTAATTGACTAATGCTTAAGGTAGAGGAACGTTACACTAACGCTGTACCTGAACTTCAAAAGTTCTTCAATTATGGGAATATTATGCAGGTGCCCAAGCTGGTAAAAGTGGTTATAAACACCGGTGTAGGCGAGGCTGTATCCAACTCCAAGGCAATGGAAACTGCGGAAGCAGACATTGTTGCCATTGCTGGGCAGCATCCCGTAGTCACCCGTGCCAAACGTTCTGTTGCCAACTTTAAGCTGAGGGCCGGTATGCCCATCGGTTTAAAGGTCACCCTGCGCGGCCAGAGGATGTATGATTTCCTTAACAAATTGTTCTTCATTACTCTGCCCCGTGTACGAGATTTTCAGGGCGTTCCCAATACCGCTTTTGATGAGCGTGGCAACTACACTTTAGGTTTTAAAGACCATTCGGTTTTCCCTGAGATTGATTTTAACAAGATTGAGAAACCGCGCGGTCTGGAAATTTGTATTGTAACTACCGCCAACACACCTGAAGAAGGCAAGAAGCTCTTGGAACTCTTGGGCATGCCTTTCAGTAAGGATTAGAGGAGACTATGGCTAAAACATCTAAAATTGTTCAATCCCAGCGCGCATCCAAGTTCAAGGTGCAGCACCATAACCGTTGTAGCCGGTGTGGTCGTCCCAGGGGCTATATTAACAGGTTTGGTTTATGCCGCATCTGTTTCCGCGAGCTGGCGTTACAGGGACAGATACCTGGTGTCCGAAAGTCCAGTTGGTAGGGTATAATTGAGGTTTAATAACGGGGGTTTACGATGATCTCTGATCCGATTGCAGATATGTTAACAAGAATACGAAATGGCGTAATGGCCAGACACGAGGTAGTAATCATGCCGGCTTCCCGGATGAAACAGTACCTTGCCAAGGTCATGAAACAAGAAGGCTTTATTGCCGGTTATGAAGTGATTGGCGCCAAGCCCAAACGTCAGCTGAAAATAGTTCTTCGCTATGACGAAGGTGGTGCTTCCTTCGTCAGCGGGCTGGAAAGAATCAGCAAGCCCGGTCTTCGGGTTTACGTACAGCGGGGCGAAATCCCCCGTGTTTACGGCGGTTTGGGTGTTGCCATTGTCTCCACCTCAAAGGGTGTTATGACTGGTTCACAGGCCTGGCGCCAGGGGCTCGGTGGCGAGCTGCTTTGCAAAGTCTGGTAAACTAGAGGTTTTGATATGTCTAGAATAGGTAAAATGCCGATAAAAGTTCCACCTGGCATAAAGGTGGATATAAACGGGAATGATGTAACTGTTAAAGGCCCCAAGGGGACACTTAGCAGAAGCTTCAGGCCTGAAGTAACCATTAACCGGGAGGGTGATTATTTGGTAGTAGCCCCGGTGGGTACAGACAAGGCCACCAGGTCTTTCTTTGGCCTTAGCCGGACCCTTTTGGATAATATGATTGTGGGTGTCAAAGACGGTTTTGACAAGAACCTGGAAATCGTGGGCGTGGGTATGCGTGCTGATAAAGACGGCGACAAGGTTGTCTTTAAGGTAGGCTTTTCACACTCTGTTACAGTAGCTCCTCCGGCGGGCATCACTTTGAGTGTAGACGGTACCACCAAGGTCAAGGTATCCGGTATAAATAAAGAAGATGTAGGCCAGATGGCTGCTGAAATCAGGTCTATCAGAAAACCCGATCATTATATGGGCAAGGGTATCAGATATGCCGGCGAATATGTACGCATCAAACCCGGCAAGGCTATAGGAAAGGGTGCTAAGTAATGGCTAAAGTAAATGCCAGAGAAGCGCGAATAGTTCGGCACGAACGGTTACGCAAGAAGGTCAGCGGTACAGAAGCCCGCCCCAGATTATGCGTTTTCCGGAGTATCGAAAACATTTATACTCAGGTAATTAATGATAACTGTGGTTCAACCCTTGTTCAGGCCTCCACCAAGGATGCCGAGCTGAAGGCTGAGCTGGACGGTAAGACTAAAACCGAACAGGCAGTTGTTATAGGCAACTTGATTGCGAAACGGTCTCTTGAAGCAGGCATCTCGGAAGTAGTTTTTGACCGCGGCGGTTACAAATATCATGGCCGGGTCAAGGCTTTGGCTGAGGCTGCCCGCTCTGGTGGCCTGAAATTCTAAGGAGGACGGAAAAGACGTGTTAGCTAAGGTAGAAAGAATCGATCCTTCTGAGCTTGAATTGAATGACAAGCTTATATTTATTAACCGCGTAACCAAGGTGGTTAAAGGCGGTAAGCGCATGGGTTTTGCAGCTCTGGTAGTAACCGGAGACGGCAAAAATCACGTAGGTATTGGCGTAGGCAAGGCTAAGGAAGTTCCTTCAGCTATTTCCAAAGCCAGTGCCAATGCCAAGCGCAATCTTTCCCGTATACTTTTAAATGGGACTACTGTTCCTCATGAAATCGTTTTCAAGTATGGCGCCGCCCAGGTTTTACTGAAACCGGCTGCTCCCGGTACCGGCATTATAGCCGGCGGCAGTGTGCGGGCAGTATTGGAATCCACTGGTATCAAGGATGTTTTGACCAAGTCTATGGGTTGCAGCAACAAGGCTAACGTTGCCAAGGCTACTTTAGGCGGTTTGACTGCTATGCGGGATCCCAAAGCTACTGTTACCAAGCGGCGCTCTTCGTTGAAAGAGGAGGCTACTGGTGGCTAAGATTAAGATTACTTGGGTAAAAAGTACTATCGGGTATAAGTTTGACCAAGCGGCCACTATCAAGGCTCTTGGTTTCAAAAAATTAAATCAGAGTGTTATACAGGATGACTCTTCTGCCATACGTGGCATGATACTAAAGGTGAGGCATCTTGTTGTTCTGGAAGAGGTGACCTAGTGAGACTGCATGAACTTTCTCCAGCCCCCGGTTCAAGAAAAGACCGCAAGCGGGTAGGCCGCGGCGATGCTGGACGGGGTAACTATTCGGGACGCGGCATGAAGGGTCAAAAAGCCCGCTCCGGTGGTGCTACCCGGCCCGGTTTTGAAGGTGGCCAGTTACCCATATATTTGCGTCTTCCCCGGAAACGCGGGTTCTTTAATCCCTTTCGGATTAAGTACGCTGTGGTAAATATTGAACAGCTAAATATGTTTGAAGCTGGCACTGAGGTCACTCCTGAGACCCTGCTGGCGGCAGGCTTAATAAGGAACTTTGTAAAACCGGTAAAAATACTTTCCTCCGGACATATTGACCGGGCTCTGGAAGTAAGCGCCCATAAATTTTCGCAGGCAGCCAAGGCTCAAATTGAAGCTGCTGGCGGTAAGGTACAGGAAATAGACTATGCGGCAGAAATCGAGTAGACCACGCCTCTTGCAGGCGATGATTGACGCTTTCAGCTTGCCTGATCTAAGGCGTCGGTTGCTGATTACTTTAGGGATATTGATTGCGGCACGTTTCATTGCACATGTGCCGCTTCCTGGCGTTGATTCAGTTGCGCTTCAGGAATTGTTTGACCAGAATGGAGCGCTGGGTATGCTGGATCTGTTTTCCGGCGGTGCCATGCGCTATTTCAGTGTGGCGGCTTTGGGTGTCTACCCTTACATCACCGCTTCCATTATTATGACTTTGCTTACGCCGGTTATCCCAAAACTTTCCGCACTTTCCAAAGAGGGTGATGCCGGGCGTAACAAGATTAACACCATAACCCACTGGTTGGCAGTACCGACGGCTGCTTTGGCCGGTTACAGCCAGTTGCTTCTTCTCCAGAGGGAAGGAGCGGTGGCTCAAACTGAGCCTTTAGCGGCAATTGCCATTGTTCTCTCAATTGTGGCCGGTACCATGTTTATGGTCTGGCTGGGCGAACAGATTACCAGCTATGGCATAGGTAATGGTATTTCACTGATTATCTTCGCCGGTATCGTAGCCGGTCTGCCGGATATGATTGGGCGGGGTTTGATGGCTTCTGACCAGTTTGCGGGTTTGGCTGTATATGCCTTTATGGCTCTTTTGACTACAGTTTTGATAGTTATCTTTACTGAAGCACACCGCAGAATCCCTGTTCAGTATGCCCAGACTGTTATCCGCAGCGGCAAAATGTATAGGCGTGGCGGCGAGAGCCACATACCCTTGCGGGTTAACTCTGCCGGTATGATCCCCCTCATTTTTGCCTCTGCTTTGGTAATGCTACCGGGTTTGGTGGCCAGTTATTTCATGGCAGGGTCAACTGCCGAACCGAATTTTTGGAATAGTGTTTACACTATATTCAGCTCTAGTGCCTCCATGCCAGGAGGGTTGGTATACTGGAGTCTTTACTTCTTTATGACTATAATCTTCGCCTTTTTCTACACCATGGTGACTTTTGAACAGCAGGATATACCCGGTACTCTCCAGAGGCAAGGCGGTTTTGTGCCCGGCATTCGTCCCGGCAAAATGACCGACCAATACCTGAGCGGTGTTATCGGTCGGATTACTTGGGCTGGTGCGCTGTTCCTTGGCTTTGTGGCTATTATGCCCTTTCTTGCCCGTGAAGTCACCGGTATACAGGTTATTCAGCTGTCCAGTTTTGGTATGCTGATTGTGGTTGGTGTAGCCCTGGATACTATGAAGCAGCTCGAAGCGCAGCTTGTAATGCGGCGTTACGAGGGCTTTATTAAGTAGTCAAGAATAGTGTATAATGTTATTTTCCTTGGAGCCCCGGGTTCGGGCAAAGGCACGCAAGGTGAAGTAGTTGCCAAAGAACTCAAGCTGGCGCATATGGCTACAGGTGATTTGTTTCGCAAAGCTATAGAGTGCGGTGATGAGTTGGGTGATACCGTTAAGTCCTATATGGAACGGGGCGAACTGGTGCCGGATGAGATTACCATTAGTGTGGTCTTGAAGCACCTTGCAGGTTTAACAGATGTTACCGGAATTATCCTGGATGGATTTCCCCGAAGTCTGCGACAAGCCGAAGCGCTGGATGAAGCGCTGGTACAGCAGGGACAAGGGATTGGCAGGGTAATATATATAAATGTGCCGGGAGATGAGCTTGTCCGGCGCTTGAGCGGCCGCTGGGTTTGCCGAAGTTGTCAGTCACCTTATCAGAGTGGCTGTGCGGAGGTAACCAAGGGAAAATGTAGCCGCTGTCAGGGTGGGTTATATCAGCGTCCTGATGATACACCGGAAACTGTAAAGGAAAGGCTCAAAGTGTACTTTAGCAAAACAGCGCCTCTTATTGAATACTACCGCTCAAAGGGTAAGCTCAGTGAGATAGATGGTATGGCTGAAATATCAGAGGTTACCAAACGTATTATATCAGCTATAAAGTGCGGTAAGTAACCGGTTTATGGCCATAATACTGAAAACCGAAAAAGAAATTGCTATAATGCGGCGGGCTGGTCATATACTGGCGGTTGCTTTAGAAGAAGTTAAGAAGAATGTCAGACCGGGAATAACTACCCGGGAGCTGGACGAGATAGCTGAAAGGGAACTGTTACGCAGGGGGACTACTCCTTCGTTCAAAGGTTACCAAGGCTTCCCGGCCAGTCTTTGTGCGTCTGTTAACGAAGAAATTGTTCACGGCATACCCGGGGGACGGGTATTAAAAGAAGGCGACATAATATCGCTGGATATAGGCAACATATTAGAAGGATTCCAGGCGGATATGGCCGTAACAGTAGGGGTGGGTGAAATATCACCTGCCGCCCAACGGTTAATATCTGCTACTCAGGCCGCGTTGACGGTCGGGATTGTTCAAGCCAGGGCAGGCGGGCATCTCGGCGATATAGGTGCGGCAGTGGAGGAATATGCTCAAAGCAGAGGGTATGGGGTAGTCAGGGAATATACCGGACATGGTATAGGTCGGAATATGCACGAAGACCCCCAGATACCGAACTTTGGCCGCCGGGGTAAAGGCCCGGAATTAAAAAAGGGTATGACATTGGCCATAGAACCAATGTTAAACATTGGCACTGAAAAGACAAAAGTAGCCCCAGATTGCTGGACAGTGTATACTGCGGATGGTAGTTTGTCGGCTCATTTTGAGCATACAGTTGCCATTACCGATGGTGAGCCGGAAATACTCACCCTGATTGAAGAATAGCGGGGATTTATGCCTAAGAAAGATGCAATAGAAGTTGAAGCGACAGTACTGGAGGCTTTGCCCAGTGCTGCTTTTCGCGTTCAGCTTTCAAACGGGCATGAAGTCTTGGCCCATATTTCGGGTAAAATGCGGGTACATTACATAAGGATTTTGCCCGGAGACAGAGTACTGGTGGAGTTATCTCCCTATGACTTGACCCGCGGCCGGGTTACATACCGATTCAAGTCATAGGTTTGGGAAGGATACAGGAGAACAGTAAATGAAGGTTAGAGCTTCGGTAAAGACAATGTGCGAAAAGTGCAAAATAGTGAAACGTAACGGGGTGGTTAGAAATATTTGCACCAACCCCAAACATAAACAGAGGCAGGGTTAAGGAGGCATTATGGTTCGCATAGCGGGTACAGATATACCCGATAACAAACAGGTTTATTTCTCGTTGCAGTATATATTCGGTATCGGCCCTGCTCGCAGTGAGAAAGTACTTGTTCAGGCGGGTGTGGATAAAACGATTCGGGTTAATAAACTGACCGATGAGGAAATCAACCGCCTTAGGGAAATTATAGATAAAGAGTATCGGGTAGAAGGGGATCTTC
Organism: Dehalococcoides mccartyi CG5; assembly: GCF_000830885.1. Classification (NCBI taxonomy): domain Bacteria; kingdom Bacillati; phylum Chloroflexota; class Dehalococcoidia; order Dehalococcoidales; family Dehalococcoidaceae; genus Dehalococcoides; species Dehalococcoides mccartyi. The sequence goes on from NZ_CP006951.1 coordinate 357,008, forward strand.
GCAAGGAAATTACCCTCAATATCAAGCGGCTTATTGATATTGGCTGTTACCGTGGTATTCGCCATAAGCACAATTTGCCGGTACGTGGCCAGCGCACCAAAACTAATGCCCGTACTCGTCGTGGCCCGCGCAAGACTGTGGCAGGGCGTGGACAAAAACGTGGCGCAACTAAGAAATAAACGCTAAGTAGCGTAGGAGGATATAATGGCAGTTAAAAAGCGTGCCGGTGCCAAGAAAAAAGAGAAGAAAGTAATACCTGTAGGTAAGGCCTATGTACAGGCTACCTTTAATAATACTATCGTAACTCTGACTGACCTGCAGGGCAACGTTATTGCCTGGGCCAGCTGTGGTACTGCCGGTTTCAAGGGCTCGCGCAAGGGTACTCCCTATGCCGCCCAGATGGCCGCTCAGACCGCTGCCCGCAAGGCTGCTGAAAGCGGTCTGCGTCAGGTAGAGGTACTGGTAAAGGGACCGGGCAGCGGCCGTGAAGCTGCTATCCGTTCTCTTCAGGCTTCAGGTATAAATGTGACCGCAATAAGGGACGTCACACCCATTCCTCATAATGGTTGCCGTCCTCCCAAGAGAAGGAGGGTATAGAGGTAGAATATGTCTAGAGAAACAGGTGCAGTTTGCAGGATGTGCCGCCGTAGCGGCGATAAGTTGTTCTTAAAGGGCGACAAGTGCGTTACCAAATGTGTTTTTGAAAAACGCCCCAAGCCCCCCGGCCCTCAGCTGGGCAGACCCCGCCGTCTGTCTGACCGCGGTCAGCAGCTTCGGCAGAAACAGAGCATACGCTGGAGCTATGGTATGACGGAGCGTCAGTTCCGCCGTTTCTTCGGCTTGGCTAATGCTCAGCCCGGTGTTACCGGTGATAATATGATGATTCTTTTGGAACGCCGTCTGGATAATGTTTTGTTCCGCTTGGGTTTTGGCACATCACGTGCCCAGGCCAGACAGATTGTTATGCACGGACATATATTGGTAAACGGCCAGAAAACCGATATTCCTTCCTATCTGATTAAAGAAGGTCAGGAAATAACTGTACGTGAAACCAGCAAGGCTACTGCATATTTCAAAACTTTAGCCGAAAATATTGAAGCCAAGGCAATTCCTGGTTGGTTAAGCTTGGATCGAAAAACCCTTTCCGGCAAGGTCATTAGTCTGCCTAATGCCGGTGATATAGACGCTAGATTCGATGCTCAGACCGTAGTTGAGTACTACTCCAGGTAACTAGTATAAGGAGGTATTTCGTGTCTGATCTAGCTATACCCACAATTAGTTGCACCGAGAGCGACGGCAAGTACGGACGCTTTGTGGTAGAGCCTTTGGAAAAAGGTTTCGGGACTACTATGGGTAATTCACTTCGCCGTATACTTCTTAGCTATCTGGACGGGGTTGCTATTACCCGTGTCCGGATAGATGGTATCCAGCATGAGTTTTGTGCTCTGCCCAAGGCCAAAGAAGATACACTTGATTTTTTGTTGAACCTTAAAAATATAAGGGTTGAGAGCCTTTCAGGACTTGAGGGTATTTTGTACCTGAGAGCTTCCGGCTCCAAGGTGGTTACGGCAGCAGATATTGAACCCTCAAATGATTTTGAGGTAGTAAATCCTGAGCTATATCTGCTTACCCTTGATTCAGATGATGCTGTTTTGAATGTGGAACTTGAAGTAGAGCTTGGCCGGGGCTATCGTCCTCCGGAAAGCGCCGAGAATACGCCTATAGGCACTATTCCGGTCGATGCCATCTTCACCCCCATTCGCAAGGTGAACTTTACCACCGAGCCTATGCATGTAGGCCGTGAAACCAGTCTTGAACGTTTGGTGCTTGAGGTATGGACTGACGGTACAGTAGAACCTGCCACCGCAGTCAGCCGCTCAGCTGATATTCTGGTGAAACAGTTTGCGTCTCTGGTTAGCCACAGCAAGGTAGTGGCTGAAATAGAAGCCAGCGAGCCGGTTAAATACACTATACCGGAAGAAAAATATAACATGCCTATTGAACAGTTGGATCTGTCTGTCAGGGCAGTAAATTGCCTGCGTCATGCCGGCATAACTACCGTAGGCGAGGTCATAAACAGGGGAACCAAGGAACTGCTTACTTTGCGCAACTTTGGCCTTAAGTCTCTGACGGAGCTTGAGGACAGACTAAAGACCATTGGTTTGTCCCTGAACCCTGAAGATGAGTTGTTTGAAGAAGCTGAAAACAATAAGAAGAAAAACAAGGGCATAGACGAAGACTAAAACTTGTACTTGCACATAAGGTGAGGAAATATGAGACACAAAGTATCAGGTAGAAGATTTGATAGACCCACTGGCCAGAGAATGTCGCTTTACCGCAATCTGGTAACGGATCTTTTAAATTATGAGGAGATTACTATCTCCGAGCCACGGGCAAAGGAAATACGGAGCATGGCTGAAAAGATGATTACTCTGGGTAAAAAGGGTACTCTGGCTTCCCGCCGCCGTGCTTTGGCTTTCGTGTATATGCCCGGTATTGTTGAGAAGGTTTTTGAAGACCTGTCAAAGCGATATGCTGAGCGTCCGGGTGGTTATACTCGCATGACCAAGCTTGGTCCCCGTCAGGGTGATGGTGCCGAGATGGTTAAACTGGAACTTATCAAGTAGCTTTTTGGGAGGGGTATTATCTCACCCAGGGTATTGATGGTAATAGAATATGAGGGCACCAGATATTCGGGTTTTCAGATTCAGGACAAAGGTGCTACTATACAGGGAGAGCTGGAAACAGCTATCCGGAAATTAACAAGTGAACAGACCAGAGTGAGTGGTTCCGGAAGGACAGATGCCGGGGTACACGCGGCTTACCAGGTAGTCAGTTACCTGACGGAATCTTCACTGGGGTTGGAAAAAATTAAAGGCGGGTTAAATTATTACCTGCCGCCGGACATAGCCGTAAAAGAAGTCCACTTTGTAGCCGAAAACTTTGATGTGAGACGCAGGGCTATCAGCCGTGAGTACTCTTACCATATATTAAATAGCAAAACTCGCTCACCGCTTGCCAGACTTCAGGCCTGGCAGGTGCCTTACAAGCTGGATATAAAGCTTATGGAACAGGCTTTTAAGATGCTTGAAGGGGAGCATGACTTTATCGCTTTTGCCTCCAGTCTGGGGCCGGAGATAAAGAAAACTGTCCGCCGGGTTAATTGGACACGGTTAGATATTGTAGAGGACAGGCTGATATTACGGATTGAGGCCAATTCCTTTCTTACCCACCAGGTGAGAAATACTATTGGAGTACTAGTGGAACTGGGACGCGGGACTATTAGCATGGGCGAGTTTGGGGCATTATTTGAGGCTAAAACCCCCGGACTGGCGGGGCCGGCAGCGCCGGCTTGTGGACTGAGCCTCGTTCGGGTAAACTATAGAGAACCTTTTGGGAGTTAAGATGAACACTTACACAGTTAAAGCTAATGACATAAAACGGGATTGGCACGTAATAGATGCCTCCGGCCGTGTGCTGGGTGAGGTAGCTGCTGAAGCGGCCAAATACCTCATGGGCAAGCACAAACCCATGTTCTGCCGCAATCTGGATTGCGGTGACTACGTGGTTATCGTAAATGCAAAGAAGATAACGGTTACCGGCAACAAGCTGGACCAGAAGATGTATTATCGCCATTCCGGCTTCCCCGGCGGTTTCCGCCAGGAAAAACTGGGTGACCTTCTGAAAACCAAGCCTTTGTTTGTGATTGAACATGCTGTAAAGGGCATGATTCCCCGCAATACCTTGGGTGCCCAGATTTTGGCTAAATTAAAGGTCTATGAAGGTGCGGAACACCCCCATGCCTCTCAGACCGGCGTAGTAAGCAAGGAGTCTTAACGGGAGATAGTAATGGTAGAGAAGAATACTTATTTTATTGGTGTTGGTCGGCGTAAGACCGCAGTTGCCACTGTAAAACTGATGAGCGGCAACGGCGTTATAGTGATTGATGGCAAGCCCATCGAAGAACGTTTTACCCGCATTCAGGAACGCAATGTTATTCTAAACCCCATGATGGTTACCGATACCATGGGCAAGTTTAACGCTGTTATAAAGGTTCTCGGAGGCGGCGTCACCGGTCAGAGCGGGGCTATTGCCCATGGCATTGCCCGCGCCCTTGAAAAGACCGATGAGAAACTGCGTGCTGCCCTTAAGAGCAATGGCCTTCTTACCCGGGATGATCGGACTAAAGAACGCAAGAAGCCCGGTCTGAAACGTGCCCGCAAGGCTCCTCAGTACACTAAACGTTAAGACTGTCTATATATACATAAAACAAAGACCGGAACCTCAAAGTTCCGGTCTTTTTATTGGTTGAAAACAGGTTATTTAGTTCCCGCGTTCGTCTCTGAAATAGCGCACCACTCCGATAATAGCTGTGAGCAGGCCAATAGCCATACAAAGTATACCGAGGACTGTTTGGGAAAAAGATAGGCTGTCAATATCGGTTGGCTGCAAGTAGGTAAAGATACCTATGCCTATCATAACTATCCCCAGACCGAGGTAAAAAAGACTGGTTTTCATGAATAACTCCGGAAAATTAATTTAAATATTATAACATATGAGTACCTTGATTTGGGATGTGAGGAAGAGAACAAGATGGTTGGCAGATTTATCAGGTGATTGGAAACCCCTGCAGTGAAACACTGTCGGATAATCTCCAGTATTTAATCTCATTCTGGTGACACTTGTTATTATCTTTTTGTCTATTAAGATTATGCCAATAGCAAGTTAATCATAGTGTCTTCCCCAAAATACTTGCAGAGAAGCTCAAATGGTGCGGCAGGATTCCCGCTGAGCACCCATATGGGGCATGAGAGGAAAGGGTTATATAAAGTCTTCATGATGCCCGTAAAACCATCCTGTGCCCTTTGAGCAACCCTCTGGCTGCTGTCTTGGCACTATCTGCTGTAAAAGAATTTAGCTTTCGGCTAATTTCCGTTTGAAGTAGTCAACCGCGTCTATCGGGTAAGGGTCTACCCCGGTCAGGAAAGCCAGATACAGGCTTACGAAGTCTCCCTGAAGTATCAGGCTGAGTGTTTGGCAGAGGGGACTAAAGCCGTAACCGTCAATGCTGAAAACGGGTATTTTGGCCAGATGAAGCATATCAGTGGTAATCCGCATGCGCTGGTGGATGCGTTTAGACAGATAGGTGGTTTTAAACATCACTGCCGCCCAGTAACGGCCAGAACTCCGGGGCAGTTCGTAGCCCACCACCGAGTTATGGTTCATCTCAGGTATTTCTTCGGCAAAGGAAAAGCATTTAGCATTTTCGTTCAACTGGGTTTTAAAACGGCGGGCTGCCGGGAATGTTACTCCGGAGCCAAATGCCATAACCGCCCGTCCTTCCAGTTTGCCAGCCAGCTGTTTAGCGGAATTGTTGGTAGTCTGGTGTTTTTCTGACAGCCTTTCCGCAATCTGGGACAGCACTATCAGGCTTTCACTTACTTCGGCAGATTTGTTGGGTATAAAGCCCAGCTGGTGGAGAATGCTTAAAATAGGTAGCACTCCATAGGCAATGGCAGTGCTGGGGCGGTAAGTATAGTCGTAAATCAGTCCGGGTATATTATGAGCAGTAGCCATTTCTTTCAGCTGTCCACCAGTGGTTAAAACCAAAAGTTTGGCATGGCGGTTGAGGGCTTGATTAAAGCAGGAGACCACCTCTTCGGTTGAGCCGGAACTGCTGGAAGCAATAACCAGTGTATCTGCAGATACATATGCCGGTAGCAAATAATCTTGATGCAGGTAGATGGGGATTTTGCACTCATCCCGCACTATCCGTTCTGCCAGCTGGGCACCCACCCCTGAAGTACCCATGCCCAGTATTACCACCTGTTTGATAGTGCGGTAATCTTCAGGCAGGCTTAAGGCTTCTGCTGTTTCCCATGACTGTTTACAGAGCAGGGGCATGCGTTTAAGCTCATCCAGCATGTGGTGAGGGTCAAGTTTTTCATACATATTCAGGTCATCAAGATTGATAATATCCATCAGGTATATCCCCAAGACAATATTTTAGATACCGGAAAGTTTGCGGCCGTTTTCAAGCAAAGAGGCGGTTTTATCCTGACTGGGGCTTTCGGCATATATCCGCAGGAGCGGTTCGGTACCCGAAAAGCGGATAAGAAGCCAGCTGCCGTCTTCCAGCTTGTAGCGGAATCCATCCAGCCTGTCCGTGGAACTCACTTTGGTTTCAGCCAGACTCTCCGGTTTTTGGTTTGCCAGATGGTTCATTATTTCTTCGCGGCGGGCTTCATCAAAGGTATAGTCAACTCTGTTGTAATAATGAGGCCCTACCTTGGAATACAGATATTCAAGCATCTTGGCAGGTGATTTGCCGGTAGTAATCATAAAATCCAGAAAATACGCCCCTGCCAGTATGGCGTCACGTTCAGGCACGTGCCCGGCAAAGCCATAGCCGCCGCTTTCCTCTCCGCCGATAAGGGCATTTTGCTCTATCATTACGGGGGAGACATATTTGAAGCCCACTTTGGTTTCAAATACCGGTACATTATAAAGCTTCCCCAGCTTGTCTATCATGCTGGAGTTGGTAATGGTTTTAACCAGCGGCCCGCGCAGTCCTTTTACTTCCAGAATATAGAGTGCCAGCAGGGAGAAAACCTGAAGCTGGTTAAGAAAATTGCCCATTTCGTCTACCACACCCAGACGGTCAGAATCACCATCAGTAGCCAGCCCTATATCTGAGCGTATATCCTTGACAAGCCTCATCAGCTTATTCAGGTTTGGGGCAATCGGTTCAGGCTGAAGCACATCAGGAAAATTGGGGTTGGGTTCGGCGTTTATTTCGTTCAAACGATTGCAGCCGCCCTCAAGCAGGTGCTTGAAATAGCCTATGCCGGCGCCGTACATAGAGTCTATGGCTATGTTGAAACCGGCTTCCCGCAGTTTTTCAATATCTACCAGTTTGCTTATTTGCTCAAAATAGGCGGGTGCAAGGTCTATACATTCAATAAGTCCGCGGGAAACAGCTGTGTCAAAATCCAGACGGGATACCGAAGGGTTATCTCCCAGTTTGGCTATTTCTGTTTCAATGGCAGTTATCATGTAGGTAGGGGCACTTGCTCCGTCCGCTGATTTTACTTTAAATCCGTTCCAGATGGCGGGGTTGTGGCTGGCGGTAATTATTACGGCACCTGCGGCTTTCAGGTTTACCACCCCATGGCTGATTACCGGTGTAGGGGTGGGGCATGAACCAAAATAGGTTTTTATGCCGCTGGCCGCCATTACTTCGGCAACCAAACGGGCAAAATCCGCTGAGGCAAAGCGGGTATCGTAGCCGATTACCAGAGAAAGGTTATCGGGGCTGGTATTTTTCAGGTAAGCGGCAGTAGCTTGGGCACAGACAGAGACATTTTCAAAGGTGAAGTCTTTGGCAATAATGCCGCGCCAGCCATCAGTACCGAACTTAATTTGGCTTGTTATTTTGGCTGTCCCCCTTGAAGAATTTGCTTAACATAAAGATAATAGCCCCCAGAATAAGCACTACCGGCAGGAAGAGCACAATAATGACGAAAGTAAGTCCTGCCAGCCCCATTACGGTAGCCAGCATTATCACAGCCAGTTCAACCACAATTGCCCCAAAGAAGGCCAGCAATAAAGTTTTAATCACAAGCACACCTTCCTGTCGGTAGTAATATTTTTATTTGGATACGCTTAGAGATTCTATGGTTGCCTTTATGGCATCTACCTTATCCAGCCGTTCCCACGGCAGGTCCAGTTCCGGGCGTCCCAGATGCCCGTAAGCAGCAGTTTGGCGGTAGATAGGGCGGCGAAGCCCTAGGTTACGGATAATGGCTTCCGGCCGCAGGTCAAAGTGCTTCTGGATAATGGATAAGATATCCTCATGGTTCATGCGGGCGGTGTTAAAGGTTTCAATGGAAACTGACAAAGGGTGGGCAACACCGATAACATAGGCCACCTGAATTTCCAGCCGATCTGCCAGTCCGGCAGCTACCAGATTTTTGGCAATGTATCTGGCCATATAGCAGGCGGAACGGTCTACCTTGGTGGGGTCTTTTCCGGAGAAAGCACCGCCGCCATGGCGGGCAAAACCGCCGTAGGTATCTACCAGAATTTTGCGTCCGGTAAAACCGGTATCTGAAACCGGACCGCCCACTACGAAGCGGCCGGTGGCATTTACATAATACTCGGTTTTTTCGTCTAGCAAATTGGTAGGGATAATAGGTTTAATAACCTCACGGATAATATCAGCCTGAATTTTTTCGGTAGTTATATCCGGATCATGCTGGGCACCTATAACTACGCTACTTATCCTTTTAGCTTTGCCGTTATGATATTCCACCGTTACTTGGCTTTTGCCGTCAGGCCGCAGATAGGGCAGAGTGCCATTTTTGCGTACTTCTGCCAAACGCTTGCTCAGGCGGTGGGCCAGAGAAATGGGCAGGGGCATATATTCCGGGGTTTCGGTGCAGGCATAACCAAACATCATGCCCTGGTCACCGGCACCGGTCAGGTCAAGTTCGTCTACCTGTCCGCTCTTGGCCTCCTGAGATTTGTTTACCCCCAAAGCTATGTCAGGAGACTGGCGGTTTATAGAAGTAAGTACGCCGCAGGTGCGGTCATCAAATCCGTATTCGGGCTTGATGTAGCCGATATCTTTTATCACCCCTCTGACCAGTTCAGGTATTTCCACATAGCAGCTGGTGGTGATTTCGCCCATGACTACTACCAGACCATTGGTTACGGCAGTTTCACAGGCAACATGGGCAGTGGGATCTTTGGCTATGATAGCGTCCAGAACTGCGTCTGAAATCTGGTCGCAAATCTTGTCCGGATGTCCTTCAGTAACTGATTCCGAAGTGAAAAGATATTTTGAAGAATTCCCAAAGGTCTGAGACATCATTTCTCCTTAAGTTCCTTCCTGCCAGCTAGACAGATATTTTATTTGTTCTGCGCTAAGGGTATCTATACTGATGTTTAAAGAGGCGAGCTTGGTTGCCGCTACTGCCCGGTCAATTTCTTCAGGTACGGCGTAAACTTTCTTTTCCAGCTTGGTATGGTTTTTTACCAGATATTCCAGTGAAAGAGCCTGATTGGCAAAGCTCATATCCATTACGGCGGCCGGGTGACCTTCTGCAGCAGCCAGATTTATCAGACGGCCTTCACCCAGCAGGTAAATCCTTCGCCCGTCCTTCATTTTATATTCCTCAACCGAGGGACGGATAGTATCCTTGCCGCAGGAAAGTGATTCCAGAGCGGGGATATTTATTTCGCTGTTGAAGTGGCCGCTGTTAGCCAAGGTTGCACCGTCTTTCATCACCTTGAAGTGATCTTTGTCTATAACGTGCTTGTCTCCGGTAACGGTTATAAAAATATCACCCAGTTTGGCAGCCTCTGCCATGGGCATTACGCTGAACCCGTCCATAACAGCTTCCAGAGCCTTCACCGGGTCAACTTCAGTAACTATTATATGAGCACCCATGCCTTTGGCCCGCATGGCAACTCCATGTCCGCACCAGCCGTAACCCACCACTACCACAGTTTTGGATGCCCAAAGAAAGTTGGTAGCCCGGGTAATACCGTCCAGTGTACTTTGGCCGGTGCCGTAGCGGTTGTCAAACATGTACTTGGTCTTGGCGTCATTTACCGCAATAATCGGGTATCGGAGTTTGCCGCTGTCAGCCAGTGCCCGCAGGCGGATAACTCCTGTAGTAGTTTCTTCCGTACCGCCAAGTATACCGTTTAAAAGTTCAGTTCTCTGGCTGTGCAAGGTAGCCACCAGGTCTGCCCCGTCATCTACGGTCAGCTGGGGTTTGGCATCCAGGGCGGCGGCAATATGACGGTAGTAGCTTTCGTTATTTTCGCCGTGGATGGCAAAGGTATTTATGCCGTGTTCTACCAGAGCGGCCGCGGTCTCGTCCTGAGTGGAGAGAGGGTTGGATGCACACAAGGTCAGGTCTGCACCGCCTGCTTTCAGTACCAACCCCAGGTTTGCGGTTTCAGTAGTGATATGCAGGCAGGCCGCTATGCGTATGCCCTTGAAAGGTTTTTCTTTTTCAAAGCGCTCCTTGATAAGGGATAGTGTCTTCATCTCTCGTCCGGCCCAGTCTACCCGTTTTTTACCCAGAGCGGCCAGAGACATATCCTTGACATCAAAATTTGGCATTACTAATTCATTCTCCTTGATTGGATTTAAAAAATTCCAGTATGTCAGAAAGTTGTTTATCTGTTGATTTTGAACTATCAATTATAACATGATTTGGTTGAACAGCCAGAGGTTCCAAGGCCTTAATTTGCTTCAAATATACTTCCCAGCGTCCGTCAGAGACGCTGGGTTTGTCTAGACGCTTTTCAAGCCTTTTTTGAGCCAGTTCAGGGGTCAGTTTTACTTCCAGTATCACAAACCCTGCATTGTTCCGTCGGGCACATTCTTCAGCCTGCTTTCGCTGATGCTCCTTGAGGAAAGTGGCATCAAGTATGACTGAATATCCCTCTTTCAGGGCATCTTCGGCCTGGGCATACATAGCCTGATAGGTATTTTGGGTCATCTCCGGCGAATATATGCCTTGGTCTGTATCTTCGAAGTGGTGCTGGTAGCAATCTATGCCTGCCAGACCCTTGCGGACAATATCCGAAGAAATTACCACCGAGCCTGATATTTTGGCCAGACTCTGAGCCAGAGTGCTCTTGCCGCAGCCGCAGAACCCCATTGTTATAAAGAGGGTTGGTTTGGATCTGGCGTAGAAATCCGCCAGGTGGTAATAGTTTTTGGATTTCTGGGCGTACTTATCCTTTTCAGCTTCGGATATGTACGGGTCATCCAGTTTGAAGCCTTCCACCTTGCCCCGGATATAAGCCCGGTAGCATTTATAAAAACGCAGCAGTTTAAAGAGGTCTTTATCCCCGCTTTTTTTGATATAGCTGTTTATAAACTGGCGTGAAAGGTCAGCCCTGCCGTAATGGTCCAGATCCATGGCTAAAAAGGCTACTTCGGAAGCTACATCTCCATAGCGGAAACGGTCATTGAACTCTATGCAGTCATATATGCAGATATTGTCCATGAAGCAGATATGGGCGGCATGCAGGTCTCCGTGGCAGTCACGTATCTTGCCCCTGTTTACCCGTTCATTGAACATGGTTTGGTTTTTAGATATAAAGCTGCGGGTAAAAGAACTGATTCGGGCATATTCTTGGGGGCTTACGGTGATGCCCACTTTACTGCCGGTTTGTTCAAAATTTTCTTCGGTATTGTATTTTATAGCTTCAAGATTGCCGTATTTTTGCACTTCGGCATCGGTGCTGGCGGTTTGATGGAAAATGGCCAGTTTCTCAGCCAGTTTTTCCAGCATCCCGCTGCTGACACTGCCTGTTGACAGCAGATTTACAAGCATGCGGCCTTCGGGTAATCTTCGCATTTTCAGGGTATATTCCACCACCTCCCCACATCCACCCAGCGAATAACCCCCCTCATTTTTAATAATAGGTAAAACCTCAAGGTAAGCGTAGTCACACAAACGGCGGTTTAAGAGCAGTTCTTTTTCAGACAGGGCTTTGCGTCCGGAAAGTTCAGAGTAGTCCAGATAGCCCAGATTAACCGCTTTCTTGGTTTTATAAGCAAAATGGTCAGTCAGGAAAACAAAAGACATCTGGGTTTGCACCAGTTCTACTTTGGTAGTAGGTTCGGGGTAAAAATCAGGCCTGAGCATAGCCTGAGCGTACAGAGGCAAATCAGACATCAGCTTTCCTTGCTGACCATTCGGGCGAAGCATTTAAAAGAACGGTCATATGTTTTTTCAACATTATCCGGAAAAGCACAGGCCGGAAGCCCGTCCATAGCCAGATGATAGGATATGCAACGGCAACACTTGCCTTTCCTTTCACAGGGTTCATAGGTACAGTTGCAGTTTATTTTATTAAGTTCGGTTGCACAGTTCATACTGTTCCGTGTTTCCTTCTAAGCAGGGCGGAAAGTTCAGCGAGCAGTTCGGGAGCCCGTTCAGCCGCATCCAGACTCTTTAAACCCAGACCGCAGGCCGGGGTGATAAGTGAGTGGCGGGCAAGCTCAGCAAAGGGCAGGCCTTTGCTGTCAAAGTGGGACATGGCCGCTTCCAAACGGTCCTTCAGGCTGGCGGCAGTTTCTTCCTTCAGGGCTTTTTCGTCTGTGGGTACAATCCCCCAAGCAACCGCCCCGCCCCTTTTGATAAAAGCTTGGAGTGCATCAGTATATATAGCCAGCGAATCTGCATAGGAATAGGTGTCAAAGTTTATAATATCCACGCTGGTATCCATCAGGATAGACCAGTCCGTATTGCCGCAGCAGTGCACCCCTTTCAGGCCGGATATGCCTGAAAAGACTTCTTCAAACATGCCGGTCACCTGTTCACGGGAAAGAGGCAGGTAAGCTGACCCGTAGGCGCTCATGGCAGGTTCGTCAACAAAGATAATGGTGTTACGGCAGATTTTTTTAAGGAAATGTTCCTGCCAGGACGCTTTCAGCTTAAGGAGTTTGGTTGCCGCGTCCGAAAGCACTTCGTCATACAGGATATCCTTGCCCGAAGGGTCTTTGATAGACATGCAGTATGTCAGCGGTCCGGTAATATGCCCTTTAACCAGCTTGGGGGAGAGGTTGCTGCGGGATGCCAGTTCATAAAGACCGGCGGCATATTCCACCCCGATGGGGAATTTATTAAAATCATTATCCAGATAAGCCTGATAAAGGCTTTCAAGTTCACCCTCAAAACCAGAATTTGGTTCAATCCACATCTTGTCCTGATTGATATTTACCCCCGGCAATCCCTGGCTGAACTGGGCGGACATGCCTTCCAGATAGCTTCTTCGTGGCAACTGCGGCCAGACAGGTATGTCCCGAAGGTAATGGGTAATAATATCCACCGCTGCCTTCGGGTCTGTATGGGGCATACTACCTATCATGGTAGGCAGAAAATAAAAATCGGTCTTAGTCATTCTCACTCACTGCAGGCATGTATTTATCAATTATTAAAGCTAACTCGTGTTTACGGGTATTTGGCACTGCCTCCGGGGAAGTCATGATAGCATGGGAGAGGGCGGTACTGCATTCGCAGTTTCTGGTTGAAGAAATTCGCCCTATGGCCAGTTTTATTATCTCTTTTGAAAGGTTTATATTGCCGCGCAGGGTGGCTATTACTTTATCTACCGTTACGGCTTCTTCTTCCTCGTGCCATGCATCGTAATCTGTGGCACAGGCGATAATAGCGTAACAGATTTCGGCCTCTCTTGCCAGTTTAGCTTCAGGCAGAGCAGTCATGCCGATAACATCTGCCCCCCAGCTTTTGTGGAGACGGCTTTCAGCTTGAGTAGAAAAGGCAGGCCCTTCCATAACCACATAAGTGCCGCCGTTATGCACATTTGCACCCGCCTCCTTGGCACACTCAAACAGCAGTTTACGCAGATTGGGGCAAAAGGGCTGGGAGAAAGCTATGTGGGCTACAATACCCTTGCCGAAGAAGGTATTGGTACGCTGGCTGGTGCGGTCTATCAGCTGGTCAGGTATCAGAAGGTGTCCCGGCTTAACCTCTTTTTTGAAACTGCCAACCGAGTTTACAGCTATAATGTGTTCCACCCCCAAGCTTTTCAGGGCATATATATTGGCGCGGGAGGGGATTTCAGACGGGAGTATGCGGTGTCCCCGCCCGTGTCTGGGCAGGAAAGCCACCCCAACCCCGTTTAAGTTTCCGGTAACGATAATATCTGAGGGCTTGCCGAATGGAGTATCCAGGGTATGTTCACGAATATCGGTCAGCCCCTCAATATCATACAGCCCTGTTCCCCCGATAACCCCTATTTTAGCGTAGTGTGTCATACTAGATCTCCTCAGGTTTTTATGCCTTCTATCAGGTAGTTTTGCCAAGCGGTTCGGCAAAAATTATTGCCTTTTTACTCACCCCGCCGTATTATCCCGTTTTCGGTTATAAAGGCGGCTATAAGATTGGCAGGGGTTACGTCAAAGGCGGGGTTGGCTACGTCTATATTTTCCGGGGCTATGCGTTGCCCCCTTAGGTAGGTTATCTCTTCAGGTTTGCGTTCTTCTATAACTATATCATTGCCTGATTCAATGGATTTATCAAAGGTGGAACTGGGTGCAGCTACGTAAAAGGGTATGCCGTGAGCCAGTGCCAGCACTGCCAGAGAGTAAGTGCCTATCTTGTTGGCGGTGTCTCCGTTTCGGGCAATGCGGTCAGCTCCCACTACCACCGCATTGATTACCCCTTTTTTCATAAAGTGCCCGGCCATGCTGTCGGTAATCAGCTTGAATGGTACGCCGGCTTCTTTCAGTTCCAATGCTGTCAGGCGTGCCCCTTGCAGAAGGGGGCGGGTTTCGGTAGCGAAGGCAGATATACCCTTGTTCTGCTGATGTGCGGCTATAATCACCCCCAGAGCTGTGCCGTAACCCGCTGTGGCCAGCGGGCCTGCGTTGCAGTGGGTAAGTACCGTCCAGCCCGGTTGTATCAGGTCTGCACCGAAAGTGGATATTTTGCGGCTGGCTTCTTCTTCCTCCCGGTGGATTTTTAGCGCTTCGTCTACCAGAGATATTTTTACCTGTAAAACGTCTGTACCCGAAGCTACCACATGGTCCATGCGTTCCACTGCCATGAACAGGTTTTTGGCGGTGGGGCGGGTGGAGGCAATCTCGGCTGATATCTGCTGGTAAAGGGGCAGGAACTCACTGCAATAGCGTGTTTCTATACTCAGTGCCCCCAAAGCTATACCATAAGCCGCCGCCACACCTATAGACGGTGCTCCCCTTATCCGCAGGGTCTTGATAGCCTCGGCAACGGCATGGTAATCATTTAGTTCAAGATATTTTTCTTCCAGCGGCAACAGGGTTTGGTCAAGTATTATCAGGCGGTTATTCCGCCATTCAATTGCTTTCATATTAACTGCGCATAGTCCTTCCGAATATTATTGTCCCCAGGGCGAAAACAGCTACTGTCCAGATAGCCAGTATACCCACTTCGCCGCTTACGGCTGAAAAATCTGCCCCGCGTAATATTACCAGACGTGACGCCTCAATGGCATGGGAGTAAGGGAAGGCATAGCCCAGTCCTTTGAGTATATCAGGCATAAACTGGATAGAAAACCAGGTGCCGGATACTATGGCAAGAGGCATGGAGAAAAACCAGCTGATAGATTCTGACTGGTTTTCGCTTTTGGAAAATCCGGCAATTACCATGCCTATGCCTATGCTGGATAATCCTGTCAGGAAGAATATCAGGAAAGCCAAAGCTATATTACCCATTATATCCATGCCGAACAGGTAACCCAGCAACATGAAAAATATAATTTGGATTATACAGATAAGGGTCATGCTAAGCGAATATCCCAGTATGAAATCCACAGGGCGGCTGGGGGTAGTCAGCATCCTTGACATAAAACCTTTTTCTTTATCCCGTACTATTATTCTGGCAGAGGTGGGTATGAGTATAAGCAGCCCGAATACGATAATACCGGGTGAGATAAAATCTATGTTGGTTATCTTGTTTTCAATATTTACCGGCTGGGCATTTACGTTCAGGGGTATTTCTATTTTAGCAAAGGCGCGGGTAACCACGTTTAGCTGTGAGAGTATTTCACTTGCAGCCTGAATATCACTTTCGTCATAGGTTACATCAAGATATATGTTACCGCCTGTTCCTGCCCAGAGCTTGCTTACTTCCTGTCCGAACCCGGCCGGGATTATGATGTATGCCCGTATGTCAGACTGTTTAAGCTGGGTCAGAGCCTCTTCAGGGGTGTTTATATAAATAATTTCATAGCTGGGTACTTCGGAGAGGGCCTCATCTGCAAATGCACTGGAAAGCGGGGTCTGGTCATTATCTACTACCCCAATCTGGTAACTGGCACTGCCTCCACCGGAGAAAGCAAAACCGAAAAGAAGCATAAACATAAGGGGGAAACCCAGCAGAAAACCCAGCGCCATGGGATCACGATATGTTTCCTTGAGGGCGCGGATACCTAACTCCCAGAATCTCATTCCCGTAGCTCCTTTCCGGTCAGTTTCAGGTAAACATCTTCAAGGCTGGGGTCTTTTATCTGGGCGGAGCGAATTGTCGCCCCGGCATTTTGCAGGCGGTTTACTATCTCGTTAAATTCCAGATGCTCTGCCGAAATGGAAAGAGTGCCGCCTGAAAACTCCACTTTGGGGTAGAAATTCTTCAAATCAGCCACCATTCTTTGGGAGATATTAAATGCCTGTACCCTCATGGTGGGTTCTTTTATCAGGCTTTGTTTCAGTTCTACCGGTGTGCCCAAAGCAACTATCCTGCCTTGATCCATAATGCCTATACGGTCTGCCAGGTGGTCTGCTTCTTCCATGTAGTGGGTGGTAAGGAGTATGGTCTTCTTCCCTTTTAAGGATTCTATATATTCCCACATGGCGTGGCGTACCTGCGGATCCAAGCCCAAAGTGGGTTCGTCCAGAAAGACTACATCCGGGTTATGGATAAGTGCCATCATTATGCTTAGGCGGCGCTTCATACCTCCGGAAAAGGTGTGTACCTGACTTTTAGCCCTGTCTTCCAGCCCCATTATTTCCAGAAAGCGGGGTATCCATTCCTTGAGTTTTGCAGGGTCTATATGGTTCAGTTTGCCGAAGAGTCCCAGATTTTCTACCGGGGTCAGGTGGTCTGAAATGGCGGTTTCCTGTGGGGAACTGCCGATAATAGATTTGACTTGGTAGCCTTGGGTGTTTATATCAAAACCCATTACCCGGGCTGTTCCGCTGGTGGGTTTTAACAAACAGCAAAGCATATTGATGGTGGTGCTTTTGCCTGCTCCGTTTGGTCCCAGCAGGGCAAACAGTTCACCCTTGCGGATGTTCAGGTTGAGTTTGTCCACCGCCAGAAGCTGCCCGTAGGAACGGCTTAAATCCAGAGTTTCAATAGCCGGTATATCCGGCTGTGCTTTTGAAGTGGCGGCCATATATGTGCCTCCCATCTCAAATAATGGCCTAATTATAGCACAAGGCAGGTGTTTTTTTGACAAAATGCAGGCCTGTATTATAAGCTTGGCCAAATGCCGAATATCAAATATACTCTGGAAGATTTACGGGTTAATCCCGGTTTAAAATTGCCGCCTTTCAATTTGGTTATTGAACGGGGTCTGGTAGACCGTTTTTGCAGGGCTACCGGTGATGACGGGGCGAACTGGCAGAATGAGGCTCCGCCTGTACTGGCACTTACTTTGGGTTTCGGGCAGATGCTGGAAGTTATTTCGGCAGATGATATTACCGTCCTTCACGGCTCAAGTGAACTGGAAAGCCTGAAACCGCTTGAAGTGGGACAGGAGGTAACGGTGGAGACCAGCCTTTTAAGCTTGAGGGAACGGCCGGGTAAAATGGGACTGTCGTCATTTCTTAATTTTGAAATGCAGGTAACAAATAAACAGGGAGAGCTGCTGGCCAGAGTTTGCCAGCTGGCTATAGTTTATTCAGCATGACCAGTGTTTTTGAAAATATAACCGAAGGGCAGGAGATAGCCTGCCAAACGCTTATTTTAAGTAGCCGTGATCTGGTTGTCTGGGCAGGGGCTTCAGGGGACTATAATCCCATTCATTATGATAAAGATCTGGCTCTGAAAAAAGGCTTACCGGGAGTGGTAGTACCGGGGCAGTTGGCGGGGGCTATGCTTGGCAAATTGGCATCTGGTTTTGCCCGTCCCTCAGGCAGGCTTGCCAAACTGTCGCTCAGCTATAAAAAGATGATGCCACTGGGTGAAAGTCTTGTTCTTAAGGGCATAGTATCTTCAAAGACAGATACCCCGGAAAGTAAAACCCTAGGCCTGAAGCTCTGGGCGGAAGATACGGCGGGAGATAAAACTGTTACGGCATCAGCTGTTATAGTTTATTAGCTGGGCAATCTTCAGCCTGAAGTGATTTGTGTTTCAGCCAGTCTGCCTTTGAAAGTCCCATCAGCATAAACCGGTGCAGGCCCGATTCCTTTTCTCCACAAGGCTTAAAACCGCATTTTCTAAATGATTGCTGGGCGCGGATATTGCTCTGGAGAGTCTTCAGGTGAAGCCTTTTCAGGCTGGTTTTTTCAAACACATAGTCAATCATCAACCCCAGAGCGTCATTGCCATAACCCTTGCCCCAGTATTCCTTTTGCCCAATCATTATGCCCACTTCGGCTTCACTGGCGGCTATGTCCAGATTGTAGCAGGCACAGTAGCCGATGTATTCCCCCCGAAGGGTTTCAATGCCGAATTGCACCCGCAGGGATAAGGAATTTTCCAGTACGAATATATATTCGCCCAGAAATGTTCTGAAGGATATAGTCAGGGGTTCAGCCGCATCAAGATGGCTTAACTCAGGGTCAGTTTGCCATGCATAATCAAGCGAAGCATCTTCCAGACGCTTGTCTCTCAGCCGGGTCAGCTTTCCCTGAGTGTGTATCACATCTTACTCTTCAGGTGAAATGGCAGGCATACCGGCAGCAGATTCGTCTGCCTCTATATCTGTCAGTGCGGTAGTTATCATTTCCCGGATAGCCTGGCTGGAGGTGCTTTCCAGATTTTCTGTCAGCCCTTTTTTGGCGTCCTGGCCGCCAATCTTAGCCAGCGCCTGTATTGATGCCAGCTGGACTTCCATATCAGGGTCTTCAATCATGGAGACCAATTTAGGTATGAAACGTTCCAAGCAGAGTTCTCCGGCGGCTACTGCCGCTTCATAACGGAGGTCGTTATTATCATTGTTCAGTTCAGATGTGATTACAGACTCCCATTGGTCACTGGCGTTTTGTCCCATGGCATAGACAGCACCTACTCTGAGTAGGTGTTCAGGGCTGTTGTGGGCTTGGGAAATAGCTGTGATTACCTGCGGCTGACCGAAAGGCGACACTGATTCCAGTGCTCTGCGTCTTAGTTCCACCGGCAGATTGGTATTTTTGAAAATTGCCAGCAAACTGGTTTGGAGCAACTGGCTGGTTTTTTCGGGGAGCTGTCCGAATTCACCCATCATACTGTAACGCCCCAGAGCGGCAGTGGCGGCTATGCGAACCTCCATAGAAGGGTCTTCGCTTGATAAAGACAACAAATGGTCAACCAGAGACGGGCGGTTACATTCCCAAAGACCGTCAACGGATTTAGCCCGTACCTCAGGGTTCGGGTCATGCATGGTTCTGACAAAAATACTGTCAAAATCCAGAGAAACATCATCTTCGGCCAGTTCACCCAGCCGGCTGACTATATCCAGCCGTCTTTCGGGGCTCATACCTGTCCAGAAATCCTTGAAAGCGGCTATCTCCTGGTTATTGAGGTCAGATAGCAGGGCTAAGTCAGTATGTTTCAGGCTAGTGTTTTCATCTGCCAGTCTCTCAAAGAGTTCGCTTATTTCCGGGTTTTCTTGGCTCATCAGTTGTTACTCGCTTCCTCGTTGTCATCATCATCAGTATCAAGGTCATCATCGTCATCTTCTTCACCGCTTTCCCAGATAGGTTCGGTGAAATAGTCTATGTAATCCTCCATAGCTTCGGCTGCAATCTGGGATACATGCTGCTTGGCCTCAGAGGCTATCTGTTCCAGTTCGGTAACATCAACCCCCAGTTGGAGTAATTTGGACAAAATTTGAACGATTACCAAAGCTGCCATGGGATTTTGCAGGCGGGAAGCATAGCTGGGTACTTCCCCCAGCAGACACACCCCGTCCATATTGCGTTCTTTGGCTACACCCAGCAGCAGGCCGTTAAGGCCGGAAATCTGGAGATTGCCGCTTCCGCTCAATCCCCGTTCTATCAATTCATTGGCTACCTGAGTGTTGGTGCCCACTGCCCATGCCCGGGGTTGTTCGCTGTGGTGAATACGGGTCAGGGCGGCGGCAAATGTATAAATCCTTTTAACACCGAAACGCTGGCCTACGTCCAGAATCAAGTTAGCCAGTTCGTAACTTTTGGTAGAAGGTTGGTCTTCGCCTATGAAGAGGATAATGTCGTTATCCTGTTTATTTTTCAGGTAATAAAAACGATTTTGGGGGAATTGAGGTTCTTCAACCACCCCGTCCTTTACCAGCACACCTATCGGGTCAAAGAAGCTGGGAGAATCTATTTCGGCCAGTTCTTTAAACTCCAGTTTACGTACCAGGTATGTCGCCACAATCAGGGCGACATTGCTGATGCCCGGCCAAGCGGCCAGCAGGCAGGGAGACTTGAGTTTCGGTCTGGAATTTAGCTTGTATTTTTTGTCCATATATCTGTCTCTCTTATTTGGCAGCTACGGACAGGTTCGGGAAATACATGGATGGGGTGAAAAGTTCACCGTCCAGCCAGCGTCCGTCACTGCCGATGGCATTTATAGTTTTAAGTGCACTATATATATTCCCGGAGAGCATGGTGTCTTTTACCCGCCCGGTAATCTGTCCATTTTCTATTTTATAACCCAGCAGTACGTTTCCGGAGAAATCACCACCCAGCACATTTCCTTGTTCCGCTCCCATCATAAATTCTACTACCAAACCCTCTTTAATATCTGAAACCATTTCTTCAAATGAAAGTGTGCCGGGCTTTATCATCAGGGCGCTGAAACCGGGAGCCGGCTGTCCGCCATGTCTTTCGGCATTGCCGGTACTTTTGGCTTTGGCTAAAGCGGCAGTGCGGAGGTCATAAATAAAGTTTTTAATAACCCCGTTTTCCACCATGGGTGTAATTTGGCTGGCTGTGCCCTCGTCGTCAAAGGGGCGTGAGTTCGGGCTGAAGCTCTGGGTAGGGTCATCAACCAGATTAAAGGCAGGGTCAAACATCTGCTCACCCAGTTTTCCGGCCAGCGGTGAAGCTTTTTCCTGTACCAGTTTGCCGTTAAGTGCGGCGGACAGGGCAGGGATAATGGTGCTGGCAACCCCGTGGGGAGTAAAAATAACCGGCATCTCCCTGCTTTGAAGAGGTACATTTTGTCGGGCGCGCTTTAGCTGTTTGCTGACCAGATTTACCACTTCCAGGCTGGAGCGGATAGGGCGGCAGGAGCTAAACCCGTCACCTACAAAAAGCATATCCGTACCGCGTACCAGCGTGCCCTCCAACCCCATGGAAAAGAGACTCTTTTTAAAACTGATATCTGCCCCGCTGGTATTTAGCAGGCTTACTTTTCGGGTGCTTTTGGTCAGGCTGGAGCTACAGATAAGTTCACTGTTTATATCAAGCAATCCGGCTACCATTTCTTTGCCCAGATTTACCATCTCTTCCAGACTTACGGTTTCTACCTCAGGGTCAAATATTTTAACCTCCGGGTAGGTTTGAGAGGCAGGAAATTGGAAATGGGCTGTCTGGCCGTAAGCGGCGGTTTCAAGTGCCATATTCACCAGCCTCGGCCAATCTGCTGGGTTGGAGCTGGCGGCATAGCCAATCTTGCCGTCTTTAACAATACGCAAAGCCAGGCTAAGGCTTTGTTTAGATTCAATATTTTTTAGCTGATTGGATTCAAAATGGATTGGGGTGGATTCAGATTCCACCATAAAACATTCGGCCTGTTCGGCCACTTTTTTGGCTTGTTCAAGTATTTTTTCAAGCATATCAGGCACCACCTACCAGGCATTTCTGAATACGGATATGGGGTGAGCCGTTTGAAACCGGCAGGGGAGACTGACCGCTCTTGCCGCAGCCGCCGCCCTGATTCATATCCAGGTCATTGCCTATCATATCTATATTATGCAGAGTATCAAATACGTTCCCGGACAGAACTACCGGCCTTAATGCTTCGGCTATCTTGCCGTCCCTTATCATATAGGCTTCCCCTGAGGAGAAGGTAAACATTTCCATGCTGGTGGTTCCGCCGTACCAATTCTTTACATAAATGCCTTCTTTTACCCCGTCCAGCATTTCTTCCAGAGTGGATACGCCGGGTTCTATATAGGTATTGCTCATGCGCACAATGGGGGCATAGCGGTAAGATATGGCTCTGGCGTTACCGGAGAGGGGTTCATTCATCTTGGCGGCGGTCTCTCGCGAATGAAGGCGTCCGGTAAGCTTGCCCTCGCGGATAAGATAATTCTTGGTTGCGGCTACCCCTTCATCATCGTATTTATAGCTGCCCCGAAGGTCAGGCATGGTGGGGTTGTCTATGATATTCAGTATTTTCGGACCGAATTTTTTGCCTAAGACCATTACTTCACGCATCTGGGGGTTTTCATATATATGGTCTGCTTCCGATAAATGCCCGAAGGCCTCGTGGACAAACACTCCCGCCAGTATGGGGTCAAGTATTACGGTATATTCACCGCCTTTTACCTTTGGGGCGGAGAGGAGTTTTACGGCATGTTCGGTCATGTCTTTTATCTGGGAGTGAAGCCCGGTTATGGCGTTGTAGTTGCCGCGGCTGCCCACCGAGATATTTGACTGCTGGAGTTCACCATCTCCAGACGCAATGGCGGTGGCGTTAAAATTTATATCTGAGCGTGATTGTTCTATAACGCTCCCGCGGGAGTTTACATAAAAACGGCGGCGATAGCCGTCTGAAAAGCGGATAAACGAGGTTTTTATACCCTTAGTCTGCCAGATAAGGTCTTTGTATTCGTCCAGTATCCGTTTTTTGTCTTCAAGCGGGCGTTCCACCGAACTCTGGGATAGTTCGTCCGTCTGGGCATAGGTAACTGAAGGTGCAGATGCGAACTGGCTCTGGGTGGAACCGGCCAGAGAGGCCTGATGAATAGCCAGATCTATCCGCTTGCGGATATCATCCAGACTGTTAAAGCTTACAAAACCCCAGCCGCCATTTACCAGTGCCCGAACGTTGCCGCCCAGGTCACTGCCGCGTCCGGCAGTATCCAGATTTTGCCCTCGGTAAGAGATATAACTGCTGGTGCTCTCTTCCAGGTGGATTTCCAGATAGTCTGCCCGGTAGTGGTATAGCTGTTGAGAAAGCTCGTGGGCAATATTTCGGAGTTCAGTCAAGGTGGTCACCTTTAGATAGTATTCTAGTCTAAGTTTAAACTGGGGCAGTTGGCTTGTCAATTTATTGTTGGGTTTTCAGCCTTGATAGCTGGGCGGGCATTGACTAATGATGGGTAAAAGGGCTACGATTTAGCCATATGGGATTATTCGGAACTTCCGGCATCCGCCGCGTGGTGGATGACCGTTTGATGGAAATAGCTCTTAAGGTGGGGTTTTCTGTAGGGAAACGCTATCGTAGAGTAGTTTTGGCGGGTGACAGCCGTACTTCTACACCGGCTATCAAGCGTATACTGAGCGGGGCTTTGGTTGCCGCCGGGGCAGATGTGATTGACATCGGATTGGTGCCGACACCTACTTTGGCCTTTATTGCCAGAGATTTTGATGCAGGGCTGATGGTGACTGCTTCGCACAATCCGGCTGAATACAACGGTATTAAGTTTCTCAATCCTGACGGCTCGGCTTTCAGTTATCTGCAGCAGCAGGAAATAACCAAAGATGTGGAATCAAGCCGTTCTCCCTCCCTCAAATGGGACAGTTTCGGCCAGATAAATGCTTTTCCGTGTACAGTTGAAAAGCATATGGAACATATACTTAGCTACCTGCCGGACAAATGCCGCCTTAAAGTGGTGGTGGATTGCGGCGGCGGGGCAGCATCCGTGATAACCCCATGGCTGCTTCAGCGTATGGGCAGCCGGGTGATTTCCCTGAATGATACTACCCATGGGTTTTTCCCTCACCCGCCTGAGCCATTGGCTGAAAACCTTACCGGGCTTATCCAGACAGTTAGGGAAAGTGATGCCGATTTGGGTATTGCCCATGACGGTGATGCTGACCGGATGGTGGCGGTGGATAAACACGGCAACTTTATCTCCGGTGACAAAATGCTGGTGGTTTTTGCCAGAGCGGCCAAGGCGGATAAAGTGGTTACCACTCTTGACGCTTCCATGTCAGTAGAGGAGATGGGTTTTAAAGTTATACGAACAGCTATAGGTGACAACTACGTCTCAGAAGAGCTTAAGAGGCAGGGTAATTTCGGGGGTGAACCCTGCGGTGCATGGGTCTTCCCTGAAAGCTCTCTTTGCCCTGACGGTATTTATGCCGCCGCCAGATTGTTAAATCTGGTTTCACGCCAGCCCTTGGCGGAACTGATTTCAGATATACCGGAATACTCCATGAAGCGGGGGAGTGTGGCCGGTGGCGGTTTGAATTTGTCTCTGGTAGAGGAATCACTTCAGTGCCTGAATCCGCTTTCATCCAGCTTGCTGGACGGGATTAAACTCAATCTTAAAGATGGCTGGCTGCTTATCCGCCCTTCGGGTACAGAGCCTAAAATCCGCCTGACGGCAGAAGCCAAAACTCCTGAACAGTGCGAAACTATTTATCAAACAGGTCTTAAATGCCTGAAGAGCTGTCTTTCCCGGGAGAAATAAAATGAAGGCAGTCATATTGGCGGCAGGCGAAGGCAGCCGCATGCGTCCCCTGACCTTTACCCGTCCCAAGGTTATGCTTCCCATTGCGGGCAAGCCTATTTTGGAGCACCTTTTGATGGAGGTCAGCGCCGCCGGTATAAAAGAATTTGTACTGGTAGTGGGTTACCGTGATGAGCAGGTGCGTTCATATTTTGCGGATGGTGCAAAATGGGGCGTAAAAATCAGCTATTGCCAGCAGACCCGCCAGCTTGGCACTGCCCATGCCCTGAAACAGCTTGAAAATCAGCTTGAGGGCAATTTTCTGGTTATGAACGGGGATATACTGGCTGAGTCAGCTGATATTTCCGCTCTGGCCGCAGGTTCTGAAACTACTCTTAGTGTGCTTGAGGTATCAGACCCAAGCAGTCTGGGAGTGCTTGAAACAGACGGGGACAGAGTAAGATGCATCCATGAAAAGTCTGCCAATCCCCCTGCTAATCTGGCAAATGCCGGTCTTTACCTGTTTACCCCAAGGATATTTAAAGCTATTTCCGACACTCCCCTCTCACCGCGGGGTGAATATGAAATAACCTCATCTATCCAGCTTCTTATTGATAACGGCACAGAGGTAGGTTACCGCCGTCTTGTTTACTGGCAGGACGTCAGCTACCCGTGGGATTTGCTGGATGTAAATGCTTCCATGCTTAAAAACCTTGCCCCTTGTGTATATGGTACAGTAGAGGAAAATGTGGTTATCAAGGGGACGGTGGAAATAGGCGAAGGCAGCCTTGTCCGTTCGGGTGCATATATAGAAGGGCCGGTATTAATCGGCAAAAACTGTGACATAGGTCCGAACTGTTATATCCGCCCCTCTACCTCCATAGGGGATAATTGCCGGGTTGGGGCTTCGGTTGAGATAAAAAACTCTATTATTATGGATAACACCAAAATCCCCCACCTTAATTACGTGGGGGACAGTGTTATCGGGCAAAACTGCAATCTGGGTGCCGGAACCAAGCTGGCAAATCTGCGTTTTGACGGAGCAGATATTATTGCCGGAGGTGTCAATACCCGCCGCCGTAAGCTGGGGGCTGTACTGGGAGACGGGGTTGAAACCGGTATTAACGTAAGCCTTAATCCGGGCGTCCTTATAGGCTCCGGCAGCCGTATAGGACCCGGTGCGGTTGTGAGCGGGCTTGTTGAGCCGAACTCATATATCGGATAAGGCGGGGAGAGTAAAATATGAAACAGGCAGTTATACTGGCGGCTGGTGAGGGACAACGCCTGCGGCCTTTTACCGCCAGCAAATCAAAGGTGATGCTGTCTATTGCGGGCAAGCCCCTGCTTGAGTATGTTATTGAATCCCTTGCCCAAAACGGCATTCGGGATATTATTCTGGTAGTGGGCTACAAACGGGAACGTATATTTGACTATTTAGGGCAGGGCGGGCGTTTTGGAGTACAGATAAGCTATGTCCAGCAGCCAAACCAGCTGGGTACAGCCCATGCCCTCAGACAGGTAAAAGATAAAATAAAAGGGGATTTTCTGGTTCTGAATGGAGATCAGCTTATCAAGCCGTCAACTATAAGGGAGTTTGTAAAACAGCCGCCGCAGGCAGTTATGGTAAAAGCCATAAACGGCGAAGACCCCAGCCGTTACGGGGTAGTAACTTCTTCGGGCGGACTTCTAACCTCCATAGAGGAAAAACCCAGCATAGCCAAAAGCAATTTTATAAATACCGGCATTTACTCTTTTTCAAGGGCAGTGTTTGACTATATTGGTGAGCATCTGGATATGCCGGTGGTGCTGCAGTCCATGCTCAAAGACGGGCTGGATATACATGTAGCAGAAAGCCAAGGAGCCTGGCTGGATATAGTCTACCCTTGGGATATGCTAAAACTTAATGCGGTGGTATCAGCCGAACTTAAACCCGGAGTAGCCGGCACTATTGAAAGCGGCGTGGTTATGAAGGGGCCGGTGCGGATTGGCAAGAATACGGTTATCCGTTCAAATTCGTATATCGTGGGGCCGGTAATAATAGGTGAAGGCTGTGATATAGGCCCGAGTGTCTGTATTTACCCTTCCACCAGTATTGCAGATAATGTAACAGTAGCTCCCTTCAGCCAGATAAAGAATAGCTTGATTTACAGCGGCAACAGTATCGGAGTGGCTTCGGTTATTGAAGATTCGGTCATAGACCGGGGTTGTGTGATTTGCGGCCAGTTCAGTGCTCCCTCCGCCGAGATAGAAACCCGGATAAATGATGGATTACATAAAATAAAAGTCGGGACTATGATGGGTGAAGGCTGCACCGTAGGGAATGCCGTAGTCCTTCAGAGCGGTACAGTAGTGGGCAATTCAACCCGTATAGCTCCTTTGAGAACCCTGTCAGGCAATATTCCTGACGGCAGTCTGGTGGTATAGATGTGCGGTATTGTGGGGTACACCGGTAAACGGCAGGCACAGGGTGTTCTGTACGATTGTTTGTGCCGGCTGGAATACAGGGGTTATGATTCCTGCGGCATAGCCGTAAACACCCCTGAGGTACAGGTTTTTAAAGATGCAGGTAAAGTCCATGACATACTCCAAAATGCCCCCCTGTTTAAGGGTACAGCCGGTTTGGGGCATACCCGCTGGGCTACCTGCGGTGAACCCACCCAAATAAATGCCCATCCCCATACAGACTGCACCGGTAAAATCTGTCTGGTGCATAATGGGGTAATAAACAATTATTCACAACTGCTGAAACGGCTTGAAGGTAACGGCCATAAGATAGTTTCAGATACGGATACCGAGCTTATTGCCCATTTGATAGAGGAGTACGATAAGGGAGATTTGGAAGAGGCTGTTCGCCTGGCAGTCAAAGAGATAGAGGGTTCGTACGCTCTGGTAGTTATGCGTTCGGGGGAAAATACCCTGGTAGTAGTGCGGCAGGACAGCCCTTTGGTTATAGGGGTAGGTGACGGAGAATATCTGGTAGCTTCAGATGTACCTGCCATTTTGGGGTATACCAACCGGGTTATATATCTGGATGAGGGCGACATTGGCACTATAAGCCCGGACAGCCTGAAAATCCGCCGAAACGGTGGGTATATCGTTCCGTTGGTGGAAAAAGTAAACTGGACTCAGGATGAATCACAGAAAGCCGGCTACAGCCACTATATGCTCAAGGAAATACACGAACAGCCCCGGGTAATTCAAAACACCCTGATAAATATGCCTCTGCCGGAGTCTTTTAACAAATCTGAGATACTGGAGCAGAGCCGCAAAACCGGCATACTTTTTCTGGCCTGCGGCAGTTCCTATCACGCAGCCCTGACTGCCCGTTATCTGGTAGAAGAACATTTGAATATACCTGTTCGGCTGGAGATAGCTTCGGAGTTCAACTATATGCATCGTTTGCTGCCCTGCAAGCTGGCAGTAGTGCTTACCCAGTCCGGTGAAACCGCAGATGTTTTACGGGCGATGCGCCGTTTGAAGCAAGCCGGCTGTATGGTAGTGGCTATCACTAACGTGGCAGGCAGTACTGCTGCCCGTTTGGCAGACCATACTATATATACTCAGGCCGGGCCGGAAATAGGGGTGGCGGCTACCAAGAGTTTTATTGCCCAGCTGATAGTCCTGTATGCTTTGTGTTTTGCCGGTGCATCTGCCGCTAATATCCGTTACCAGGATTATCTAAGCACTATGCGGCTTTTACCCAGTGTTGTCCAGAGCATACTTGGCAGTCATCAGAATATTAAAGATGCGGCAGTAGAAGTAGCCAAGTCTAAAAGTGCTTTTTTTATAGGGCGTGGGATAAACTATCCCATTGCTTTGGAAGGTGCTCTGAAACTTAAAGAGATTTCATACATTCATGCGGAGGGTTATGCGGCAGGGGAACTGAAACACGGGCCGTTTGCTTTGCTTTCTCCGGAAACACCGGTACTGGCGCTGGTAAGCCGTGACCAAACCTATGAAGCTATGCTGACCGGACTCAGGGAAATAAAGGTGCGTCGTGCCCCTCTGATTGTTATAGGTGAAGCCGGAGACGAGCAATTGGGTCAGCTGGCAGACCGGGTGATAAGTCTGCCGTCTTTCAACCGCCTGTTTAATCCGATACTCTTTACAGTAGTACTCCAACTATTGGCTTATTATGTTGCTTTGGAGCTGGGCTGTTCCATAGATACCCCCCGCAACTTGGCTAAGAGTGTCACTGTCGAATAGGTCTTATTCAGACTACGAATAGACCGGTAAGATCCGTCTGGTCAATTATATGCCCTTCCATAGCTTTCAGCAGATCTGCCTGATGGCAACTGGCCTTCAGCTTAAGTTCAGTATCCAGAGCAAAGAGACGGAAATGGTAGTGGTGTACCCGGTTGGGCGGGGGATAAGGCCCGGTATAACCTGTCTCTCCCTCACTGTTCAGCCCTTGGCGGACTCCATCCGGCAAGTTGGGTTCAGTAGGGACAGCTTCAGGCAGACCAACACGGTTAGGCGGAATATTGTAGATAAGCCAGTGGGTAAAGGCTTTGGATGTGTCAGGGTCTTCCAATACAAGAGCCAGACTTTTAGTATCCGGCGGCAGTTGCATCCAGTGGACTGGCGGTGAAATATTGCTACCCAAACCGGAAAAACGGCGGGGAATATACTCTCCGCAAGCAAAAGCACTACTACCCAGAAGCATATCCGTCTCCTCTAAGTATTGTCTATGCAATACTCCAGTTCACCCAGACCGCTTATCCTTCGGCAATCATTTAAATCAAGGTAACAGTTACGCCGGTCAAGTAATACAGGATTAAGCCCTACATTCATAGCTCCTATATAATCTACCTGATATTGGTCACCTATGTATAGTACCTCTTTGGCGGTAAGGCCGCTTTTTCTTAGAGCCGCCTGAAAGATAAGTGGATTGGGCTTGGTTACGCCCACCTCCTGTGATATGACCACTGTTTCCAGATAGGTATTGAGTCCGGTCTTGTTAAACAGTTCTGACATATCTCTATCTGCGTTTGAAATAAGCCCTATTTTCAGGTTTCTGGACTTTAAATTTTTCAGGCAAGGAATTACGTCTTCATAGAGAATCATTTCCCATTTCAGGTTTTTCCAGCGGCTGATAAGGGTATTTATGAGTTCAGGTTTGGCTTCAATGCCTATTTCCTCCAGAATAATCCGGTAGTAGTGGCTCCAGACCGCAAACTGTTCCGGTTTTTCCCGCAGGCTTATGGGTTTTTGGGCGTTTTGCAGGTAAAAATATTCGTCCGCCTTGTTCATAGGCAGGTAGAGGTCATTCTCATTTATCGGGTAGTTCATATCAGCCAGCAGTTTAACGGTCATCTCTTCACGGCTGGGCTGGTAGCCTATCAGGGTATTGTACAGGTCAAAGAAAACACCTTTTATCATCGGGCACTCCAAGGCAATATTTTATATTCCATTCTAGACTAATAAAATCAGTTAAAGCAAATTCAGCCGGGCTGAGGATAAATTTTAATGGCAATATTCATTGACGCAGCTGAGTAAGCACTGGTATGATAAGCAATTATGGAACCAAGAATACAGGTATTCCCCAAAAACACTGAAGTAAAAAATAATCATCTGATTATCGGCGGGGTAGATGTTGCCGGGCTTTGTGCCAAATATGGCACGCCGCTGTATATTTTTGACGAACTTACCATCCGTCAGAATTGCCGTGATTTCAAGCGTGAGTTTTCACGCCGCTATGCAGACAGCTCTATCAGCTATGCTTCGAAAGCCTTTTTGCATCCGGCTTTGCTTAAAATACTGGCTGAAGAAGGCATGAGTCTGGATGTGGTTTCCGGCGGAGAGCTCTCCGTTGCCAACAACGCCGGTTTTCCTATGGATATGGTTTATTTGCACGGAAACAACAAATCTGCCGAAGAACTAAGGCTGGCACTTCGTCTGCATGTGGGGCGGATTGTGGTAGACAGTTTTGATGAAATAAAACTCCTGTCAAAACTGGCAGATGAGAGCGGGCATATACCGGATATATTACTCAGGATAACTCCCGGAGTAGATGCCCATACTCATCAACATATTACCACCGGCAAGCTGGATTCCAAATTTGGTTTCCCCCTGTTTCAGGCAGCTGAAGCGGTAGGTTTAGCTATGGCTCAGGCCAGCTTAAATCTGGTAGGTTTCCATTTCCATATCGGTTCCCAGATATTTGAAACCCAGCCCTTCCTTGACGCTATAGATCTGGTGCTGGATTTTGCCGCACAGGTGCAGGAACGTTATGGTTTTGATATAGAGGAACTGGATATTGGCGGTGGCTACGGCGTTCAGTACGAAGTAGACAAGCCGGCACCTCCCATATCTGCTTATGCAGAGGCTATCGGAGCCAAAGTGGTATCCAAATGCCGCAGTTTGAAGCTGACTCCTCCCAGTCTGAATATAGAACCGGGACGGGCCATTATAGCTCAGGCAGGTGTGGCTTTATATACGGTAGGGGTGATAAAAGATATTCCCGGCATTCGTTTGTATGCCTCGGTTGACGGGGGCATGGGGGATAATATCCGCCCGGCTCTTTACGAGGCTAAATATGAGGCAGTGGTGGCAAATAACGTCCAGTCAGCTGAAAAGGAAAAGGTAACTATAGCCGGTAAGTTTTGCGAATCCGGCGATATACTTATAAGAGATATTGAACTGCCTTCCCTCAGGACAGGTGACATACTGGCAGTTCCCTGTTGCGGGGCTTACTGTCTGCCTATGTCCAGCAATTACAATGGTTACCATCGCCCGGCGGTAGTAATGCTGAAAAACGGTGAAGACCGCCTGATACGGCGGCGTGAAACCGTGGAAGACCTTAGCCGTCTGGATTCGGTCTAAGCCGGATTTTCATATGTGGCGGATAATAGGGCAGGATAAGGTAGTCTCCTTTCTGAGTAACAGCCTCAGTCAAGACAAGCTTAGCCATGCTTATGTATTTCATGGCCCGTCAGGGGTGGGTAAAAAGCGGATGGCTCTCACCTTTGCCCAAGCACTAAATTGTCAGGCTTCACCGCCCCCCTGTCAGGAATGTTCGGTTTGCGGGCGTATTTTGTCTAGAAATCACCCTGATATTATCCACCTGGAGCTTCTTTCGGCTGAAGATGCGTCTGACGGCAAAGCTAAAGCTGAAATAGGTGTCAAACAGATAGAAGATATCCAGCATGCCGCCAGTTTGCCCCCATTTGAAGGTAAGTACAAGGTTTTTATTATCCATCAGGCAGAAAAACTTTCACTGGAGTCTTCAAACCGTCTTTTAAAAACACTGGAAGAAACCGGTTCCCAAAATATATTTATTTTACTTACCGCTGATAAATCGCTCCTGTTACCCACAGTAATTTCACGTTGCCAGATTTTGGAATTAAGATACGTTGAGATAAATCTTATCCGTGAGGCTCTGCTCAAGCAGGGTTTAGATGCGGAAAAAGCAGAGCTTCTGTCCCACCTCAGTCACGGCAGGGTGGGCTGGGCTATGGAAGTGGCTTCGTCTCCTGAAATACTGGAAGAACGTAAGGCAAATATTGAAAAAATCATATGGATACTGGGGCAGGACGAAGAAGAACGCTTTGATTATGCCTCAGATTTATCAAATCTGTTTGGTCAAAACCGCACGGCGGCTGAAGCTATACTGGATATGTGGCTGGACGTATTTAGAGATATGCTTCTCCTGAAGGCTGATGCCAACCAAAACATGACTAATATTGATTATAAAGATATACTATACATGGCCTCAGACAAACTTGGGCTTACAGACATACGTATAGCTATAGATAATATACTCAAGACCGAAGACCGGTTGCGGGCGAATGCCAATCCTAGACTTTGTCTGGAAGTGCTGATGCTCAGTTTACCCTTTGTAAAGGAAGGAACTGTAAAAAATGGTTGATATTGTAAAGATACGCTATAAACAAGCCGGCAAGATATATTACTTTGACCCGGCCGGTTTTGAACTTTACCCGTATGATTGCGTAGTGCTGGAAACCAGCCGGGGTGAAGAACTGGGCTGGGTGGTTGCCTCTCCCTCCCAAGTGGAAGAAAGCAGTCTGGAACAGCCCTTGAAGCCGGTTATACGTCTGGCTACCGCTGAAGATATGAACCGTGAACGCCAGCTTGAAGAAAAGAACCAGAGTGCGGTTGCGGAATGTATAGAGCTGGTAAACAAGCTTAATTTGCCTATGAAACTTATACGGGCGGAATACAGCCTGGACGAAAATCACGTAACCATTTATTTTTCAGCCGAAGACAGGGTGGATTTTCGGGAACTGGTCAGGGAAATATCACGCAAGCTGAGAGTCAGGGTGGAGCTTCGGCAGATTGGTCCGCGTGATGAGGCCAAGATGGTGGGCGGTTACGGAAGGTGCGGACGGGAACTTTGTTGCTGCAGTTTCCTGAGTGAGTTTGATCCGGTGTCTATAAAGATGGCCAAAGAGCAGAATCTACCGCTAAATCCCCAGAAGATTTCAGGTGTTTGCGGAAGGCTTCTTTGTTGTTTGGACTATGAATATGAAACCTACAAGGCAGCCAAAGCCAAAATGCCCAAGGACGGGCTGAAAGTATCTACTCCGGTGGGTAAAGGCGAAGTGGTTGGCGGTAATCCCCTTGAAGAGATGGTATTTGTCCTGCTGGAAAGCGGAGCTAATGCCGAGGTGGCTTTAAAAGATATTCGCCCTGATAAAGAAGGCCGCCGCCCTGATGCCCCGTTACACCACTAGTTTCGGTTCATCTCCTAGCCCAAGGTAAGGCCGCCATTCATGGCGGATATTGGCGTTTGCTCTGGGTAGCGAATACCCGTAACGATACTGTGGCACTCCCGGAGTGCACATAAGCTTCATATGAGCCTGTTCAGGAGTGCGCCCGGCTTTATGGCGGTTGCAGTGCAGGCAGGCGGCTACTACGTTTTCCCAAACATGAGGCCCTCCCTGATGCTTGGGGTTAACATGGTCTATGGTCAGTTCCAGATCTTTGCGTCCGCAGTACTGGCAGGTGTGTTTGTCACGGCTGAATATCTCAGCCCGGTTCAGTTTGGGGCGGAGCGGCGGGTGTTTTATGAGGCAGGATAGCCGTATGACTGAGGGCAGAGCGAAATGGTCTTTTTCAGAGTGCCAGAAGCCTAAGCCATCTTCCAGCATTTCGGCTTTGCTCTGGTACACAAGCAAAACAGCCCGCCGTATATGGCATACGTTTAGTGGCTGGTAATCCTGGTTCAAGACCAGTACCTGATGGTTGTCCATCAAACACCGCTTCTCCCGAAAAGATTATGCTTATTCTAAACAAAATCCTACAGCAGGGCAAGTCTGTTCGCTTAGCGTTGGGGGCGGGTGGTCCTCATACGGGATACAGGGCGCTGCTTCTGTTGCCCGGTACTGTCACAGCGGAAGTTGGGGGCGGTAATGTTAAATACCATACTTATCTGGGGGTCAACGAAGCGCGAGCTTATGGCCACCTCTATTTCACTCAGCTGGCATCTGGTAGTAATTACGGTGGCCAGACGGCGGTTATAGCGGTAATTTATTACCTGATAGAGTTTTTCCTGCGCCCAGGGAGTGCTGGACTGTTCCCCGAAATCATCCAGTACCAGTAGTTTGGCGTTTTTAACCGCATCAAACATCTGGTCATATGAAGTTTTGCTTTCAGGACTGAAGGTGGAACGCAGGTGGTCTAAAAATTCGGGCACAACCACAAACATGGCAGGTTTGCCTTGGCGGTAACGTTCATTGACAATGGCGGATGCCAGATGGGTCTTGCCGCAGCCCGTTTCCCCTTGAAACACCAACCAGCTTTCCGGATTTCGGGAAAAATCCAGTGCCAAGTTATAGGCGGCATCTATATTCTGGCGTTGTTCCGGAGTCAGGTTTGACCGCTTGTGGTCATAATTTTCAAAGGTCATTTTCTTTTGAAGTGCCAATGCATTATCCCAGCGGTATTCCAGACTGTCCTCCGGGTTTGGGGCAACTGTGTATATTTTAGATATGGATTTATCCAAAAGACGGCTCTGGATACGGGGATCAAGCTCATTTATGGGGGTAGACAGAGTGATAATGGTGGGTAACTCCTGACTAAAGCGGTAAGTGAGCAACTGGTCAAGTTTTTCTTTTGACCATTCCGAACCACTCTGGACGGTCAGGTCATCTATCACTAACAGGGGGGCATTTTTGAGTATATCAAAGCTCTGGCTGTAACCGGCATCACTGTCAGGCTCAAAAGATTTTTTTAGGTCATCTATCAGTTCGGATGCTCTTTTGTAGAGAACCGGCTGTCCCGTGGAAAGGCGTCTGTTGGCAATGGCGGCAGCCAGATGGGTTTTGCCCGCACCGCTTGGTCCGGTGAAAACCAGCCAGCCGGTGGGGTTGGAGGCGAAATCCAGAGCTGCCTCGTAAGCCTGTTTAAATGTGTCCTGACTGTGGGGTTCGTCAGTCTTGCCCAGAGAATTCAGCTTTTCAAAGGTATACTTATACAAGCCTCCCAGACAGCTATATGTCAGCAGGCGTTTTTCCCGGTCTGCACCGGATTCGGACTGGGTACACTGGCAGGGGACTACCCGGCTGAAATCCGTTACCCCTTCGGCTGAAACAGGGTATACGAATTTAGCCCCTTTACATAACGGGCACAGGTTTTCTTCGGCCGCCTTTACCGCCTTATCTTTGGACGAGGTGGTCGTACAATTGGCCTTTGTATTTATCTGTTTCCCCAGTATTTCCTTTATGTGTTCCACTGTTTTTTCCCTGACTTGACCAATTTTCCAGTATTCGTTCTATATAGCGCCAGTTGTGTTTATTCAGGCTGACAGCCTCTTTTATGGCTTCGGCAATCCATTCTTCGGGATACAGCTTTTCAGCTTCTTTCAGATTGTCTGCCAGCATGGGGGTCAGCAAACCTATATTCTGTTCGTAAAGTTTAAATATATTGGGTTGTCCGGTTTTGCCGGTTATTACTTCTGCTGTTACTTCTTTTAAACCGGGTAAAGCCAGACTGCCATTTTTTATTTTTTCCACTACGGCTGTATCAGCTTCAGTATTAATAAAATAAAGCTGGTGGTTGTGTTTTCCGCTTTTCAGTTCCAGCCCCAGCAGGGTTCCCCGTTCCACCGCCATTTTGAGGGCTTTCTCCAGTGATTGCAAGCTTTCGTTTGGGGTTTTGCCCAAAGTGTTCATCAGGGTTTCTTCTGCCCCCAGTTCGGCCAGAGTGGTGTATCTGGGGTAGCCCTTTTTGGCCTGAACAAGGCTGAATACCGCTAGACTTACCTTAAGTTCTGCCGGGTCTTCAATCAGCGGCGCTACCCGGTGGATAAAATAACGGGATACGGGAGTAAACTCCTGTCTGACAGGGACGGGCGGCGGGTTACTCATAAGAAGCTGGGCTCCGTACTTGACCCCAGATTTTCAAAACGGGTCAGGTCATGGCGGAAGCGGCACTTTACAGTACCGATAGGGCCGTTACGGTGTTTAGCTATTATGATATCTGCGATTTCACGCGGGTATTCCTGATCCGGGTGAAGGTTTGCCCATTCCTCTTCTTTATAATAAAACTCGTCACGGTATATAAATACCACTATATCCGCATCCTGTTCAATAGAACCTGATTCACGCAAATCTGAAAGCTGAGGCTGATGGGATGAGCGGAACTCCGGGGCACGGGAAAGCTGGGAAATGGCTATAACCGGCACATTCAGTTCGCGGGCAATGCCTTTTAGTGAGCGCGAGATATAGCTTATTTCCTGTACCCGGTTTTCTTTGGTATTGCCTTCACCCTGAATGAGCTGAAGATAGTCCACAATAATAAGGTCTATATTTTGTTCGTAGCGTAGCCGCAGGGCTTTACTGCGTATTTCGGCTACCCTTATCTGGGGCGAATCATCTATAAAAATGGGTGCTTCGGAAAGTACGCCGATGGCATCCATTATTTTGCGTTCTTCATCAGGGTTGCTTTCATTCAGGCGGATGGAACGGGAATTTACGGCGGCTTCATTGGAGAGCAAACGCTGTACCAGAGACTCCCGTGACATTTCCAGACTGAAGATAGCGGTGCAGGCTCTCTGTTCAACCGCTGCATTTCGGGCGATATTCAGAGCAAGAGAGGTTTTGCCCATGGAAGGGCGTCCGGCCATAATAATAAGGTCTGAACGCTGAAGCCCGCCTAAAAAGGTATCCATACCGGTCAGCCCGGTAAGCACATGGGGAATAGCCTGATAGCCCTCACTGCCGGGGGCAGGTACGGGTTCAAAATACTTGTCTAAAATATTTTTAATATGGGTAAAGCCCAAGCTTGAGCGTTCATGGCGAAGGCGGAATAGCAGGTCTTCGGCTTTGCCCAGAGAATCCGAGACATCAGGGTCGGCTTTGAAACCCAGTTCGCTTATTTTCTGCCCGGCGTCAATAAGCTGGCGCATAACCGAAAGGCGGTAAACTATGCGGGCATAATGTTCAATATCCAGGGAGGTGGGTACTACCGAAACCACATGGCTCAGGTAGGCTGACCCTCCGCATTTTTCCAGCTTGCCCAGCCGTTCCAGTTCCTGGGCTACGGTAACCTGATTGATGGCATCACTGCGGCCGTACAAGGACATGCAGGCCTCAAAAATAAGGCGGTTGGGTTCGGTGAAGAAATCCTGCGGCTTCAAGATGGGTATGATATCAAAAATAGCCTGCCCGTCTATCAGCAAGGAACCGCTTACCGACTCCTCGGCATCTACATCGTATGGCGGCAGCTTGGAATCAAGCAACTAAGTATTCTCCTCAGCAGTGACTGCCAGATTTATCTTGGAAGACAGGTCTTTGTTAAAGCGGATAACAACTTCATAGTTGCCCAGCTGGCGGATAGGTTCAGCCAACTCCAGTTTGCGCTTGTCTATGGTCTTGCCAGTTTGTTTTTCAATCTCAGCGGCAATCACAGTTGTAGTTATCTGCCCGTAGAGTTTGTCTTTTGCTCCGGTTTTAGCTTTTAGATTTACCTTGGCTCCGTCCAGATTTTTAGCCAATTCTACCATTTCAGCTTCAGCCTTGGCTTTGCGGCGTTCTTCCGCTGCCTGTTTGGCTGCAATCTCACTCTTTACTGCGGCAGAAGCCGGCATGGCCAGTTTGTTAGGTATAAGATAATTTCGGGC
This sequence comes from Dehalococcoides mccartyi CG5, assembly GCF_000830885.1. Lineage (NCBI taxonomy): Bacteria > Bacillati > Chloroflexota > Dehalococcoidia > Dehalococcoidales > Dehalococcoidaceae > Dehalococcoides > Dehalococcoides mccartyi. Next base: position 394,383 of record NZ_CP006951.1, read on the forward strand.
ATAGCCGTCATTTACTTCTTTTATATCTCCGGTTTTTCCTCTGCCGGGTACATCTTTCAGAAAAACAACCTTCATGCCAACCCCTTTTTAATTTACTATTATACTGGAAAAGCGGAGTAGTTTTGTACCCTTAAATAATTAAATTTACAGGTCAAGATACCGCTTGGCGGAAAGAGCGGCAACCGCTCCGTCTCCGGCAGCGGATATAACCTGCCTTATTGAGCCGCTTCGGATATCACCGGCAGAGAGTATGCCGCTTACTGACGTTTCCATCTGGTCATTTACCAGAATACTGCCGTTTTTGTCCATATCCACCACCCCCTTCAGGTAGGTGGTATTCGGCTGTAAGCCCACGGCTACAAAGAGTCCGTCTATCGGCAGGGTGGAGGTTTTTAGGGTCTTCAAGTTATTTAGGCTGAGTGACTGAATACTATCCTGCCCGTTTATGGAAGTGACTACGGTATCCAGCACCAGTTCAATATTGCTTTTGTTTTTAGCTTTATCCATTAACACCGCATCTGCCCGGAAACCTTGGCGGCGGTGAATCAGGTAAACTTTTTTGGCAAACTCGGACAGGTGAAGGGCTTCGTAAAAGGCCATATTACCGCCTCCCACTACCGCAACAACCTTGTCATTGTAGAAAGGGGCATCGCAAGTGGCACAGTAGGAGACTCCCCGCCCGGAAAACTCCTCTTCTCCGGGCACTTCCAGTTTATTGCGTTCGGTCCCCCCGCAGATAATAATACAACGTCCGCTCAGGCCGCCTGTTTCAGTGACAACCTCAAAGTGGTCTTTGGTTTTATGAATGGCATTTACTTCAGCCGAAGTTATCTCCACTCCGTATTTTTCGGCCTGTATTTGCATCTGCTGGGTCAGGTCAAAACCGGTGATGCCCTCCGGAAAGCCGGGGTAGTTATCCACTTTTTCCGAACGGGTTATTTGCCCGCCTACAAAAGCACGTTCAATAACCAGTGTCTTTAGCTTTGACCGTCCGGTATACAAGGCAGCAGTTAGTCCGGCCGGGCCGCCACCTATAATTATTACGTCATACAGGAGTGTTGACATTTTTGGGGTCTCCTTCCGTGCCTGCTTTAGTACGGGACTTGATATCTTCGGCAATCAGCTTGTCCACGCCTTTTTCAGCAGTGCGTTTGGCCAGCCCGATGGCATTTTTTATTGCCCGGGCGTGGCTTCGTCCATGAGCAACTATGATGGTTCCTTTTACTCCCAGTAAGCAGGCACCGCCACATTCTTCAAAATCCATACCTTTTACCATAGAGCCCAAGCCCACGTCAGCCAGCAAAGCCCTGCCCCGCAGGTGGGCGGCGCTGTCAATGGCGTGGCCTACTTTACGGACCTTAAGCAAAGCATCTCCCAGCCCTTCAAGGGTTTTAAGCACAATATTTCCGGTAAAGCCGTCCGTCACAATCACGTCAGCCTTGTTCAGGGATATATCATGCCCCTCTATATTGCCGATGAAGTTGAGCTTGCTTTTTTTAAGTAACTGGTGGGTTTCCAGTGTGAGTTTGGTGCCTTTAGCTTCTTCTTCACCGTTATTCAGTAAGCCTATTCTGGGGTTTTCGAGTCCCAACACCTGTTTGGCATATATATTGCCCAAATGGGCGAATTCATCCAGATGGTTGGGGCGGCACTCTGCATTAGCTCCCGCATCTATCAGCAGTGAAGGGATATGGGGGCGGGTGGTAATGATGGCACCCAGTGCAGGGCGTTCAACCCCCTCTATTTTCCCAAGAATAAAAAAGGCTGCCGCTAAAACCGCACCGGTGTTGCCGGCAGAGATAAAGGCGTCTGCCTTGCCCTGTTTAACCAGAGAAGTGCCTATTACAATAGCTGACTTAGGTTTGCCTTTGATAGCTTCCACAGCGTGTTCATTAAAAGTTACGGTTTGAGGGCAGTGGACTATCTCTATGGGCAGTTTTTTCAGGTAATGCCCGGCATGTACATGGATAACCTCTTTTTTGCCCAGCAGGATAAGGCCTATTTTGTACTCTTGGGCAGCCTTGAGGGCACCTTTGATAATTTCCTTTGGGGCGTAGTCACCCCCGTCTACATCTACCGCTATTATCATTTATATCCTCTTAGAAATTCATCTTAATTAAAACCGGGACTATACTTTTTCCCGGAGAAAAGGGGTATCAAACCCCCGAAAGTTGGTGGGCTTGGCAGTTGTATTTATATTCGTGTCCTGCCGAAGCAGTAAAGCCACACCCCATGCCCCGGTTATTTCCGGCCGGGGAGGGACTATCAGTGAAAAGCCCAGTTCTTCTTCAAAGGCTTTCTTCATGGCAGGGTTTCGGGCAACTCCTCCCTGAAAAACTACCGGCTGGCGGATTTCTTTGTGAAGCCCCAGGTCGTTTAAATAATTTCTGGCAAGAGCTTTACATAAACCATAAACAATATCCGGACGGCTACTGCCGGTCTGCTGGAAGTGAATCATATCTGATTCAACAAATACAGTACAGCGGCCTTTCAGTTCAATGGGGTTTTGGCTAAACTGAGCCAGTTGACCCATGTCCTCCAGTGAGAGATCCAGACGGCGGGACTGGTGTTCCAGAAAACTGCCGGTGCCGGCGGCGCAGATGGTATTCATGGCAAAATCCACTACAAAACCGTTTTCCAGCAGTATAAGTTTACTGTCCTGCCCGCCAATTTCTATCACCGTTTTCACTTCCGGTATCAGGTGGGCGGCAGCTTTGGCCTGTGAGCTGATTTCGTTTTTTAGCATATCCGCACCCACTGTTTCGGCTACCAGTTCACGGGCACTGCCTGTCACCGCCACCCCCAGCACTCGGGTGCTTTCCGGTAAACGGGACTGCAATTGCCTTAGTGCCAGTCTAAGGGTATTTAACGGATCTCCGGCGGTAGGCAGATATACCCAGTCTGTCAGTTCAGCAGATTGTGACAGGCATATTACTTTTGTAGATACAGAACCGCTATCAATACCCAGAAAAATGTTCATCTAAATAACCTATGGCCGAAAGGGTTCAAGCAGACGGCCGGGTAGATTTTTGAAACTCTGTTTTTACTTTATCCAGATTGGTTGAGTTACTAAATAAATCGGCTGCGGTCATAGCCATAGCCTTGGCGGCATCCAGCGCACCCTTTAGACCGTTCACCGAACAGGCAGCGGATGCAAATTCTTCCGTGTGTCCGGAGACTTCTTTGCGGGTAATGGCATAATATCCGTGCAGGCTTGGCAAAATCTGGCTGACATTGCCCATATCGGTACTGCCAAAATTCATATCCGAGTTTTCAAGCAGAGTTTTACGACCAAGCAGATCCATGTTTTTTACATATAAATTTGCCAGTGCCATGTTGTTATTCATGGGTGCATATATGGATTTATCAAAGCGGTACTCCAAACGGGCACCGGTAGCTTGGGCGGCAGACTTGAAGCAGTCCAGTACCCTGTCCATCAGCTCTTTCAGGTAAGGCATAGTTTGAGAACGTATCAGGAAAGTGCCGGCAGAATGTCCGGGTACGATGTTGGCAGCTTTACCCCCATCGGTAATAATGCCGTGAATGCGGGCGCTGGGCTCTATATGCTGGCGGAGTGAATTCAGACTGGTATAAGCCAGTACTATGGCATCAAGTGCGTTTATGCCTTTGTCAGGGTGGGCCGCGGCATGAGCCTCTTTACCGAAATACTCCACATTTAGGGTAACACAGGCAAGTGCTTGGGTAGTGGCAATATCTTCATTACCGGGGTGGGCTATGAGAGCCGAGTCCAGTTCTTTAAATATCCCTTTTTCCACCATCTGTATTTTGCCTCCGCTAAGTTCTTCAGCCGGAGTGCCTATCAGACAAACAGTCCCCCCGCAAAGCTTGGCAGCCAGACAGGAGGCTACGGCTGCACCTGCCGCCGAGGTGGCAATAAGGTTATGGCCGCAGGCATGTCCCAGTTGGGGCAGGGCGTCATATTCAGCCAGAAAACCTATAACCGGTGTTCCATGACCAAAAGTGGCTTTAAAGGCAGTATTAAGGCCGCCTATGTTTTTTTCAATGCTGAAATTTTGGCTGGACAGATATTCACAAAGCCATTCTACTGCTTTATGTTCCTGATAGCCCAGCTCCGGGTTGGCATGCAGCTTCAGAGACAGCTCTTCCAAACTGCCTTTTTCAGTGTTAATCATTTTAATGATGGCACTTTTGATATCGGCAAGATTGTTATCTGACATTGGCCTGATTATATCCCAAACCAGCCCGAAATACCATTTGCTGGCCCACCGGAGAGGATTAAAATGTGTTTTTTAACCGTTTCGGCAAGGATGGATTAGGCTATTTGGAGCTTTAATGGGGGTTTGGTCTTGGCTTGTTTAGCATTATGGTGTAAAATATTAGAACACATGTTTTGATTTGGTTAGCTAATAAATGAACAGGAGACTTTGCCGGTGGCTCAGGAATATATAAAAATTAAAGGTGCCCGCGAACACAACCTCAAAAACATAGATGTCCAAATTCCCCGTGACAAACTGGTGGTTGTGACCGGGCTTTCAGGGTCAGGTAAGAGCTCTTTGGCTTTTGATACCGTTTATGCCGAAGGGCAGCGCCGCTATATGGAGTCTCTTTCCTCTTATGCCCGCCAGTTTCTGGGCAGAATGGAAAAACCGGACGTAGACCATATAGAGGGGCTTTCACCGGCTATCGCCATTGACCAGAAAGGGGTCAGCCACAACCCCCGTTCTACGGTAGGCACAGTGACTGAAATATATGATTACTTGCGTTTGCTGTTTGCCCGTACCGGACACCCTCATTGCCCGGAGTGCGGCAAGGAGATTTCTGCCCAGAGCGTGGAACAGATAACCGATGCAGTCCAGCTGTTACCTGAGGGTGCCAAGATACTCATTCTGGGACCGCTGGTAAGGGGACGCAAGGGTGAGTATACCCAGATGTTTAAAGACCTCCGCAAATCAGGCTACGCCAGAGTTAGGGTGGACGGGCAGATTAAAGATTTGTCCGAAGATATAGAACTGGATAAAAACAAAAAACATGATATAGAAGCGGTGGTAGACCGTCTGGTGGTTGGTCAGGCGGGCTCACAGGGACGTGTTGCGGATTCGGTTGAAACTGCTCTGAAGCTGGGCGGGGGGCTGGTGGTAATATCGGTGGTGGACGGGCAGGATATGCTTTTTTCCGAAAAATTTTCCTGTGCGGATTGCGGTGTAAGCCTGGGTGAAATAGAACCCCGAACTTTTAGTTTCAATACTCCCCATGGCGCCTGCCAGACGTGTATGGGGCTGGGTGCCAAGATGGAGCTTGACCCTGAGCTGATTATACCGGACAAAAATCAGTCTCTGGCGGACGGGGCTATCAGTCCTTATCAGAACCAGAACTGGTACTTCGGACAGGTGGAAGATTTGGCCCGCAGGGCGGGTTTTTCGCTCAACAAGCCTGTTTCCACTTTTACTCCTGAACAAATGCAGTTATTGCTCTACGGTGAGGGTGGTGATATTCATAAATACCGCAACCGCTACGGGCGTGTAAGGGAATACACCAGTGGTTTTGAAGGGGTTATACCCCGTCTGGACAGACTTTACCGTGATAGTGAGTCTCAGGGAGTACGGGAGAGTATTGAAAAATATATGCTGGCTAGCCCCTGTCAGGCTTGCGGAGGCAAAAGGCTTCGCAAGGAAGCCCTGTCAGTAAAGATAGGCGAACGCAACATTGCCGATGTGGCGGGTATGTCCGTAGATGAACAGTTTAAATGGGCAAATGAACTGGCTGGCAAAAATACCCTGTTTAGCAAACGGGAACAGCTTATAGCCGCCCAGATACTCAAAGAGATACGTTCACGTTTGGGGTTCTTAAATAACGTGGGTCTGGAATATCTAACTATAGACCGTATCGCCGGAACTTTGTCCGGCGGTGAAGCCCAGCGGATACGTTTGGCCTCACAGATTGGCTCCGGCCTGATGGGGGTGCTATACGTTTGTGACGAACCTACCATAGGCTTGCACCCGGCAGATGATACCCGTCTGGTGGAAACCCTGCAGAAACTGCGTGATTTGGGCAATACCATACTGGTAGTGGAGCACGATGAATCTGTGATGAGGGCGGCGGACTATATTATAGATATGGGGCCGGGGGCGGGTGAACACGGCGGGCGGGTAGTGGCTACCGGCAATATCAGCGAAATAATGCAAAACCCGGCTTCACTTACCGGCCAGTATCTATCCGGCGCCAAGGTAATACCTGTGCCCGAAAAACGGCGGGATGGTAACGGGCAGGAACTGCTCATACAGGGTGCCCGCCAGAATAATCTTAAAAATATAGACGTACATATCCCTCTGGGCAAGCTGGTTTGCGTCAGCGGCGTTTCTGGCAGTGGCAAGTCCACTCTGGTTACCGATATTCTTTTCAAACATCTGGCTCAGGTATTTTACGGGGCTAAAGACAGGGCCGGCGGGTCAGATTCTATAACCGGCACGGAGCACATTGACAAGATAATAGAAATAAATCAGTCGCCCATCGGGCGGACACCCCGTTCAAATCCGGCTACCTATACAGGGGCATTTACCAATATACGGGAATTGTTTGCGTCAGTGCCCGAATCCAAGGTAAAGGGTTACGGGCCGGGGCGGTTTTCATTTAACATAAAAGGTGGACGCTGCGAAACCTGTGGCGGAGAGGGTTATATCCAGATAGAAATGCAATTTCTGCCGGATGTGACTGTTCCCTGTGAAGTTTGCCACGGGGCACGTTATAACCGCGAAGTGCTGGAGATAAAATTTAAAGATAAAAACATTGCAGACGTACTGGATATGACAGTGGACAGGGCGCTGGAGTTTTTTGAAAATTTCCCCAAAATCAGCTCCAAACTGCAAACCATGCAGGATGTGGGTTTGGGGTATATCCGCATAGGTCAGCCGGCACCTACATTGTCGGGGGGTGAGGCCCAGCGTATCAAACTGGCAACCGAACTTTCCAAACGGGCTACCGGGCGGACTTTATACATACTGGACGAACCTACTACCGGGCTTTCTTTTGAAGATGTGGCGGCACTTCTGCGGGTGCTTCAGCGGCTGGTAGACAGCGGCAATACTGTGGTAGTTATTGAGCACCAGCTGGATGTTATCAAGAATGCAGACTGGATAATAGACCTAGGGCCGGGTGCAGGCATAAAAGGCGGGCAGATTGTAGCTGAGGGTATACCTGAAGATGTTGCCTTGAATAAAGCCTCCGTGACCGGCAAATACCTGCGGCGGGTTTTACCGAAACTGAAATAGACTTAATCAGTTATCGCCTGTTTGCCAGGCGTTTACTGCAAATTTGCCAAGACTAATCAAAGGGGACAGAAATATGGACAGGCAATTGGCTTTGGCTGAAGTAGAAAAACGGGTAGACAATAAGAATCTGGTCAAACATATGCTGGCTACTGAAGCAGTTATGAAAGGTTTGGCCGGGTATTTTGGTGAGAACCAGGATGAATGGGCTATGGCTGGGCTTATTCATGATATAGATTTGGGTGAAGTAAAAGACGATATGTCACTTCACAGCAAACGGAGTGCCGAAATTGCTGCCAGTTTGGGTGCAGGTAAAGCTGTTTGTCAGGCTATTCTGGTGCATAACTCTGCACATGGTATTATCCCCGATAGCCGTATGGAAAAAGCCTTGTTCTGTGCTGACCCTATTACCGGGCTTATTACCGCCGCTGCTCTGGTCAGGCCGGACAAAAAGCTGGCCTGTGTGGAAGCCAAAAGTGTGGCTAAACGTTTCAAGGAAAAGTCCTTTGCTGCCGGTGCAAACCGTGAGCAGATTGCCAGTTGTTCAAGTTTGGGTCTGGAACTGGATGAGTTCATCCGCCTGTCCCTAAGCGCCATGCAGTCTGTTTCTTCTGATTTAGGGCTGTAACTGCTTTCTAATAATTACGAACCCTTTGCAATTTGCCCTGTTTAGGTAATATAATTCTAACATAGGCGTTTGATAATACTCAGCGGAAAGGGCAAAGGAAAAGACTACATGATACTGCGCACCCGGATTAAGGAACTGCGGGCAAGATATAATCTTACCCAATCTGAGCTGGCCGAAACAGTAGGGGTCAGCCGCCAGACCATGCTTTACCTTGAAAAGGGCAAGTATAATCCCTCGCTTATTCTGGCCCACAAAGTAGCCAAAGCCCTGCATGCAGATATAGAAGACGTATTTATCCTGCGGGACGTTTAGTTTAGGCGGATAGCTGAGCCGGATGGGGTTTTGTCTATCTCAATGCGGGTGGGGAATGAATCTTTCAGGTCATCTATATGGGTTATGACCAGTATCTTGTCAAACTCGTTCTGAATAGAGTTTATGGCCTCTTTCAGGCGCTCAATGCCGGTAGTGTCCTGTGTGCCAAATCCCTCATCAATGATAAGTGTCCGCAAAGGTGCGCCCAGACGGTTTGCCAGCAAGTGTGACAGGGCAATCCTGATCGCAAAATCTATCCTGAAAGCCTCACCGCCGCTAAAGGTTTCATAGTTGCGGGTGCCAAGTTCATCCGAGATATTTATATCCAGAGTTTCGGTTTGGTCTCCCTTTTTGGTGGAACGCTGGGTTTCTATGCTAAGGTGCATGCGGCCGTCAGTCATACGCGACAGCAACAGGTCAGCTCCGTTTTCCAGTTCAGGCAGGGTGTCTTCAATAAGCATAGTCTGGATTCCGTCTTTTTTGCCGAAAGCTCTGACCAGTTTACCGAAATAATTTATTTCTTGAGTGGTCTGGTCTTTCTCTTGTGCTTGCTTTTTCAGCTTTTTCTCCAGCTCATTTATCTGTTCTGCTTTCTGGCTGAGTGAACCCAGTTGTTGCCTCAGGGCATCCTGCCTTTGACTGAGTGACTTATATTCAGTTTCGGCTTCTCCCAGTTCTTTTTCAAGCACCGGTAATTCCGCCAGCTCTTTAAGCAGGGTCTGCTGTTCATTTAGTTTATTATCACGCCGGACTGTCAGCTCTGCCAGTGCAGAGGATGCCTTTTTTAGACTGTCATTTTCCAGCGGCAGGCGGTTAATTGCTTCGTCAAGTTTACGTTTCTTTTCTTCAAAAGGGGTCAAATCAGCCAGATTCTGCTGGTTTCGGGTATATTCGGCATTATCAAAATTTAGTCCCTGTATTTCTTTTTCGACTACTGCCAGACTGGCCTGCTCCGCAGTGGCATAGCTCCGTTCGTTCAGTTGTTTCTCAATACCTGCAATCAGGTTTCTGCCTTCCGCCGCCTTTATTTCAGCCTCTTTAGCCTCCGCAATCCCTTTGTCCAGTAGACTTATCTGTCTTTCATACTGTTTGTGGCTATGACTCAGGCGGTTAGTTTCGGTTTCAATGTACTTAAGCAAGGCTTGTATATCTGATTGCATCTGGCTCAGTTTTTCCTGCAGATCTGCTTGCAGGTTTTTTTGGGTATCCTGTTCCGTCTTGTATTTGCCAAACACCAGCTTGAGCTTGTCTTGTCCCAGTTCAGTTTCGCATAGAGGGCAGTTACAGCGGTTTTCACCCGCTTCAGCCAGCAGGTTCAGTTTTTCTTCAAGTGCGTTTACCTCTTTGACGGCAACGGCGTGTTCAGTTTCCAGTCTGGCCAGGCTGCTTTGCAGATTAAGCAGCTTGTTCTGTTGGATTTTCAGTTCCGCCTCTTCAGTTTCCAACCGGGTTTTCAGTTGGTCTGATTGGGTTTTTTCTTTTTCCAGTATCACCAGAGTTTGAGCAGTGTCTTGCCTGAATTTCAGGCGTTCCTGATATTTCCCCAAGGTATTTTTAAGATTGTTTTCTTCTTTGTAAACGGCATCTTCAAGGGGCTTTTTGGTATTTTCCAGTTGCCTTAGTTTAGCCAGTATCCGGTTGTGTTTATCATACAGGCTTTGGCAGACGGAGTATTCCTGAAAACCTTTAAAGATTGCTTCCTTTTGGGCAGAGAGTGTTTCAAAAGTGCTGATACGCTGTTTTATTTCTTGCAGGGTTTGAATCCAGCGGGATTGGTCTTTGGAAATATCCTTCAGGTCGTTATCCAACTGGCGGCAGGTATTTTGTTTGGTGTCAAAGCTATGTTTCTTGTGCCGCATAATTTCCAGCTCGGCAAGCTGAATTTTTAATTTGCCTTCACCTTCGGCCAGGTCTTGACGGGTATGATTTAGGGCTTCTTCCAGTTCCGGTCTGGACTTCAGACTTTCTTTGCCATCTTCAATACTCTGTTCAATCTGCAGGTTTTTGGTTTCTGCTTCACGTACAGCCTGTCTGGCCAAATCTTCCAGCTGGTCATATATTTCTAACCCCAGTATGTTGGCCAGCACTTCTTTACGTTTGCCGGGGGGTTGCTGGGTAAACTGGTTGGCATGTCCCTGCCTCAGAAAGGCGCTGTTTATAAAGGTGTCATAGTCCATATGGAGTATGGAGATTATCTTTTTCTCAGTCTGGGTCAGGGTGTCTCCGGTTATATTCCGGGGTTTTTCATCTTGGAGTGAAAAAAGGCTTAACAGGCTTTGTCCATTTGTCCCTGCCTTTTTGGGGCGTTGGCGCTGGCGGATAACCTGATAAAGTTCACCTGAAATTTCAAAATCAAGGCTGACTTCTGCTTCCTGCTCGTTTAGGGAAATCACATCATCGTCACTCTTAGCCCGGCTTTTTCCCCAGAGCGCCCAGGTAATGGCATCTATCAGGGCGGATTTGCCTGCCCCGTTTTGACCGCAGATACAGGCAGTATGTATCCCGTTAAAAGAAAAAGGCGGTATTTCGCCCCGGTAACACATAAAGTTTTTTATTTTGAGTTTGACAGGAATCATAAAGCTCTCCAGTTTTACTGCCTATATTCTAGCATAAAAACCAAAATTTAAAGCCATTTGTATGACAGAATGGTATTGAAATATTTGCGGCATAGTATTATTGGGCCAATGGATATAAAAAAGCCCCTGTCAGTTGCGACAGGGGCTGGATTAGAATACCGGTCAGGTGGTTATTCCAGATAATCCTTAAGTTTGCGGCTGCGGCTGGGGTGGCGGAGTTTCCGCAGAGCCTTGGCCTCTATCTGGCGGATACGTTCACGGGTTACGTTAAACTCTTTACCCACTTCTTCCAGAGTGCGGCTTCGGCCATCTTCCAGTCCGAAGCGGAGCTGAAGTACCCGGCGTTCACGCGGGGTCAGGCTGCCCAGAACAGTATCTATTTGCTCCTTTAGCAACTGGCGTGAAGCGGCATCCGGCGGTGCCAGTGCGTTCTGGTCTTCAATAAAGTCTCCCAGATGGCTATCTTCTTCTTCGCCGATGGGAGATTCCAGTGAAACCGGCAACTGGGATACCTTGGCAATTTCTCGTACTTTTTCCGGCGGTAGGTCCATCTCAAGGGCTATTTCGTCCGGGGTAGGTTCACGCCCAAGCTTTTGGGACAGCTGGCGGCTTATTGAAAGCAGCTTGTTAATGGTTTCTACCATATGAACAGGTATGCGTATAGTTCTGGCTTGGTCTGCAATAGCCCGGGTAATGGCCTGGCGTATCCACCATGTGGCATAAGTGGAAAACTTGAAACCGCGGTGGAAGTCAAACTTTTCCACTGCACGGATAAGACCGATATTACCTTCCTGTATAAGGTCAAGCAGAGGCATGCCCCTGCCAATGTGTTTCTTGGCCACACTGACCACCAGGCGGAGGTTGGCCTGAATAAGATGGCGTTCAGCCCGTTTAGCGTCTATTTCAAGGTTATCCAGATAATACTTCAGGCTTGCTTCATGCCGTTCCAGATGATTTATAAAGGTAGTATCGTAAGTGTGATCTGATATTTCGGGTATAGTCATTTTTTCGGGTATGGCATCCAGCACAACCTTGGGCAGGAGGGAGCTGTTTATAGCCAGATTGATAAAAGACTGTTCTATCTCCGCCATACTCTTGCCGGTATTATCCGAGATATTTTTGGTGAGTTGCTGGTCAATCTCGTGGTCAATAGCTGTCCTTAGTTTGGGGTTGTGGATAATGGTTTTCAAACTGGCGGAAGTATCCATCCCCAATTCCTGTCCCAGTTGGAACAGGACTTCGGTAGCTTGGGCAAGCTCCCTGAGCATGCACAGGAAAGATTCGGCGGCAGACGGGTAACGCCCGCGTTTTTCCAGACACTCCTGGCGGATTTCGCGAATGCGTTTGCCTTCTTCCATTTTCTTGGCCAGAGTTTTTTCATCTTCGGCCGAAAGAAGGGGTACCCGGCCTATTTCATGCAGATACATACGTACCGGATCATCTACTATACCCTGGGTGTCTATCTGTTCAAGGGGTATGTCAAGATCAATATTCAGCGGGCTGATTTCTTCATCGGTATCCGGTATCAGGTCTGCTTCGGCTGCCAGTTCTTCTTCGGTGAGCTCGGCGGGTATGTCTGTATCAGCTATATCCTTGAGGTCAGGCTCTGCCAGTTTGTCGCCTTCAGCTTCGGCATCCTGTTCATCATGGATATTTGCCAGCCCTTGTTCCGCATCCTTGTCGTCATCAATATCGTCAGGGCTAAACTCTTTCTTATCTTTCTCAGCGGGCATTTATTGTCTCCTCTGTTTCTGGTTTCGTCTGTCTTTAAGACTGAATACACTCCGCAGTTCTTCGTTGACCTTTACACACTGGTCATTCAGCGCCTGGTATTCAGTTGTTTCCGGCTGGTTGATTTCGCTTAAGGCCTGGTTAAGTTTTACCGCCAAGTTCCGGAGGTATCTTTCTCTCAGCCTCAGGCATAGGTCGTAAAACTTATCCTCTATATTATCATTTGCCGGATTTTTATTCATCAAGTTGTCATAATATTCCCGCAGGTTTTCATCAAGGCAAGGCCGCAGGTTGTCCTTTTCAGCGGACTGATTATAAATCGCCAGCAGTTCCCGGTACTGGGGTATCTCAAGATACTCAGGGTGCAGGTTATAGGCGAAACGGGTAACCTCCGCTGATGTGAAAAGCAGGCTTAAGGCATACTCCTCAAGGGCGGGGTTTTTGGGGGCTTGGCCTGATGGGGCTTCTTTTTCCGTAACTTTGGCATTACGGGTTTCATTCTTCAGTTTTTTCAGCCGTTCAAGTATACGGTTCTGGCTGGTGCTTACTATTTCGGCCAATTTGCCAAGATAATGGGACTGGCGTACTCCATCTTCCATTTTAGATATAATGGGTAAAAGGTGGTCAGTCAGTTTAGACTTGCCTGCGGCTGAATTCAGGTCAAGCCCTCTTTGGCTGTGTTCAAATATATAGTCCAGCAGTGGGCGGGCATTATCCAGTATCTCCTGCCAACTCTGGGGTGAATGGCGGATAAGCTCGTCAGGGTCTTTGCCTCCTTCAGGTACTGCTACCCGTATTTCAGACTCCATCTGGTTTTCATAATCTATAGCCCTTAAGGTAGCCTCTTCGCCGGCCGAATCCGAGTCCAGCCCCAATACTAAGTTTTTGGTCTGGCGTTTTATTAAAGCTATTTGGCGTTCGGTGAGGGCAGTTCCCATGCAGGCTACCGTATTGGTAAAACCGCCTTGGTGGGACATGATGGCATCCATATAGCCTTCCACTATGATTGCCCGGTTATTTTCCCGAATGCTGGCTGAAGCCAGATGCAGGCCGTACAGCAGGCTGCTTTTGTCAAAGAGATCTGTCTGGGGGGAATTACGGTATTTGGGCTGGGAGTTATCCATAACCCGTGCCCCGAAACCGGCTATCTGCCCTTTGTAGTTGGCAATGGGGTAAATAATATTATTCCGGAAGCGGTCATGAATCCGTCCCTCATCAGAGCGGACTATTACCCCGGCCTTCAGCAGGTCTTCATCTGAATAGCTGCGTTCCTTCAGGTAGTCATAAAGCCCCTGCCAGTCCGCCAGGGCGTATCCCAGCTGGAAATCTGCCAGGGATTGTTCATTTAGGCCGCGGGAGTTTAGGTAGATACGGGCATTTTCCGCCTGAGGGCTGTTTAAAAGCAGGTTATGGTAATACTGGGCGGCGGACAGATTTATTTCATACAGGCGGTCTCTTTGGTCTTTGATTGCCGGGTTTATCTGGCTGGGCAGGCTTACGCCGGCTTTTTCAGCCAGCAGTTCCAGTGCGGCCTTGAAATCCAGTCCTTCTTTTTTCATTACAAAAGCGAAGATGTCACCGCCGGTATTGCATGCGCCGAAGCAGTGCCAGTTTTGGGCTTCGGGGTAAACGAAAAAAGAGCCGTGTTTTTCGCTGTGAAACGGGCAAATTCCGCGCATAGTGCGGCCGGCTTTGGTCAGTTTAGTATACTGACCTATAAAGCTGACAATATCCAGTTTTTGCTTTATTTCTTCTACTGCGTCATTCATATCAGTCTGCCAGATTAAGTTCTTTGGCCAGTCTCAGGGCAAAAAGGTCGGTCATGCCCGCAATATAATCAGCCACTCTGCGTTCGGGTTTGTCCGACAGGGCTATATATTCCGCTGGCAACAAATCCTGATGGCCTACCAGATATTTGTATAAAAGGCGGACTATTTCCCGCTCGTGCTCAGCCTTGCGGTCTTTGCTTTGGTATACCTGCTCAAAAAGGAAATCCCGGAGGGTATTGCTGGCATCCAGTACCTTGTTACTCATGGTAAGCACCGGTTCTTGACCGGGCAGTAAGCCCGTGCATGACCAAGAGTTTTTAATAATATCACACACCATGGTGTTTATCCGATGGGAGTGGGTATTGCCCAATACCGATACTGCACCTAGCGGCAGGTCATTGGCCTTGATAATACCTGCCCGTACCGAGTCCAGAATGTCATGGTTTATATAGGCAACCGCATCTGCGATACGGCAAATCTGGCCTTCAAAGGTGGCAGCTTTATTATGGGTTTCCCCCAGTATGTTTGAACGTGATTTGGAGTGGTTGAGTATGCCGTCACGTACCTCCCAGCTGAGGTTTAAGCCATGCCCGTTTTTTTCCAGCAGGTCTACCACCCGCAGGCTTTGTTCGTTATGGTGGAAACCCTTGGGGAAAAGTTCGTTTAAAACCTCTTCGCCGGCATGTCCGAAGGGGGTATGCCCAAGATCATGCCCCAGACAAATAGCCTCGGTAAGGTCTTCATTAAGGTTGAGTGCCCGGGCAATAGTCCGGGCTATCTGGGTGACCTCCAGAGTATGGGTAAGGCGGGTCACAAAATGGTCACCCAAAGGGGCAATGAAGACCTGGGTTTTGTGCTTTAAGCGGCGAAAAGCCTTGGAATGTATAATCCGGTCCCGGTCACGCTGAAAACAGGTGCGAACCGGGTCCGGGTCTTCTGGTTTTTGCCTGCCACGAGAAAGGCGGCTTTTAACCGCGTAAGGGGAGAGGGTCTCCTCTCTGGCTTCAATGCGCTCCCTTATGCGAAGCTCGCTAATCATTTAATCTTTAATTTGGCCTCTGCCTTGGCAATAATCTCACGGGTAGTGCCTATCATGTCAGGGCTGACAGAAACCGAGGTTATACCCCAGGAGACCAGCTTTTCAGTCAGTTCGGGGTAAACCGAAGGTGCCTGTCCGCAGATGGATGCGGTAATACCGCGACGGGCGGCGGTGGTAACGGCTTTTTCTAAAGCCACCAGAACCGCCTCATTGCGTTCGTCAAAGGTCTCACGCAGCATTTCGCTGTCACGGTCAACACCGAGTATCAGCTGGGTAAGGTCATTTGAGCCTATAGATATGCCGTCAATACCGGCATCAATAAACTTGTCAATTAGGAAGATATTGGAGGGAACTTCCACCATCATCCAGAGTTTGAAATCCGGGCCGCGTTTCAGGCCTTCATCTTCCAGTATCCGTTTTACTTTTACAAGTTCATCTACCGTTCGTACAAATGGAAGCATAACGTAGACATTCGGATAGTCCTTGCGTACCCGTTTGATGGCTTCAATTTCCATCTTGAATACTTCAATATCTTTAATATAGCGGGAAACACCGCGGTAACCCAGCATAGGGTTTTCTTCTTGGCCTTCGTATTTGTCACCGCCCAACAGGTCACGGTATTCATTGGTTTTGAAATCATTGGTGCGGTAAACCACCGGGCGGGGATAGAAAGCCTTGGCGAAGGAAAGAACTCCTGCGTACACCTGCTGGATATATTCCTCTTGCTGACCCATTTCTATCATATAGCGGGGGTGCTTGCCTATCTGGCTGAATATAAATTCGGCTCTCAGCAAACCCACACCGTCTACATTGCGGGCGGCTACTTTGTCAGCCAGCTCAGGCTGAGCCAAGTTTACATAAACACGGGTCTTGGTGCGGATAGCCTCACGTACAATGGAAGCGATATTGCTGGTTTTTACGTTTCGGGTAACCTTGCCGTTATAAACCTTGCCATGAGTACCGTCAACGGTGATCATCTGGTCGTTTTTAAGTACCTTGGTGGCTTCGCCAGTACCCACTACGCAGGGGATGCCCAGTTCACGGCTGACAATGGCAGCATGGGAAGTGCGTCCGCCGCGGTTGGTTACAATGGCTGCTGCCCGTTTCATAGCCGGCACAAAGTCAGGGGTGGTCATTTCGGCTACCAGAATATCACCCGGAAGTACCAGGTCTATCTCAGAGGGGTCCTGAAGTATTTTGACTCCGCCGGTGGCCAGACCGGGTGAAGCAGCCGCACCCTGCAGCATAATGGGGGCATCAATTTCGGGCTCCAGTTCGCTGGCATCTTTCAGGGCAGTAACCGGGCGGGACTGGACAATATAAATTTCGTTTTCTTCTTTAGCCCACTCAATATCCTGAGGGCCTTTGTAATGGTTTTCAATAAGCATAGCCAGTTTGGCCAGCGTAATAATATCGTCTTCGGTGATTTTCTGCTGTTCTTGCTTGGTGGAGGGGACTGGTTGCCAGTAATTG
The DNA here is from genome assembly GCF_000830885.1 of Dehalococcoides mccartyi CG5. Taxonomy (NCBI): domain Bacteria; kingdom Bacillati; phylum Chloroflexota; class Dehalococcoidia; order Dehalococcoidales; family Dehalococcoidaceae; genus Dehalococcoides; species Dehalococcoides mccartyi. The sequence continues at coordinate 411,155 of NZ_CP006951.1, forward strand.
TTGCCGGATTCGTCTTCGGCACCGGAGGTTGAGTTGCCGTTTTTACGAACAAGCCGCCTTTCCTGATGGCTGATAGTCCGTGAAAGAACTGCAGGGCCTTCTTTATCTAAAATATAAAGGTCCGGTGTGATTTCCCCTGACACCAGACCTTCCCCCAGACCATATATAGCTTCAATAACTATTTTAGTGGGGTCTGAAGTAATGGGTTCAATAGTGAAGCATACTCCGGAAGCCTGCGACTGTACCATTTTCTGTACCGGTACGGCTATGCCTACCTGCAGATGATCGAAGTTTTGCTGTACCCGGTAGTAAATAGCTCTGGCTTCAAACAAGGAAGCCCAGCATTTCTGAACGGCTACCACAACTTCGTCGCCGCCCTCTATATTAAGGTAAGTGCTTTGCTGTCCGGCAAAAGATGCTTCAGGTAAATCCTCAGCAGTAGCTGATGACCGTACCGCTACCAGACCTTGCCCCATTTTTTTATAGGCGGTTTTAATCTGAGTGGCAAGTCCGGGGGGCATGGGGGTGGAAAGAATCATTTCCTTTACGATATTAGCAACAACAGAGAGTTGTTTGGAATCATTGATATCCAGTGACTCAAGAGCCTTACTGATAGCAGGGTGAAGGTTTGAGCTGTTTATGAAGTCAAAATAGGCATTGGCTGTTACGATATATCCGGGTGGGACGGGGATGCCAGCGTTAGTCATTTCGCCTAAATTAGCGCCTTTACCGCCGACCAGAGGGATATCGTTCTTCGTAACTTCGTTAAACCAGACAATAGCCTCATGACCTTTTTGCATTAGTCGATCTCCTTCATCTATGACGGTTCAGGTAGTTTATGATAGCACACCCAGACATTTAAAATCATTATTCTGGAGCTCTGTATTATTCCACAAACTCCCCCATCTTTGCAAAGTTTTGCTTGAGAAATATTGATATAGGTTAGAGGGATGTAGAGTATTAAGGATTTGGGCTAATATGTCTACAATACTGCCAGAGGTCATAGATTGTTATAGATAGGCACGCAAATTGACACCCCTTTTCTTTGGGGGTAGAATTCATGGTACGCCGTCAGGCAAACTTAGGAGGCAGATAAAATGATAGAAATGACGATAGACAGTATAAGGGTTAGCCTGATGAATTATCAGAGAGTGGTACTGCTTAAGGAAAAAACGGCTGACCGCTATCTGCCTATTTGGATTGGCACAGCCGAGGCTGAGGCTATTGCGGTAAAACTCCAGGGTGTCGCCGTCCCCCGTCCCCTTACCCATGACCTGCTGGGTACAGTTATAGATGTACTGGGTGCAAAGGTGCGCTCTATAGTGGTAGATGACCTGAAAAATGACACCTTCTACGCCAAGGTATTACTTGAAGTAGACGGTGAACAAATGGAGATAGATTGCCGCCCTTCAGATGCGCTGGCACTGGCGGTAAGAGTAAATGTACCTATATATGCGGCAGACAGCGTACTGGAAAAAGCCAGTATCATGCTGGACCGTGAACAGGATAAACGGGCTATGGACGAAATGGATTTGCCCGAACCTCCATCCGGCGGCAAAGGTGAAAAAACCCGTAAGGCCAGTGACGAAGAGATTAAGCGTCTATCAGCCTTCCGTGACTTTGTAGATAACCTGGACCTTGAAGATTTTGACAAGCGCAAATCCTGAATAGTATTAGTACAGGGCAGTTTTCTTGACCTAAAGAACTAATTCTGGTATGCTACTTTGCGTTTTGAGGCTGTAATGAACAAATGGGGTACAGGTCTTCAGTATCTTGGTTTGGGCTGGTATATGGCCCTTGTTATATTGCTGGGGACACTGGGTGGCAGATGGCTGGATCAAGCCCTTGGTCTTGAACCCGTGTTCTTGCTGGCCGGTCTTTTAATCGGAGTTTTTCTGGCCTTTTACGGCGTTTATCGGTTGCTGCCGAAGATAACTAACAACGGTAAAGGGAATTAACAGTGCCAAAGAAAAAGATTTTAGGTATGCCCAAACAAGTCTTCTGGCCAGTGATGATAGTTATACTGGCAATTTTAGTTGTCGGGTTTTTATCCGGCCCTATAGGTATCGCCCTCTTTGGTGATCTTGGATTTCCTGACTGGATGAAAATTACTACCCCCAAACCGGAGTTACCTTCCGCCGAACTTTTCAGTATTGGTCCTGTGGCAATCACCAACACTATTCTTACGGCATGGATTACCATTCTGGTATTGGTGGGACTGAGTGTTGCCGCCACCCGCAAGATGAAGCTTATTCCCGGACGTCTTCAGGGTGCGCTGGAAATGGTACTCAGCTGGATTTACAATATGTGTGTAGATGCTGCCGGTGAGAAATTTGGTCGCAAGTTTTTCCCTCTGGTGGCCACTATCTTCCTATTTATTATAGTAAACGCATGGATGAATCTTTTGCCCGGTTACAATACCATATTTATTGAATTGGGCAACGGTCACGAAGCCCATCTTCTTCGCGGCGCCAATACCGATATTAACCTGCCTCTGGCTCTGGCTGCTATCACCTTTTTCATGGTGGAGTATTGGGGCATAAAGACTCTGGGCGGTTTTCACTACCTCAGCAAATTTTTCAACTTCAAACCCCTGATAAACGCTTTCAGGCATAAAGAAGGGGTTATCGGCATATTTAATGGGGTTATTTCCATTTTTGTGGGTTTACTGGAATTCTTTCTGGAGTTTGTCCGTATCATCAGCCTGACCTTCCGTCTCTTTGGCAACATGATAGGCGGCGAAATCCTTATACTTATGATTACGTTCCTTGCGCCTTTTATTATCGGCATACCGTTCTACGGTCTTGAAATGCTGGTAGGTTTTGTACAGGCGCTGGTGTTCTGTAACTTGGCTCTGGTCTTCTCATTGATAGCGGTTACGCCTCATGGGGAAGAAACTCATTAATTTAGTATTACGCAATTAGAACAAGGGAGGAAAAACAATAGTGGAAGCTGATGTAATCAAACTCTTAGCGGCTGGCCTGGCAATGGGTCTGGGTGCAATTGGCCCCGGTATCGGTGTAGGTATTCTGGGTTTTGGTGCTTTGCAGGCTATCGGCCGCAATCCTGAAGCCAAGGGTTCTATCTTCACCAACATGATCCTTTTGGTGGCTTTCGCTGAGTCCATCGCCATCTTTGCGCTGGTTATCTCTATCGTACTTATTTTCGTTGCCTAAGGGGCATAATACAGGAGGAAACCGGTGGAAAAACTGGCAGAACTGGGAATAAATATACCTTCTTTCATAGCCCAGATTGTAAACTTCGGTTTACTCTTAGGTCTGCTGTATCTGTTTGCCTATAAGCCCATTCTGGCCAAACTTGACGAGCGTTCTACCCGTATCAAGGAAAGCATGGAACGGACAGACCAGGTAAAGGAACAGGCTCAAAAAGCGGAAGAAGAGTTTAAAAAGAAGATTGGCGAAGCCAGTCAGCAGGGCCAGCTGGTAATTGAACGGGCTGTAAAGACCGGTGATGAAATTCGCCAGAAGGCCATAGAAGAAGCCAAGGCTGAGGCTGAGGCCATGCTTAGCCGCGCCCGGACTGAAATACGTCAGGAACGTGATGAAGTGGTTGACCAGTTACGCAAGGAATTTGCTGAATTGACCATTTTGGCGGCCGGCAAGGTTATTGACCAATCTCTGGATAAGAAAGCACATCAGGCGCTTATTGACAGTGTGCTTGAAAATAGCACCGACCTGCGGAAGAATTAAAAGAGAGCAACGGAGAAGCAGTGGCCAAAAGAGTTTATGCTATAGCCATGCGCTATGCGCAGGCGTTACACGAACTGGCAAAGGAGCAGAAGTCTCTGGATAAATGGCAGGAGGATTTACAAAATCTTTCTCGCCTTACAGAGGACGCTTCGGTTGATGAGTTTCTCAGCAACCCCAAAATTGTCTCTGCCCGGAAACACGCAGTCCTTGCCAAGCTCAGTGATATAGATCCGCTGATGTTGAACCTGGTGGATATGCTGGTAGCTACCCGCAGGCTAGGTATCATGAGGGCTATCTCAGGTGAGTACAACCGATTGCTGAACGAGGCCAGAGGGGTGGAAGACGCTATCGTAACCACCGCCAAGCCTGCCAGTGAGGCAGATACTGAAATAATCAGGCAACAGTTAAGCAAAATAACTGGTAAAAAGATAAACATATTAACTGCAACAGATCCCGGATTGATAGCTGGTTTGAAAGCCAGAATCGGGGATAAACTGATAGATGGTTCTATCAGCCGGAGGCTGGTTTTACTGCAAAACGAAATCAGTCAGGGACGTATTTGATAACCCTCAGGAGGTGGCGTAATTGAGCGCACGTGGTCAAGATATAGTATCTATCATTAAAGAGCAGATAAAGGAATTCGGTGCTCCGGTCAGCATGACCAGCGTCGGTTCGGTTATCGAAGTAGGCGATGGTATCGCCCGTATTCATGGTCTTTCCAACGCCAAGTACAACGAACTGCTGGAATTCCCCGGCGGGGTTCTGGGCATTGCCCTTAACCTTGAAGAAGACAGCGTGGCTGCGGTTATTCTGGGTGAAGATTCCAATATCAAAGAAGGCGACGAAGTAAAGGCTACCGGCCGGATTTCTGAAATTACGGTTGGTAAAGGAATGATTGGCCGCGTAGTAGACCCCTTAGGCCGCCCTTTGGACGGTAAAGGGCCTATCAAGGCCGAATCAACCCGCCCCCTTGAGCGCATCGCCCCCAACGTGGTTGACCGTAAGTCAGTAAACACCCCGGTTCAGACCGGTATCAAGGCCATTGATGCCATGATACCCATCGGCCGTGGTCAGCGTGAGTTGATTATTGGTGACCGTTCAACCGGTAAAACCGCCATTGCTCTGGATACCATTATTAACCAGAAGGGCGGAGATCTGGTTTGTATTTATGTAGCTATCGGCCAGAAAGCCTCAAAAGTAGCCCGGATTGTGGCTTTACTTGAGCAGTACGGCGCTATGGAGCATACTATTGTGGTAGCGGCAAATTCCTCTGATGCGGTAGCTTTGCAGTATTTGGCGCCATATGCCGGCTGTGCTATCGGTGAGGAATTTATGGAACAGGGTAAAGATGCTCTGGTGGTCTACGATGACCTTACCAAGCATGCGTGGGCTTATCGCCAGCTTTCGCTCCTCCTTCGTCGCCCCCCTGGACGTGAAGCTTACCCGGGTGATTTGTTCTACCTGCATAGTCGTTTGCTGGAGAGGGCTGCCCGTCTTAATGATAAGCTTGGCGGCGGTTCACTGACCGCTTTGCCCATTATTGAAACTCAAGCCGGAGACGTTTCGGCTTATGTACCTACTAACGTTATTTCCATTACAGATGGCCAGATCTACCTTGAGCCTGATATGTTTAATGCTGGTATCCGCCCTGCGGTTAACGTGGGTATATCGGTATCCCGCGTAGGTTCAAGTGCCCAGACCAAAGCCATGAAAAAGGTTGCCGGCAAGCTGAAAATGGACATGGGTCAGTATCGTGAACTGGCCGCTTTTGCCCAGTTTGGTACTTCCGAACTGGATAAATCCACCCGGATGCAGCTTGAACGTGGTCAGCGGGTTACTGAAGTTCTCAAACAGGGTCAGTACCAGCCTGTGCCTGCGGCTAAACAGGTAGCCATTCTGTATGCCACTCTTAACGGTTATCTTGATAATATTGAAGTTGGTAAAGTGCGTGATTATGAAAGCGGGCTTTATCGTTTCCTTGAGGCGAATTTTGCTTCGGTGTTGACTGCTATTGCCAAGGAAAATGTTATCTCTGCCGATACCGAGAAAACTCTTAAAACCGCTTTGGATGAGTACAAGAAGGGTTTAGTAGTATAAATTTCGAACCTGGCGGGAAGTTAAATGGCTAATTTAAGAATAATTAAAAGGCGTATCCGCAGTGTCCGTAACATAGCCAAGATTACCCGGGCTATGGAAATGATTGCGGCCTCTAAAATGAAGAAGGCCCAGGAACGCGGTCTGGCTGGTAGGCCTTACAGTGAAAAGATAACCGAAGTTATAGCGGCTTTGGCGGCTTTGCCCCAAAGTGGTGAAATTTTGCATCCGCTACTTGAACGCAGGCCAGTCAAAAAGATAGCCATACTCCACATAACCCCTGACAGGGGTCAGTGTGGCGGTCTGGTTGCCAATATTAACCGCAAGACTGGTACTTTTATCATGGAGCAAAAGGTTCCCGTTTCTGCCGTAGTTGTAGGGCGTAAAGGGGTGGATTTTATCCGCCGTATAAGGCAGCAAATGCGGGCAGAATTTATAAATCTGGGCGATAAACCCGATTATCTGGATACTCTTCCCATTTCCAGAGTTATTATGGATGACTTCATGAGTGGGGAAATTGATCAGGTCTTTATCGCCTATACTCAGTTCGTAAGCACCGCTATACAGAATCCCGTGCTTGAGCAGCTGCTGCCGGTAGTGCCGGTTGAGTTTCCTCCCGGCCAAAATCTGGAATATATTTATGAGCCGGAATCAGCTGCTGTTTTGAATTCACTTTTACCCCGTTTTGTTGAGATGAGTGTTTATCATGCCATTTTGGAATCCATTGCTTCAGAGCAATCAGCCCGGATGGTAGCTATGCGAAATGCTACCGATAATGCCAAAGAACTTATCGGCGAACTTACACTGGTCTACAACAAGGCGCGTCAGGAATCTATTACTAATGAGCTTTTGGACATCGTCGGCGGAGCTGCCGCGCTGGCCTAATTCTAGGAGGATATAATGGCAAACGGAAAGGTTATACAGGTAATTGGTTCGGTTGTTGACGTAGAGTTTTCGGCAGATTCCATGCCGGCTCTGTTTAACGCATTGGAAATTCCCCGTGAGAACGGCAAAATGGTGCTGGAAGTGCAATCACACGTTGGTAACAACCGCGTAAAGTGCCTTTCCTTTACTCCTACCGATGGTTTGGAGCGTGGCGCCGAGGTTATAGATACCACAAGGCCGCTTTCAGTTCCGGTAGGCCGGGGTACTTTGGGACGCATCTTTAACGTGTTGGGTGAAGCTCTGGATAACAGGGGTGATGTAAAATCTGAAAAGACTATGCCAATTCACCGCCTGGCTCCCGGTATGGATGAGCTGGAATCTTCCGCTCAGGTACTGGAAACCGGTATCAAAGTAATCGACCTTATCGCCCCCTTTGCCCGTGGCGGCAAGATTGGCGCTTTGGGCGGTGCAGGCGTAGGCAAGACAGTTCTTATTCAGGAACTTATCCGGAATATTGCTACCGAGCATGAAGGGTTTTCTGTTTTTGCCGGTGTAGGTGAACGTTCCCGCGAAGGTAATGACCTCTGGCATGAAATGGAAGATTCCGGCGTGCTTCCCAAGACTACCATGGTATTCGGCCAGATGAATGAGCTTCCCGCTGTTCGTCTGCGCATTGCCCTTACCGGTCTGACCATGGCTGAATATTTCCGTGATGAAGAAAGACAGGACGTGCTCCTGTTTATTGACAATATTTATCGTTACACTCTGGCTGGTATGGAAGTATCCGCCCTTCTGGGGCGCATGCCCTCAGCTGTAGGTTATCAGCCCACCTTGGCCACTGAAATGGGAGCTTTGCAGGAGCGCATTGCTTCCACCAAGCAGGGTTCAATCACTTCATTCCAAGCTGTATATGTGCCGGCTGATGACTATACCGACCCCGGTGTGGTCGCCACCTTTGGTCATCTGGATGCTATGATTGCCCTTGAGCGTTCGCTGGCTGAGCAGGCTCTCTATCCTGCGGTAGACCCGCTGGCCTCCAATTCCCGCATACTTGATCCTCAGGTAGTGGGTGAGGAACATTATAAAGTAGCCCGTGATGTCCAGAAAGTTCTCCAGCGCTACAAGGACTTGCAGGATGTTATTGCGATTTTGGGTATGGAAGAACTTTCAGAAGAAGACAAGTTGACTGTTGCCCGTGCCCGCCGTATTCAGCGTTTCCTGACCCAGCCCATGTTCGTTTCAGAGGTATTTACCGGTCGTCCCGGCCAGTATGTATCTTTGACCGAAACTATTCGCGGGTTCAAAGAAATCCTTGAGGGTAAACATGACAGTTTGCCTGAACAGGCCTTTTATATGGTAGGCACTATTGATGACGCCGTAGCTGAAGCCAAAAAGCTAAGCGCGGTCTAAGTATTATTACTGGCAGGTAAAAAATTGGCTAAATTAAAGCTGGACATAGTAACTGCGGAACGTTCGGTTTTTTCCGAAGAGGTAGATGTGGTGGTTGCCCCCGGTATTGAGGGTGAAATGGCCATACTACCCCATCATGCCCCGCTGATGACAGCTTTGCAGGCGGGGGAACTCAAGGCCAAAATAGGCACAGAGGAATATTCTCTGGTAGTTTCCGGCGGTTTCCTTGAGGTACGTCCTGACAGAGTAGTTGTACTGGCAGATAGTGCCGAAAGGGCTGAGGAGATTGACATTGCCCGGGCTATCGAAGCTAAGAAAAGGGCTGAGGCCAGTATGGCTGACAAATATGTGCCCGGTATGCTGGCTGCCGAAACAGAGGCTTCACTCAGACGGGCGATGGTTCGTCTGAAGGTGGCCGAGAAACGGCGGAAACACCCTCAAGTCTAGTTCATATAACACTCATAAATGATAAAAGCCCCTCTGAACAAGGGGCTTTTTGTTTGGGATGATAAAACTAAAAGCTAATCAAGTAAACCGGGAATGGGGTCAATAATTATTTTACCGGTTTTCAGGTTTATTTCTTTTACTACGTCCTTGATTGCTGGTATCAAGGCTTCTTTAACACCGTAACTGCTTACGTATATATCGTTAGAGGGCATATGCAGTATTTCTTTTATCTGCCCAATCTTAACTCCTGACAGATCCACCACTTCCAGCCCTATCAACTGAAAGTCATAGTAAACGCCCTCAGGCAGTTCCTTCAAAGCGGAGGCAGGTATTTCCACCAGAGCGTCCTTGAGTTCCAGAGCGGTATCAATATCGTCTATTCCGCTCAAATGAACAATAACCTGGGCTTTTTGCCAGTTAGTCTGGCTGATGGTATACAGCTTGCGTCCTACCAGCAGTTCATTCCCGGCATCAAAGCGTTCGGGGAAATCCGTCAGCACCCCAATCTTGAGGCCGCCACTTATTCCCCATACTCCCAGCACTTTACCTATTAAAATATATTCTTCTTGAGTCATTTCCTTCACATATTAATAAGGTCAACCCGAACCGCGGCGCAAGGCCGGGAGGGGTTGACCTTAAATAGGCCTGGTTCTGTTATTTAACTAAAGAATTTCAAGACGGGCGCGTTTGCCGGCCTTGGCAGCCTTGACCCGAATGAGAGTGCGCATTGCCTGAGCAATCCTGCCCTGCTTGCCGATAATCCTGCCCTTATCTACATCGGCTACCTTAAGAGTAAGTTTGATGCCTTCTTCTTCAGGTTCCTCTGTCACTACTACATCATTTGGCTCGTCAGCTAGCGATTTGGCGATGTACTCGACAAGTTCTTTCATGGGATCTCCTTCTGTTTAGTTAGAATTAACGATGCCGGCCTTCTTTAAAAGACGGGCAACCGTATCCGTAGGTTGAGCACCTTTGCCAATCCAGTAGAGGACTTTTTCTGCGTTTATGATTACAGTTTCAGGATTAGTCATGGGGTTGTAGGTGCCGACAAGGTCCGTATAAGTGGCATCACGCGGCGAACGGGCCTCAGTGACGATTATCCGGTAGCAAGGCTTCTTGGGGGCTCCGATACGAGTGAGTCTGATTTTCAACATGATTGTTTACCGCTTACCTTTTTTGCTGGTATTATGACTTATCGTAGCCAAGCTGTCAAATATGCCTTTGGGGCTGTCTAACCCCAAGGGGGGATAAATATATACAAATTATCTCTGTAGTTATCTAAAAATATTAGATATAATATGAATGTGAAAATTAAAAAGCTTCATAATTGGGATATGACACCCACCGAGGCAATACTTCTTCAGCGTGAACTTGCCCAAAAAGTGTCTGCTTGCGGCACTCTTTCTAGCATAAGCTTGGTTGCCGGGGCAGATGTCTGGCACAGTCGCACTTCAGGTATGGGCAGGGCGGCAGTAGTGGTGCTGAGCTATCCGGATATGAATCTGGTGGAGGTGAGCCGCTCCGAAGGGGATTGCCATATTCCTTATATACCCGGTTTATTGTCATTCAGAGAAATGCCACTTTTACTTTCCGCTTTTGAGGGTCTGGAAAGCATGCCCGACTTTATTCTTATGGACGGGCAGGGGCTGGCTCATCCCAGACGGCTTGGCATTGCTTCGCATCTGGGGCTTTTTTTAAATAAACCGGTAATCGGTTGCGCCAAGAGCCGTCTGGTCGGCGAGTATGCACCTCTGGCTGATGAGGCTGGAAGTTACTCCGACTTGTATCATAACAGCCAGCTGGTAGGACGGGTGCTGCGTACCCGCAGGGGGGTAAACCCTTTGTTCATATCAGTAGGGCACAAAATTTGCCTTGAAGAAGCTTGCAGCCGGGTTGCAGATTGTTGCCGGGGGTACCGTTTGCCTGAACCCCTCCGCCATGCTCATTTGGCGGCTGCCCAGCTGATTTAAAATATATCCGGTATTATCATATCCGGCTATAAATGGTATTCTATATCATACGGATTTGAGCGTACAGGCTAACCACACCCGTTTTCAAGCGTTATATTAAAAGAGGTATTATGCAAGATATATTGAGTGAACTTAAGGGCCGCATTTTTTCTGACATGGTGCGACTTTGACGTTTCTGCTAAAGAACTGGAAATAACTGAACTTGAAACTGCCTCCAGCAACCCTGATTTTTGGCAAGATCAGCAAAATGCCCAAAAGGCTATGAAAAAACTGGCCGCCAACAAACGTACTTCAGAGCTTTGGCGGGGTTTGGAACGGCGTATAAACGACCTGACCGAACTTGCGGTATTGTCCCGTGAAGACCCGTCGTTGAGTAATGAGATAGAACATGAAATCAGTGGTTTAACTGCTGAGCTGGATAGTCTGGAAGTAGGCTTGGCTTTTTCCGGCCAGTATGACAACCGAAACGCCCTGCTTACGGTGCATGCCGGAGCGGGCGGGGTGGAATCTCAGGATTGGGCAGGTATGCTGCTACGTATGTTTATGCGTTGGGCTGAAAAGAAGGGTTTTGGTATGGAAATACTTGACCAGAGCCTCGGTGAAGAGGCCGGCATAAAGAGCGCCACTTTGCAGATAGAGGGTGAATACGCTTACGGTTTTCTGAAAAGTGAACATGGGGTGCACCGCCTGATAAGGCTTTCTCCCTTTGATGCCGACCATGCCCGCCATACTTCATTTGCGCTGGTAGAGATTATGCCTGAAGCTGAAGACAGTGTAGATATTGATATAAAACCGGAAGATATAAAAATTGATATGTTCCGTTCCAGCGGTCCGGGGGGGCAAAACGTTCAGAAGGTTTCAACGGCAGTACGGGTTACTCACATACCTTCGGGTATTGTGGTTGCCAGCCAGACAGAGCGCAGCCAGCACCAGAATCGTGAAATTGCCATGAGGATACTGGCCTCCAAACTGCTGGCAGTGGAGATTGCCAAACGGGCGGAAGAGCGCGCCAAGCTTAAGGGTGAACGCATTTCTGCCGAATGGGGTAGCCAGATACGCAGTTACGTCCTTCACCCCTACAAAATGGTTAAAGACCACCGCACAGATTATGAAGTGGGTAATGCCGAAGCTGTGCTGGAAGGTGAACTGGACGGCTTTATAAGCGCCTACCTTCGGCAGAATATAGGAAGGGAATAATGAAAAAACAGTTACTGGCACTGGGGCTTATGCTGGGAATACTGCTTGGAGGCTTGGTTCCGTCCACGCTAACTGCCCAAAGTCCCATTACTATAGATAAAAGCAGCGTAAATATTACCTTCCCCAGCAATATTGGATTCAGTCTAACTGCCAGCAGCATTAGCAATATTACCGATATACGGCTGTATTATACCGTTGACCGCAAAACTTTTTCAGAGGTATATAGTGAGTTTGTCTTAAATTTTACCCCTGACACTACCGTAAATGCATCATATTCATGGGATATGCGCTATACCGGCGGTATGCCGCCGGGTGCCCGTGTTAACTACTGGTACCGGATAACAGATGAAGCTGGAAATATCCTTACCAGCCCCAGCCAGACAGTTGTGTATGAAGATGCCCGTTTTGACTGGCAGAGTATTTCGGAGGGTATGCTGGAGCTGTACTGGTACAATGGGGAACAATCTTTTGCGGATGAACTTATGGAATCAGCCCAGGCAGCACTTTTGCGTTTGGCGGCAGATACCGGTGCTGAACTGCAGGATAAGGTTACACTGTATATTTACGCAAACTCCGCCGACCTCCAGAGTGCCATGGTATTCCCCTCTGAATGGACCGGCGGCGTGGCCTATCCTGCTTTCAATGTGATTGCTATAGGCATAGCACCATATGATGTTGACTGGGGCAAACGGGCTATCACCCATGAGCTGGCGCATCAGGTAACCAGCCAGATGACTTCTAACCCTTACTGTGATTTGCCTGTATGGCTGAACGAAGGCATTTCTATGTATGCCGAGGGTAATCTGGAAGCAGTATATGTCAATTATCTTGTCTGGGCCATTGGTCAGGATAAACTTATTTCAGTCAAAAGCCTGTGCAGCCCTTTTTCAGCCAATTCAGCAGATGCTTATTTGTCTTATGCCGAAAGTTTTACCCTGGTAAATTATCTCATCACCTATTACGGCCCGGAGAAATTTTCGGCTTTGCTGGAAACCTTTCATCAGAGTGCCGGTTATGACGAAGCTTTGCTGGCTGTTTACGGTTTTGATATACAAGGCTTAAATACCCTGTGGCAGGCCACTTTGAAAAACGGTGCTATCGAAATTCAACCGCCAAGGTCTATCATTCTGACTCCCGGGCTGGCGGTGCTTCTGACGCTGGTGGCAGGGGGCAGTATTATAACCGCTTTCTGGTTATGGAGTAACAGGGTTGTCTCCCGTACCTAGCATACGTGATTTGCCGCTTGCCGAAAGGCCCAGAGAAAGGCTTCAGAGCCTAGGGGCGGGGGCACTTTCTTCGGCAGAACTTCTGGCGGTTATTTTAGGGCGTGGAGTGGCAGGTGAACCTGTTTTGCAGAGTGCCCAGCGTTTGATTGCGCATTTTGGCGGGCCTTCAGGTATTGCTTGTGCCAGTGTTGAGGAACTTTCAAAATTAAAAGGTATCGGTCTGGCCAAGGCCTGCCAGCTGAAAGCCGCTTTTGAACTAGCCAAGCGGGCAGGCGGGATTAAAGGCGAATACCAGCCCTGTATCAAAACCCCTGAAGATGTGTTTCAGCTAATATATCCTCTGGTATGTGACGAAAAAAAAGAATATTTTTTCTGCCTGATGCTGGATGTAAAAAGCCGGCTTATTCGGGTAGGACATATATCCGTAGGCAGTCTGGAAGAAAGTGTGGTGCATCCCCGTGAGGTTTTTAAAGAAGCACTTTCTGCCAGTGCCGCATCTGTAATATTGGCGCACAACCATCCCTCCGGAGATACCGAACCCTCCCATGATGATATCGGGTTATCTGCCCGGCTGAGAGAAGCCGGAGGCATAATGGGGATAGAGGTACTTGACCATATAATTATAGGGGGACAAAGCTTTACCAGTTTAAAAAGACAGGGGCTTTTATAATGATGAAAAAAATACTGCTTATAATCCTTTCGGTCTGTCTCAGTTTCAGTTTGCTTCTAAGCGGCTGTGGCTATGCACCGGAAGATAACACTATGCCCACAGGTAACAACGTCCTTACACTGGTGGGGCAGGAACCATATACCCTTGACCCTGCCAAGGTAAGTGACAGCGGTTCGGTTACCTATATTTATCAGATATTCAGCGGGTTGTTGAAAATGGGTGATGATCTTACTCCTGTTGCGGATATTGCACAGAGTTGGGAAGTAAGCCCTGATGGGCTTACCTATACATTTTATTTAAAACCAAATGTGAAATTTCATAACGGCCGTGTCTTGACTGCTGCAGATTTTAAATACTCTTGGGAGAGGGCAGCCAGCCCGGCCACTGCCTCTAATACGGTGCTGACCTTTCTTGGGGATATTCAGGGCGTAACCGAAATGGTGCAGGGACAGGCAAACTCCATTTCGGGTGTGACCGTGGTAGATGACCTGACTTTAAAAGTAAAACTGGTATCCCCCTGCAGTTTTTTCCTCTCAAAAATTTCATATGTAACTGCTTTCGTGGTGGACAAGGATAATGTATCCCAAGGTAGTGACTGGTGGAAAAAACCGGTAGGTACCGGTCCGTTTATGCTCCCGGAACTTACCCAGGGGAATTATATTATGCTAAACAGCAACCCTGACTATTATGATACCCCGGCCAAGATTTCCAGTGTTATTTTCCGTCTCCAGTCCGGCCAACCCATGGATTTATATGAAGTGGGCGGGATAGATGTGGCAGGTGTAAGTGCTGATTATCTGGCCAAAGCCACTGACCCTGACGGGGTTTTTTCAGCTGATTTGCAGGTAGTGCCTCAACTTAGTTTTTACTATTTTGCCTATGTTACCAGTAAAGCCCCCTTTGACGACCCCAAGATTCGTCAGGCTTTCAGCATGGCGGTAGACAAAGCCCGTATTATAGAGCTAAGCTACAAGGGAAGTGTCAGCGTGGCTGAAGGCATTTTGCCGCCGGGTATGCCCGGTTACAATCCTGACCTGTCTGGGCTTGAGTATAATCCGGAACGTGCCCGTGAACTTATTGCGGAGTCTTCCTATGGCAGTGTGGAAAATCTGCCCACTATTACCCTGACAGCCTCAGGCTGGGGAGGGTTGCTTCCGGTGGAACTGGAAGCGGTGATTGACCAGTGGAGGCAAAATCTGGGGGTAGAAGTGGTGGTACGCCAGATTGATATGGAACGTTTCCTTTATGACCTTCAGACTGAAAAAGACAACCTCTACTATTCCGGCTGGGTGGCAGATTACCCCCACCCGCAGGATTTTCTGTCAGTGCTTTTTGAGACCACTTCATCTTACAACAGCGGAGATTACTCTAACCCTGAGGTAGACGCACTGCTTGTGCAGGCGGCTGCCACTCTGGATACGGAAGAAAGTATGCAGCTTTATGCTCAGGCAGAACAAATACTGATAAATGATGCTGCTTGCCTGAGCTTTTGGTTTGGCAAGAACTACGTGTTAGTCAAACCCTATGTAAAGGGCTACAAGCTGAATGCAATGGGTATCCCCATACTTACGGAAGTTACCCTTGAAGCTCACTAAAGTAGTCTGAAAAGCGGTCTGAAGGGGCGTAAGCCCATTCGGCTGTTTGGGTGCGGGTGTGCTTAAATAAAAAACCCTGATTCGGGAGGTAAAAATCCCGGTCAGGGTTTACTTTTGGAATAAATGGCGGAGGGGGTGGGATTCGAACCCACGGTTCCCTTTCAGGAACAACGGTTTTCAAGACCGTCACCATAGACCGCTCGGACACCCCTCCATGACCTTAAAAAGAAGCTAAAATGAGTGTTTTAGGCTGACTTAACGAGTTAACATAACTGTGATTTGCTAACCATTTGCTAACGGAATTTTTTAAAAGGGCATTTGTTAAATTTCTGCTAACCACGCTGCTAACCATTTTGTTTATCATTTGAACAAGTTGCGGGCATATTATACCTGCTGGCAAATCCTGCGTCAAAGCTGAGTGCTTAAACCTGTCTAAATGGATACCAGTTTTGACGAACTGGATAAAAATGTCTTTTATCTGGTATTTAAAAGATGGGTAGTTTTCCGGGTATTTCGTTCAATATCTATAAAACACTGTAAAAGCTCTGCGGTAGCATAAATGAGAATACCCTGTAATAACGAAGCCAGAATACCCAACATACCGGCGAAAACTGAAAAAGCCGTTGCGCTATCAATATGGATGAGACCGTCGCCTGCCATGATAGTGGTTGAAGCAATAATGCCTGCCAAAGTGATGAGTATAGCCAGTATTTTTATAACTTTTATTACCAATTGGAGTGCCGGGTATCTGCTTTTCACGTTTCGGGTTTTACCTTCCAAATTCGGGGTTTGTTTTACCGCGTTTTTATATCTGCGGTACGGGCAGGCGGGCAAGCCTGAATCGGGTCTGGTTTAATGTTTCTTTGACTGGTGAGTTTTATGAACGGAAACTTTTTGGAAACCGTTTATTTGGGTTGTAGCTACTTTTCTGAATTTGTATCCGCATCTATCGCACTTGAAGGATTGCCCCAAAAGCCAGTCCATTATTCTTGGCTGGGTATGAAAATTATGGCAATCACATTTCGGGCAGACCTTTTGAACGGGCAGGGTATGCTGTTATAAAGTTTTCAAATATCTCTAGTACTTCAGGGAAATTTGCCCGTCCGAATCCAATGCGGAAGTGATTTTGGCCGTAATTGTAAACCTCTGACGGCAAAATCATGATGCCTGTTTTTTCTAAAACCTGCTGGCAAAAGTCCATGCAGGGGGTGATTTTATTCAGGCGGGGAAAGCAGACAGAACCGGCTTTGGGCTTTACCCAGCTGAAATCCTGCTTGTGTCTGCCCATAAAACCTTCAAGAAGTTTCAGATTTTGATTTAGTCTTCCCAGCTGGGCAGATACGATGGTATCTTTATTGCGCAGGGCGATTATAGACAATATTTCAGCTGTGGCACTGCCGCAGATGGTAGTATAGTCTTTGAAACCGGCCATTTTTGATAACATGTCTTTATCCCGGCAGGCAAGCCATCCGCTTCGCAGTCCCGGCAGACCGAATGATTTGGAAAGACCGCCCAGACTTACAGACATGCCAGATTTGTCACAGGCGGCCGGGAGGCGGTTTTGAGGTGAGTACTCCAGCAAGCGGTACATTTCGTCTGAAAAGTGCCATAAATTATGTTGGCATATTATTTCTGTTATTAGGGCGTAATCTCTGGTGTCAGGCATTGCCCCGGTGGGGTTATGGGGGAAATTGGTTATTATCAGGCGGGTGTTGGGGCGGATATTTCGGCTAAGGAACTCGGGGTTAAACCGCCAGCCGTTTTCCTCTTCAGGTTTCCAGTAACTGACTTCACAGCCAAGGCTTTCTGCCAGCTGGTATAGTGACTGGTAACCGGGAAAGGTGCAGATAACATGGTCACCCTTTTCCAACAGGCAGTTCAAAGCTATAAATATGCCTTCTTCGGGCACGGTAGTCAGGATATCAGACGGGGTAATGTGTTCGTACAGTTTGGCTATTTCTTTTCTGAGCAGGGGGTAACCGTCTGAATAGGTATATCCCAGCTTCAGGTTTTGCCAGAGACTGCGGCACTCAGCGTCTGCCAATGACAGCAGGTCTTCAAGTCCCAGAGATTCGCAGTCAGAGCTTGACATAAGATATCTGGCTGAAAACTCATGCTTAGCAAAGTAACGTTCCAGTTCAAAGGGTTTTATATCCAATACAAAGGCCCTTTCCTAGCGGATAACGTCCACTCCCATAAACGGGCGGAGTACTTCAGGAATTACAATGCTTCCGTCCGGTTGCTGATAGTTTTCTATAACCGATATCATCACTCTGGGCAGGGCCAGACCTGATCCGTTCAGGGTGTGGACGAATTCGGGTTTGGCTTCGGAGGTGCGGCGGAAGCGGACATTAGCCCGCCTGCCCTGAAAGTCTGTGCAGTTGGAACAGGATGAAACCTCCAGCCATTCGTCAACTCCGGGTGAATACATTTCAATATCATAAGACTTGGCTGAACCGAAGCTTATATCAGCGGTGACCAGCTGTTTAAGGCGGTAGGGTATTTTGAGGGCGTCTGCTATTTCTTCCGCATCTGCCACCATCTTTTCCAGTTCGGCAAAAGAATCTTCCGGTTTGCAGTATTTATAGAGTTCAACCTTGTCAAACTGATGCAGCCGCTTAATGCCGCGTACATCCTTGCCGGCGGACATTTTCTCACGGCGGAAACAGGCGGTGTAGGCTACATAATGAATGGGCAACTGCTCTGCGGAGAGTATTTCATCACGGTGCAGATTGGTTAAGGGGGCTTCAGCGGTAGGCACCCACCAGTAGTCTTCCTCTGCGTCATGATAGAGATTGTCAGCAAATTTGGGCAGGTTGCCCGAAGCTACCAGACACTCTCTTTTTATCATATAGGGGGGGTAGATCTCGGTATAATCGTGTTTTCGGGTATGCAGGTCTAACATAAAGGCAATAAGGGCTCTTTGAAGGCGGGCACCCGCGCCTTTCAAGATATAGAAACGTGAACCCGAAAGTTTGATACCCCGGTCAAAGTCTATAATATCCAGGGCTTCACCCAGTTCCCAATGAGGTTTGGGAGTGAAACTGAAATTGCGTTTTTCTCCCCTGTAATAAAGGACTACATTTTCGCTTTCATCTTTGCCAACAGGCACAGACGGGTCAGGAATATTGGGTACTCTGAGCAATCGGTCAGTCAGCTTTTCATCTACCTGTGAAAGTTCGGACTCAAGTGTACTTATCTGCCCGCGTAAAACCCGCCCCTCTTCAATGGCGGTCTCATCCCTCTGTTTGGCCATTATTTTACGTTTGGCACGAAGGTTATCCAATTCCTGAGTGAGGTTACGGCGGCTGTTATCCAGTTCCAGTATTTCAGCAATGGGGGCATCGGTATTCCGGTCTGCCACTGCCTTGCGTACCAGTTCAGGATTTTCTCTTATAAATTTCAAATCAAGCATGAAAGTTCTCCTTCTGCCAGAGTAATCTAAATTATTCCTGTGTTTTAGTGTCTTCCCGGTCCTTCAGGGCAGGAAATAGAATAACCTCGCGGATAGAGTCATGGTTGGTAAAGAGCATCACCAGACGGTCAATACCCACACCCAGACCGCCGGTGGGCGGCATACCGTATGCCAGAGCGGCCAAAAAGTCTTCATCCACGCTTTCAGATTCGTCCGTGCGTAGCTGACTGCGTTTTTCAAGCTGTTCTTTAAAACGTGCCCTTTGCTCTACCGGGTCATTCAGTTCGGAAAAAGCGTTGGCTATTTCCATATTTGCGCAGATGGCCTCAAACCGCTCTGTCAGGCGGGGGTCTTCCGGTTTCTGTTTGGCAAGGGGAGACATGGCCACAGGGTGGTCAGTAAGGAAAGTGGGTTGAACAAGGTGGGGTTCTACAAATTCACCTACCAGCTCATCTACCAGTTTCCCCCAGTCTTTGGCGGGGTCTACTTTGAGTTTGCGGCGGGTCATTTCTGCTGCCAGTGTTTCTTTGGTGGGGAAATCAAAAAAGTCTATGCCGGCATATTGTTTTACAGCATCACGCATGGTCAGGCGGGGCCACGGGGGAGTAAAGTCCAGGGTAATATCTCCAAACGGCAGGGTGTATCCACCGCTAATCTCTTTGACCACGCTTGAAACCATTTCCTCAAGAAAATCCATAACGTCTTTATAGTTAGCGTAAGCCTGGTAGCTTTCCATCATGGTAAATTCGGGGTTATGCCTGGTGGAGATGCCTTCGTTACGGAAAATACGCCCAATTTCATACACCCTGTCAAAACCGCCCACTATCAGCCTTTTCAGGTGCAGTTCCAGAGCTATTCGCATATAAAAATCACAGTTCAAAGCCTGATGATGGGTAATAAACGGGCGTGCAAGTGCCCCGCCTGCCTCAGGCTGAAGAACAGGTGTTTCTACTTCCAGAAACCCTTTAGCATTCATAAAGGCACGTATAACACTGATAACCCGGCTGCGGGTCAGGAAGGTCTGGCGGGCATCTGCGTTGGAAATCAGGTCAAGGTAACGCTGGCGGTAGCGTTTCTCCACATCCTGCAGGCCGTGCCATTTCTCAGGCAGAGGCAGGAGTGATTTTGAAAGCATACTTACTTTGGTAGCAGCCAGACTGGGCTCACCAGTGCGGGTACGCATCAGGCTACCCTCTACCCCGATAAAATCACCCAAATCCAAGTCTTTAAGCAGTTCTATACTGGCTTCGTCAAGGTCATTCTGACGGAAAAAAATCTGCATTTTACCACTGCCGTCACGTATATCCATAAAGGAAATCTTGCCCATATCACGGCGGTTCATTATCCGTCCGGCAAGCTTAAGGACTTCCTTCAGATGATTTTCCTGTGTTTCAATCTCAACCAGCAAAGCAACTGCCTGTGCGCTGGTATGGCTGGGATGAAAAGTGGACGGATAAGGGTTGATACCCCGGCTCTTTATCCGTTCAAGTTTTTCCATCTTTTGAGCGTTTAAATATTCTTCCGGCATAGACTACTCTCTTGCATCTGGGATTTTCAAAGCTATTATATGCTATCACTGCGGCTAAGGCAAAGATAGACCCTCTGGTTTGATTGGTGAGTTAAAACTGCTTAAGGTATAAAAGAGGCAGGCAGTATACATATAGACCGGATAATATTTGAAATGTGATATAAAAGTGCTATAATTGCTGGCGTTCTGGAAAAATGTCACAAATAATACAAAATGGATAGAAAAACGTATGGATGTATCAGAGTCTATCGTCCCTATTATCGTAGGTATAGTGCAGGCGGTTTTAATTGTTGTATTGATAGCTTTGGGTATATATAGTTTGAGAAATAATAAATACGGAAAACAGTTTGAAGCAAAAGATATTCAAGCTGGTGAATCACGCGAAGAAAAGTTTATTAGCCGGGATTAGTTATCTTTTATTCTCATAAATCAGCCAAGCGGAGGCTATCCAGCCAGAGAAGGGCTTTGGGCTCTTTTTCCAACACAAAGCGGATATTGGCACGTATTGCTAGCTCCAGTTCCGACAATATCTCCCGGTTAATCTTCAGGCGGCAGATACTGGAGAAGCTGTTTTCCTGTATATAACGCAATACTTTCACCGTATTTACCGAAACAGGCATACCGATTTGGGTGTTTCGGCAGTTCGGGCAAATTACCCCGCCGCTTTCCGGGCTGTAGTAATTTATGGTCGCCTGCAGTTTTTTATGGCAATTGGCACATTCGCGGAGTTCCGGTTTGTAGCCACTACTTGCCAGAAGGTTTATTTCAAAATATTTTAAACACAATTCAGGCTGAGAGCCATTATCCAGTTCCTCCAGAGTGGAGAGCAAGAGCTGAAACATGGCAGGGTTGGCAGCTTCCTCCGGCGAGAAATGGTAAGCCAGCTCACAGGCATAAAAAGCCATGGCGGATAGTTGAAGGCTGTTGCGGATATTAAGAAAACTCTGGATAGTCTGGCTGCCGGTTATCGTATCTATAGCTTTGCCTCTGGCAAGCGATACCTCTGAGTAGCATAAAAGCTCCAGATGGCCTGAAAGTTTGCTCTTGGTCTTTCTGACGCTCTTGGCAAAGCCCTGTATCAACCCCAGATCCGGAGTAAGCAAGCTTAAAATACGGTCAGCTTCACCGCATTTTGTTTTACGGACTATTATGGCTTTGGTCTTAAAGTCATGGGGTTTGGTCATTTAAATCTGTCTTTTCGGTTTTTCTAAAGGTATTGGGATAAACTCTAGGCTTTCACTGAATGATATTATATGTTTGAGCAGAAAAGGTAAAGCCACATTCAGGCATCAGTCGGTTTTTTCCTGCTGCCGGACAAACGTTCCTGAATCTGGGGGCTTTTCAATTCACGCAAGGCATCAGTGGCTATAAATCTGGCACTTCTGGTGTTTTGGGCAAGTATTTCCTCTCCCAGAGTTATGGCCGCTTTATTCAGGCTGAGATTGCGTTTTCCTATCTGGCGGAGTGCCCAGTTAACAGATTTTTTTACATAATTGCGCTCGTCAGATGCTTCTGCCAGCAGGCGGGGGAAGAACAAGACAAATTTTTCGTCCGGGGCTTTTTTGTCATGAACTGCCAGAGCTGTCAGTAAAACAAAGCCAGCCCGTTTTACATATTCTTCTTCACGGTAGGTCCATTTCAAAGCCTGTTCGTAGGCAAAAGGGGTTTTGTACCAGAGATTGTTGCAACATAGGTCGCAGATATCCCACGAATCTATATCTTTTACCCAAGTTTCCATTTCCTGCGGGCTTACCTTCCGGCTTTCAGCAACCAAGCTGGCCATTATCCGGGCTTCGTGTATGCCTGAATCCCAGAGTAACATGGCAAGCGGGTGGTTATGTCCGGCCTGCACGATAAGGCGGCGGATATCCTTTCCACTAACCCCCAGAGTATTGGCACTGGATATGCCGAAGCGGCTCATTCCGGCCGCATTATCTGCATTTGCCAGAGCTTTCAGCTGGGTTATCAGTTCGGTATATTCCTCTTGAATTTCTATATTTGCCAATTTAAAGCCATTTCTTTCTCTTAAAAAAAGATAACAGCAGCAAAACTATGGCCAGCATGAAAATGAGTATGCCGGGATATCCCCAGCTGAGACGGAGTTCCGGAATATCAAAATTCATGCCGTATATGCCTACAATGAAGGTCAGGGGGATAAAGATAGAGGCGAAAATGGTTAAAACCTTCATGACTTCATTCATGCGGTTGGAAAGGCTGGAGAGATAAATATCTATCATGTTGGAAAGCATATCCCGATAGGTTTCACCGGTATCTATCAGCTGGATAAGGTGGTCATAAATATCCCGGAAATATACATGGCTGTTTTTATCTATCAGAGGGTTTTCTGTGCGTTCGATGGATGCAATGGTCTCTCTGACCGGCCAGATAGATTTGCGGATAAAGAGCATTTCCTTTTTTGCACCTGAAATCTGTTTGAGGGTTTGGGAAGACGGGGTGGACAAAAGCTGTTCTTCTATTTCGTCCAGATAGTCTCCGAATCCCTCCAGCAAGCTGAAATATCCGTCTACTACCATGTCCAGTATGGAGTAGAGCAGATAGTCAGATCCAAGTTTGCGAAGCCGCCCGTTGTCAGATTTCAAACGCTCCTGAATGGGGTTTAAAATATCACTCTGATGTTCCTGAAAACTAATCAGATAGTTATTACCCAGCACCAGGCTGATGTGCTCGGAACGGGTTTTTTTAAGTTCGGAGTCCCAGTATAAGGCTTTGATAACGGCAAAGAAGTAATTGCCGTAGTCTTCCAGTTTGGGGCGTTGTTCGGTATTGACTACATCTTCAATGGTAAGGGGGTGGAGGCTAAAGCATTTGCCCAGTTCCTCCACCATGGCGGTATCCTGAAGCCCGTTTACCTTTATCCAGACTATGCCTTTGGACTGTTTAATCTGAGTAATACAATCAGCCATGGTTTTTACGGGCAGAGGTTGATATGAATCCGGAGTGTAGGAGTGCAGGCTGAGGCTGGCCTTTTCTGTTTTCCCTTCGCCTATAAATACTACCGAACCGGGCAGCATGCCCGCTTTCTGGGAATACTTTTTAGATTGTCTGGTCATAGCCTTCCTCCTTTGGTGATTCAATCAGGAAAGGCAAACTAAAAGTTCTGGCGTCCCTCCATGGCTCGGCTTAAAGTTACATCGTCAGCATATTCCAGTTCTGTCCCGAAGGGTAAGCCCCGTGCCAGTCTGGTCACTTTTATACCCAGTGGGGTTATCAGCCGCGAAAGGTACATGGCGGTGGCTTCACCTTCGGTAGTGGGATTGGTAGCCAGAATAATCTCTTCTACCTGACCATTATCCAGCCGAACCATAAGCTCGTTTATACGTATGTTCTGGGAGGTTATCCCTTCGGTGGGGGAAATAGCTCCATGCAGTACATGGTAGTATCCGCGGTAGACACCTACATGTTCAAGAGCCAGAATATCCTGAGGCTGTTCAACCACGCAAATCTTATTTGTTTCGCGTTTGGTATTCTGGCAAATGGGGCAAAGCTCACTATCAGCCACGTTACAGCAAATGCGGCACTGGCTTATCTGGTTTTTTATATTGCGGATAGTGTCTGAGAGGGAAATAACCTGATCTTCAGGTGCCCGCATAAGGTAAAATGCCAGACGCTGGGCGCTTTTCGGGCCTATACCCGGCAGTTTGCCCAGTGAATCTATCAGCTTGTTTACCACACCGGCCGTAGACGGTAAAGAAGTGTCCTTCAAAAAAATCTCCTGCCGAACTTTTTACATAAGACCCGGAATTTTGACATCTCCTATAAGTCCCTGCATCTGCTTGGAGCCTTCTTTTTTGGTCTCTTCGTAAGCATCATTGAAAGCTTTGGTAAGGGCATTTTCCAGATCCTTGGGTTTGGCCGGATTGATAATTTCAGATGAAATACTGAGGGACAGCACTTTTTGCTGGCCGTTCATCTTTATCTTGATAGCACCCTTGGCGCTTTCAGTCTCCACCACTATTTTTGCCAGTTCCTTCTGAGCTTTATCCAGCTTAGACTTAAGCTCCATGGCTTGCTTAATCATGTTCATGTTCACGTTTTACTTTTCCTCCACTGATATAATCTGGGCGCCCAGTTTCTGAGCTTGTTTTACCAAATGGTTGGTTTCGGCTTCAGATATGCATACCAGGGTGCATGTCTTGCCTACAAAATTTGAAATAAGTTCTGCAGTCACCTTACGGTTTTCCAGTTCTTCAATCTTGTCCTTGTGGTACTTGTATTTAAAGGACAGGGTGACTATATTTTTATCCATAGAAACCGGGCGGACACCGGCACTGCGGAGTATGGCCACTGCCGCTGACCGTTTTAGATTGTCCGGTGCCTGATCCAGTATGCTTTTCCAGCTGACTTTAAGCTGTTCTATTATATCCCCAGCTCCAATAAGCACTTTTTCTTCCTCTTTGGGCGGGGCAGGGGCGGTGTATTTGGGTTTTTCCTCAATCGGAATAGCCGCTCTGGTAAGTTTGGGTGCAGATTCCTTAGTGTGAGGCTTGGGAGTAGCTGCGGTTTCTGCAGATGTATTCGGTTTAGTTAAGGTTTCCGTTTTGGGTTCTTTGGTGGGTATATTATTAGATGCTGCTGTCTTGGGTGCTTCTAACGGAGCAGGTTTATCAGCTTTAACAGCCGGTATTTCGTCTTTGGGTTTATTTGGAAGCGGTACGGTATTTTCATCCAGAGAAGCGTCTATCAGTGCCAGCTCAAAGCTCAGGCTGGAAGCCGTATCAGATGAAAAATCCAGCTGGCTGAAGGCCTTTATAGCTTTGGTAATATTCTCCAGATTGGTTATACCGGAGACTTTTTGCAGGGCTTTTTTCTCATCAGCGGTCAGTTCCAGACTGCTTTCCGCTCCGCTGTTTACCAGCATAATCTGGCGGAGGTAATCCAGCAGTTCACGGCGGAACTGTTTTAAATCAAGCCCGTCTGCCAATACAGCGTTAAGGGTTTTAAGCCCGTTTTTAATGTCTTTTTTAAGTATATTTTCTGCCAGAGCTTTTATGCGTTCATCTCCGCTGATACCCAGAGCCGCCTGTACCTGGGACAGGCTTATTTCTGCTCCGTAAGTGGTGGCTATCTGCTGGAGCAGGTTTTCACCGTCACGGAAACTGCCTCCAGCCGAACGGGCTATCAGTTTCAAGGCCTCCGGCTCAACATTTATACCCTCTGCCAGACTTATCTTGCCCAGCTTGCGGGTCATATCCACCAGAGATACCCGGTGAAAATCAAACCGCTGGCAGCGGGACATGATGGTGGGCAAAACCTTGTGGATTTCAGTAGTGGCAAGTATAAATATAACCCTTGGCGGTGGTTCTTCAAGCGTTTTCAGGAGTGCGTTTGAGGCACTGTTGGAAAGCATATGGACTTCATCTATGATATAAACTTTGTAATTTGCCAGTGACGGGGAATACTGAACCTTTTCTTTTAGTTCGCGGATATCGTCTACTCCGGTATTGGAGGCGGCGTCTATTTCTATTATATCCATGGAACTGCCCTCGGTTATGGAAAGGCACATGGGGCAGGTATTGCAGGGTTCACCCTTGCCCTGATTGGTGGTGCAGTTTACTGCCTTGGCTAAAATACGTCCGGTACTGGTCTTGCCTGTACCTCTGGGGCCGCAAAAAAGGTACGCCTGAGCAATACGCCCGCTTGAAAGGGCGTTTTTCAGAGTGTGGGCAACGTGTTCCTGGCCGACAAGGTCAGCCAGAGTTTGGGGACGCCATTTGCGGTAAAATACCTGACAGGTCATATCTGCCATATTATACCCTAAAAATGTTATTCTCCAAAGCAATTTCGGGCAGATATTTAGCTAGGGGTTATTAAAAACCCCTGCCAGTTTATCCGTCAGGGGTTGATACTTATAAAAGGGTTTGAGTTTTAACAGTCTTATTTCTATAAACAGGCGATCTGTCTTCGGTATCAGGAATGGGTTGGGTAGTAATATAGTCGATAATGCGGTTGCCGGTATTTACCATGTATTCACCCAGCCGCAGCATTAAGGGGCGTCTGGGGCTCGCAGGGCGGGCAGGGCGGGCAGGGTGCAGACGGCGGTAATCTTCTGCCTGCACCCTGTACTCTTTATTCAATTCGCAGTTGTATAAGTAATATATTTCAAACATTATTTATGCGTGTATCAGTATTAGTCAGGTTTATTCGGTAAAGACCTTTACCTTGCTCCCTTCGCTGTCCACGTCCACCTCCATCTCTGTCATGGCCTCAATAAGGGGTTCTATGTCTTCTTCGCGAAGGTTCTTAAAGTCAAAATTGACCCCTTTTCCCTTTAGGTTGTGGTCTATTTCATTGGTGGCATCTGCCGGTAGTATGGAAGCCAGCTTGATTCCGGCTCTCAGCAAAGCCATAGGAACACGCACATTGACCTTGGCGTTTTTGTCTTCATCCGTGCCGTTTATTATCACTCTCAGGTACTTGGGGGAACCCTTGGGAGTGGCGGTGGCAATTGAGCCGGGTTTTTCGCCTTCATTACCCAAAGCTCCCAGTAGTTTATTGGCTTCATCTACCGTTATTTTGCCTTCAGAAAGCATTTGCAGTATTTTTTTGGTGTTTTCAGACATTTTAAGTATTCCTCTTTAGATAAATTGTATTTTTATATGAGTATTTTTATCCTGGATATCTGCATTTATCCCCCTCAGGGCACACCATACCCGGTAAAAATAAGGGCCGATAAGTAACAGGAAACGGCCTCTGCCGCTTGCCCATGTCAGCAAAATGGCCAGTAACATGAACGGTGCAAGTACAATCATAAGTGCCAGTACAATGGGATAGACCAGGAATAACGGCAATATAAGCGGGAAACTTCTGCCATGCTTGCCGAATGGTATTCCCACCCAAAGCAACATCGGTGGCCAGTACATTATCTTTGCAACCTCCTTAGAGCTTCTTCGACCGAGATTCCGCCTTTTTCCAGCTCTGTCAGTACATTATCATCTTCATTGGTCTTGGGTGGTGCGGGGAAGTTTTCAATAAAGTTGAAATTTGCACCTATCCGCTGGAGGCGGTTTTTTACGGTAGGGTAACTGATGCCGAAAAACTTCTCCATATCTTTTATAGAGCCGTGGCATTTTACAAATGCCATTACAAATACCTGGTCTTCAGCGGAGAGTCTGGCCAGATTAGGCAAATCAAAGCTGCCCTCAATGGCAATGCCTGAAGATACCAGTTTGACCCGCTCAACAGTCACAGGTGCTCCCTGAGTGAGCTTGGTCAGTTCCTGCCAGTCTTTAACCATATTAAGTACCTCCGGGTAGTTATTTAACTTATGCCAGTATTATATGTCAGAAAATTAAGAAAGTCAATATGTATATTAATAAAATTAATAAAACAGGCGATAAATATTGATAGTGTTTATTTGGCTGTAAGGAGAGTAGTGCCCAGACAATAAAAAACCGGCCTCAGAATTTCCGAAGCCGGTTAAATGCAGTGGTGTTTTAGAGGCTATTCAAGCAGGGAAGGAATATCTCTGCTGAGTTCATCAATATCACGCCGCCTGTCCGCCAGGTCGGACTGACGCTGTTTGATAATAGGCATCATGCTGGTGGAACGGTTATAGTAGTAGCGTACCCGTTCCAGATCAGACAGCTCGGAGAAGATAACGGTTACGGTCATGGTATCTTTTTCACGGGGATAGTCACCGTTGCGGATAATGGCATTAGGGGCCATCTCTCGCAGCCAGTCGCCCTGTTCCTTTATGATATCCATGTTTATTTCTTTGGCAGGGGCGGAAATCAGGAAAAGCGCCCGGCCGGCATCACGAGGGTCAATTTTCAAGGAAAGCTCGCTTACAGCTTCATCCATAGCCCGAATACCCTTGTAGTTGGAAACGCTCTTCATGCGGAAATGGTCAGTCTTGTCAAAAGGCAGGGTCAAAGTGCGAACACGTGCCTTGCCGTGACCGATAACTGTCCAGCCCGAAATGGTCTGGATGATATCACCGGCGTCCATAGTCTTGGCACCGATGTATTTAGCATTTTTTTCTTCACCGGCACACAGCAAATCCCAGAAGGGTTCAACTATGAGTGAGTTTATCTTGGAAAGGTTGTAGCGGAGTGAAAAGTCCTTGCGGACATAACGCTGATTTTCTACCAATATAACCGCATCTGCTACCGAGCTGATGGATTTCAGGCAGACGGCGGTATTGTATACAGTGCGTTCTTCAGTTTTTTCCTCGTGTTCAAAAGGCATGGCTATCAGGGCATAAACCGGTTTGTCCATATAGCGCTCTTTGATATGCTGGGCAATAATGGAAACAGCACCCGAACCGGTACCGCCGGCGGCACCGGCAATAACCAGAAAACCGTCTGCATCATAAAAACGCTTGGTGGTGCGCAGGGCATCTATTACCTTATCGGCATCTGCTCTGGCTATTTCAGCACCCAGCTCGTTTATTTTACCTACTCCATGCCCGCCGGTTTTACGCCCGCCGATAAGTATGCGGTGCTGGTGGTCAGGCTTGATGGTAACCAGACCGGAAAGGTCAGCCTGGTCTGTGTTTACGGCAAAGACTCCCGGGCAGATACTTACGTTTCGTTGGGAGCGTGCTCTTTTATCCATACGGGCAAACTCATCCGCTATGCGGCTGCCGCATTGCCCAAGGCCTATTACAATTAATTTCATTTTGTCCTCCGTTAATCGGGCTAAATTCTAAACTATTAGCTTTAGCATGTCAACAACTTACGTTTAGCTATTCTCAAGTTATTAGTTTTATTTTTTTGCAATATAGGCTATCAAATCTCCCAGACGGGTGGAATAGCCCCACTCATTGTCATACCATGAAAGTACTTTTACCATATTTCCGCCCAGAACCATGGTACTGGAGGCGTCTATGATAGAGCTGGCGGGATTACCCTTGAAATCACTGCTGACCAGCTCTTCTTCGCAGTACTCCAGTATACCTGAAAGCTTGCCTTGGGAGGATTCTTTGAAAGCGGCATTTACTTCTTCTACTGTTACATCTCTGGCCAGTTCACCCACAAAATCCACCAGTGAGACACTGGCTGAGGGTATGCGGAATGAAATGCCGTCCAGTTTGCCTTTCAGTTCGGGCAGGACCAAAGCTACCGCTTTGGCGGCACCGGTAGTGGTGGGGATGACATTTACGGCGGCGGCTCTGGCCCGACGGATATCCTTGTGGAACATGTCCTGTATTTTCTGGTCATTGGTATAGGCATGACAGGTGGTCATGAAACCTTTTTTAACCCCGAATTTGTCATGGAGCACTTTTATAAGAGGGGCAACACAGTTGGTGGTGCAGGAGGCATTGGAGATAATGCGGTGAGTATTGCAGTTATATTTGTCTTCGTTTACACCCATGACTATGGTGATATCCTCACCCTTAGCCGGGGCTGAAATAACCACGGTCTTAACACTTCCGCGGAGATGGGCAGCGGCTTTGCTGGCATCAGTAAACAGACCGGTAGATTCAATAACCAAATCTACGCCTGCGGTTTCCCACGGGATTTGCATGGGGTCGCGTTCACTGAAAACCCGAATGGGTTTGCCATCTACTATTATGGAGCAATCATCAGATTCAACTGTACCGGCGTATTTGCCATAGGTTGAGTCCCATTTTAAAAGGTGGGCATTGGATTTATTGTCTGCCAGATCATTTACGGCTACTACTTCAAGTTCGCCGCGGTGGTACTGGTTTATAGTCCGCAGTGTAATACGCCCGATTCGCCCGAACCCGTTAATACCGATTCTGGTTACCATGTTAATCCCCCTTCGCGTAAATTATAAATTCATCTGCTTTTTGGCTTTCAGCATATCCAGAAAGGCCTCCAGCCGAGTTTTCTGATGTTGATTTAAACCGAAATCCGCATTGCCTTCCAGCGTGAGTATGGGAAGCGGCAGTTTTTGCCTTAGTATAATATCACCGATAGCCCGATGACAGAAAGCCTGAACGTAATGGATTATGCCGTCTATCTTACGCTCCGCAAGCTGGGTCTGTATATCCCTAAGGCGATATTCCATAGGGTAGGGGTAAGTATAGGCGGTGTAGGATTGCGAAATATCAGCGCCGCCATCCGGCAGACTGAACTGCCGCTGAATTTCATTAAATACCACTCTGGCTCCGTTTTGCTCAAGGTAGGGGTAAAGCTCCTCACCGAATACCGAAGGCACTCCCAGATAAGCCAGGCGCAATTCGGTCGCAGGGTAAGGGGTGCGGGTCTGGACTGTGTTCAGCAGTTTTTGAATTTCGGCTTGGTACTTTACATAATCACCGTTAAAGTCTGAGCTGGATACCAGCCAGTAGTGGTTTTCAAAACCCGAGACCTTATTATCGGCATAACAGAGATAGTCCAGCTTATGTACCAGTTCTCTGGCGGGTAAAAGCCTTTTTCGCCATTCATCAGCCGCTTCCAGAGTAGTGCCCAGCCTGAGGGCTAGTTTAGCAAGAGAGGCTTTTACTTCTGCGGGGTCAGGTTCGGTGGGGAAGTCAAAGGGAATGGTGCGGATGCCTTTCAGGTTTAAAACTTCCCTGAGCATCTGGGTATTTGAGCAGTCACCGCTGGTTACGCAGATAACCTCGCTGATGCCCTTATCAAGGCAGACGCCATAGATGCCTTTTATCCAAGCGCAGCAGTTTAAAGGGAAGCCGTCTTTTTCAGCCAGACGGATAAGCCTGTCAGACTTGGGGTCTGAAACAAAAATATTATTCAGATCCAGCGGGCTGTAGCCTGCTGAAAGGAGTATTTCTATGGGTACAGTGGTAGTGATGCCGATATATTTATTTTGTCCGTTATTTTTCAAAACAGCTCACAGCTCAGGAAACGTTCTTTGTCCCATATGGTATCCAGGATATTTTTAAAATTTATCCGGTCAGAGACCACCGCCAGTTGGTAGCGGGCGGGTGAACCGGCATTAGCGGGCTCTTTGTGTACAACATGTTTATAGCCCATGTCTTTAAACCCTGCCAAATAGAGTCTCAGAAGCCGTTTGCGGGCTTCTTCGGTATTTATGCGTTTAGTATACCAGTCTTGGCGGATATCAATCCATTTATCATGCCCGAAAAAACGGCTGATGGAGTCCTGACAATCCAGCCGCCCCAGGTTACGTATCAGCGACATCTCCAGCGGCAGCACCAGCAGCATATCCGGTTTGCGGCCGTCTTTGTCTATCCCCCTGAGTGCCAGCTTTTTCAGGCTGGAGAATCGCAGGTGGTGAAAGCCGGGCGGTTCCAGCAGGATAAATACGGCCTCGCTTCGGGGGAAACTGTCCAGCACTTTTTGCAGGGTTTCTTCGTTTATTAAGCTGCCCGAAAGCACGTCTGCACGGGCGGGCAGTAAGGGTTTTCTCAGGGCTGCCAAGGCGGTTTCGCTTTGGGCCAGCAGTACTATCTGGTTGAAAAAGCTCTCTTTCCCTTTTAATATATGGCAGGCTTCTCTGGGGCAGTTTATGCCCGCACAGACAGACTGATTGCTCCCCGCGAAAGCCTCCAGATAACCGGTGGGCTGCCTTACAGACTTGGCGTACTCCCCGAGGAAGTCACTAAGGCACTCAAACTTGTAGCAGTCCCATTTGTCGGGCTGTTTAAAGTTTGTTCCCGTCTGGCCAGGCAGGCTCATACGTCCTCTTTTTTATTATTTCAAGTTTAAAAAGGCATCTTTTCCGGGGTATTTGGCCTTTCCGCCCAGTTCCTCTTCAATGCGAAGCAGGCGGTTATATTTGGCAGTGCGTTCAGAGCGGCAGGGAGCGCCGGTTTTTATCTGCCCGGCATTCATAGCTACAGCCAAATCTGCAATAGTAGTATCTTCGGTTTCACCGCTGCGGTGGCTGACTACGGCTGTCCAGCCGGCGTTATTGGCCATTTTGATAGCCGCAATAGTTTCAGACAGAGTGCCTATCTGGTTCAGTTTAATAAGTATGGAGTTGGAGGCTTTCTCTTTTATGCCTCTGTCCAGACGTTTTATATTGGTAACGTAAAAATCGTCACCCACCAGCTGAACCTTGTTGCCGATTTTTCGGGTAAGCAGTTTCCAGCCGTCCCAGTCATCTTCAAAAAGGCCGTCTTCAATGCTGATTATGGGGTATTTTTCTACCCAGCCGCACCAGTAGTCCACCATTTCGGCACTGCTCAGGGTCTTGTTTTCGGTAGCCAGAGTATATTTGCCGTCCTGATAGAGTTCGCTTGAAGCGGGGTCAAGGGCTATGAATATATCTTCACCGGGACGGTAGCCGGCTTTTTCGATGGCTTTCAATATTACTTCTACGGCATCTTTATTGGTGGGGAGGGAAGGGGCAAAACCTCCTTCATCACCTACGGTGGTGTTCTGGTTCATGCCTTTGAGCACTTTTTTCAGGCTGTGGTAAACCTCTGTTCCCATTTGGAGTGCCTGGGCAAAGCTCTTTGCACCTACCGGCATTACCATGAACTCCTGAAAGTCAGTGGAGTTTGAGGCGTGTTTGCCTCCATTCAGTATGTTGAACATAGGTACGGGCAGGATATATTCTTCGGAGTTATTCAGGTAACGATAAAGAGGCATATGGCGGGATGCGGCTGCGGCATGGGCAACTGCCAGTGAGGTGGCCAGCATGGCGTTAGCCCCCAGCTTGGCTTTGTTGGGAGTGCCGTCCAGTTCTATAAGCAGGTTATCCAGTCCTTGCTGGTCTGAAGCTTTAAAACCTGATATGGCCGAGGCGATAGAGGTATTTACATTGGCAACTGCTTTGTGTACTCCAAGCCCGTTGTAGCGGGATTTGTCTCCGTCACGCAGTTCTACTGCTTCATGGCTGCCGGTAGAAGCACCCGAAGGTACAGCTGCTCTGCCGAAAGAACCGTCAGACAGAACTACATCAGCTTCAACTGTGGGGTTGCCACGGGAATCCAGTATCTCTCTGGCCTTGATAGACTTGACTTCTGCAGACACAATTACCTCACACTTGTATTAGTTTATTAAATCCAGAGCCTTGGTAACCGCTTCAAGGGCATTTTCGGCCTTTATTACAGCGCTGTCAGATTTGCCGTTCTGACTCATTGACCAGCTGTTTAAAGCTATTACCGGCAGCTCGATTTGAAGGGCATAAGCTATCTCGGATAAGGTGCCATAAGCCCCGCCAATGGCAATAACTGCCTGGGCAGATTTGACCACCATGATATTTCTGGCAAAACCTATACTGCTTACAATGGGGATTTGGACGTAAGGATTAGCCTCTTCACGGCTGTTTCCCGGCAGTATGCCTATGGTCAGCCCTCCGTTCAAGGAAGCCCCGCGGCAGGCGGCTTCCATTACCCCGCCCATACCCCCGCAGACAAGTGTAACTTGCCTTAGAGCAAGCTCTTTGCCTACTTCTTCGGCCAAGCGGGCTTCTTCAGAGGTGGCCTTTGAAGCACCAATTACGGCAACAAATATATGTTTATTCTTCATGGAAGGCAAGGGAATTATAACACCCCCGTACTATTTGGGGCAAAGATTTAGCAGTTGAAACGGTTGGATGCAGTATCCAGCCCGGAAGTAATCAGGCAGGCGAGTGCTTCGGCGGCCCGGGCAATAGCAGTTTCTATAATCTCCCGCTCTTCGCCGCCAAAGTTGCCCAGTACGTGGTCTACAACTTCAGCCCCGTTATTTCGGGCATCTGGTTTGCCGATACCTATCTTGAGGCGGATAAATTCCTTGGTGCCAATGTCTGTAATAATAGAAGAAACCCCGTTATGCCCGCCGGCGCTCCCTCCCAGACGCAGGCGGAGTTTGCCTGCCGGCAAATCCAGATCGTCCTGAACTACAATAATATCAGTGGCTTTCAGGTTGTAGCGGCGAAGCAACTGATTGACGGCCTTGCCGGAGAGGTTCATATATGTCTGGGGTTTGGCCAGCACTATTTCCTCGTCATTTATACGGCCGGAGCCGGTGCGGGAGAGGCAGCATTTTTTATCAAAGCTGATATGATTTTCTTTAGCAAAGCGGCTCAGGCACTGGAAACCTACGTTGTGGCGGTTGCCTGAGTACTCTTTGCCGGGATTTCCCAGTCCGATAATAAGTTTCATCAAGATTGCTCCAGCATATTTATAAATTCCCGTTCGGAAAGCTCTTTTACACCCATACTTCGGGCTTTGGCCAGCTTGGAGCCGGCATCTGCACCCACTACCAAATAGCTGGTTGCTTTGGTGACGTTATCCTTGGCTGTACCGCCGAGTGAGCGGATTTTTTCCTGTGCTTCTTCGCGGCTGAAACTTTCCAGCTTGCCGGTGACTACAAACTCCATGCCGGAAAATGGCATATTTTTGTTTACCGGTTTCTGGTCTGAAGTAAGCCGTACGCCTGCTTCTTCCAGACGGCGGATAACAGCCACATTTTTTTCTTCGCTGAAATACGCTACGATACTGCTGGCTATTTTGTCACCGATATCAGGTATAGTTTGCAGTTCACCAAGACCGGTTTTAGCCAGTGCCCATATATTCCCGTAGTGTCTTGAGAGCAGGGTGGCGGTCTCGTTGCCCACGTGGCGTACACCCAGACCGAATATTACCCTATCCAGCGGGCGGGTTTTACTGTCTGCAATGGCGTCTATTATATTATCCGCACTTTTTTCACCCATACGCGGCAGTTGCAGTAAATCAGCGGTGGTCAAGTAGTACAGGTCCGATACGTTTTTCACCAGCCCCTGCTGTGCCAGTATTACGCTTAGGCTTTCGCCGATACCGCGTATATCCATAGCCCCTCTGGAAACAAAATGTTCAAGCTGGCGTTCAAACTGAGCGGGGCAGGAAACGTTGGTACAGTAGTGCATAGCTTCGCCTGCGGGGCGGTATATTTCCCCGCCGCACACCGGGCAGGCAGGGCGGTTAAGGTTCGGGTTAAACAGAGATTCTTCCATTCTGAAGGGTTTTGATTCGGGGTTGCGTTTACTCAGTACCGGTGCAACTACCTCAGGTATTACTTCACCTGCCCGCTGGATAATGACCGTATCTCCTTCGCGGATATCTTTGCGGAGTATATCATCTTCATTATGCAGGGCGGCCTGTTTTACCACTACTCCGCCCACATTTACCGGCTCAAGTACGGCAAAGGGGTTTAATGTACCTGTACGGCCTACAGATATGCCTATTTTCTTCAGGCGGGTCATGACCTGTTCAGCCGGGAATTTATAGGCTATGGCCCAGCGGGGTTCACGACCTACGTCCCCCAGCCGGTGTTGCAGAGAGACGGAGTCCACCTTGAAAACTACTCCGTCTGCTTCATAAGGCAGTGAAGCCCGGTTTGCTGCCATCTGGCGGTAATATTCTTTGGCTTCTTCCATGGTGTTTACCAAGCGGTTAAGTGGATTTATCCTAAAGCCAATTTTGCTGAAATAATCCAGTATTTGCCAGTGGCTGTCAGGCAGCAGGCTGTCTTCTGAATATCCTAAAGCATAAATAAATATATCCAGCGGTCTTTCGGCCGTAACTGACGGGTCAAGCTGGCGGAGTGAACCGGCGGCGGCATTGCGTGGGTTGGCAAAAAGAGGCAGCCCTTTATCCGCCCTTTCGCGGTTGAGTTTGGCGAAGCCATTTTTGGAAAGATATACTTCACCCCTTACTTCAAAAACAGGGGGTGCGTTTGGTTCGGCGTTTAATGGTATGGAATGGATAGTCCGCAGGTTTCGGGTAATATTTTCACCCTGAAATCCGTCACCCCGGGTAGCACCGGTTGCAAATTTTCCGTTCCGGTAGGTAAGGGCTACCGCCAGGCCGTCCATTTTGGGCTCGCAGTCTATCTGAAAAGAAATATTACCCAGCAGTTTCTTTACCCGCTGGTACCAAGCTTCCAGTTCTGTATCTGAAAAAGCATTTGCCAGAGAAAGTAACGGATAAGGGTGGTTTACAATCCCGAAAGCTTTAAGCGGCTCTGCCCCGACTTTTTGGGTGGGTGAGTCCGGGGTAACCAGTTCGGGGTGGGCTTCCTCCAGTTCTTTCAGGCGGCGGATTAGAGTGTCATACTGGGCATCAGAGATTTCAGGATTATCCTGAACGTAATATAGCTGGTTATGGCGGTTTATTTCACGCCTTAGGTTTTCTACTTCAATCAAGGGGGAAAACATATCTTCCATACAGGTTATTAGTATATCACAGCCTATGTTTAGAGCAAGTACAAAAGTATAGCCCCTTACGTTTAACGGGGGCTTGCGTCAGACGCCGTTCTAAGTTAAACTAAAACCAGATTTTTGTGAGAGGGAGCTAGAAGAATGGCTGAAGTTCGGGCTTTTCATGGATTACGTTATAACCCTATGTTTGTTGATGATATGGCAGATGTTATCTGTCCGCCTTATGACATTATCAGCCCTGAACAGGAAAAGGCCCTTAAAGAGCGTAGCCCCTATAACTATATACGTCTTGAATACAGCCAGCCCACCCCTCAGGATAATATTGTAGATAACCGCTATACCCGGGCAGCTGCCATACTGGAAAAATGGATTGGCGAACGGGTAATGACTGCCGAAAAAAAGGCGGCCATATATATACATGACCATTACTTCAGTGTGTTTGGCAAACAGTACAAAAGGCGGGGTATTATTGCCAGAGTGCGGCTTGAGGAATGGGACAGGATGGTTATCCGCCCCCACGAAGGCACACTCGCCGAACCCAAACGGGATAGAATTAACCTTATTTCAGCCGTCCGTGCCAATACCAGCCCGGTATACGGACTGTATCAGGATACTGAAAAAGATATAAACCGGGTACTGGAAATACAGACCGGCGGCAAACCCACCGTCAGTATGAATATTGAAGGCGAACGCCACGAACTCTGGGTAGTAACTGATGAATCAGCCATATCCAAGGTAACTGCTTTGTTTGATAAGAAACCCGTCTATATAGCAGACGGGCATCACCGCTATGAAAGTGCTCTGACCTACAGGCGTGAACGTCTGGCGGGTAACCCGCAGTTACCCTCTGATGATCCGGTTAATTTTGTAATGATGACGTTGGTAGATTTTGCCGACCCCGGTTTGGTAGTTTTGCCGGCTCATCGTCTGTTGGGCGGTATGGATGCACGTACTCTTTCAAACCT
The DNA here is from genome assembly GCF_000830885.1 of Dehalococcoides mccartyi CG5. NCBI lineage: Bacteria > Bacillati > Chloroflexota > Dehalococcoidia > Dehalococcoidales > Dehalococcoidaceae > Dehalococcoides > Dehalococcoides mccartyi. Next base: position 448,311 of record NZ_CP006951.1, read on the forward strand.
GCAGACCAAACTGGCTTCGTTCTTTGACGTAACAACTATACCTGCCAAACTGCCTGCGGCTTGGGATACTTTAGACAAAGCCTTTAAAGAAGAGGGTAAAATCCGTCTGGTCATGTATGGTTTGGGAGGCACTGAAAACTTTACCATTTTGACACTGAGGGATTTGGAGACTGCCAGCAAACTCATGCCTTACTTCCATTCGGATATTTACAAAAAACTGGACGTGAGCATACTTGACCATATTATCCTTGAGGAGCTTATGGGGTTGAAGACGGTGGAAGACCCGCGCATAGCTTTCAATTTTGACCGTAATGACGTCGTTTCGCGGATAAAGTCAGGTGAGTTCCAGTTGGCCTTTATTCTGAAGCCCATGAAGGCCGAGGTTATCAAGGCTATTTCAGATGTATCAGACCGCATGCCCCGTAAATCTACTTATTTTTTCCCGAAGTTACCCTCCGGGTTGGTAGTTTACCGTTTTGAATCAGAGGCAATTGCCAAGAAGTAAGCTATCGGGTTATTAAAACAAAGAAGGGGAGGTTAAAACCTCCCCTTTATTAATTTACATAAATATTTAATCAGGCTTTATAAGTTTTAGCCATTTGGACAAAGTACCGATGAAAGCGGTTATCCCCAGAGAGTTCGGGGTGGAACGATATAGCCAGCAGGTTATTCTCCCTTACGGCTACAATAGTGCCGTCCGGCAGTTTGGACAGTATTTCAACACCCTTGCCGGTTTTTTCTACCAGAGGGGCGCGGATAAATACCGCCGGAAAATCAGCTTCATCCAGTCCTTTTACCTTCAGCATCGCTTCAAAGCTATTTACCTGCCGCCCGAAGGCATTTCGGCGGACGGTAATATCCATGAGCCCAAGCGGTTTGACTCCGGAAATATCTCCCGGCAGTTCTTTGGCAAGGCAAATCATGCCGGCACAGGTACCCCAAATGGGCATTCCCTTTTTTGCTAAAGCTTTTATGGGCTCTGCCATGCCAAATATATCAAGGAGCTTGGTTATGGTGGTGCTTTCACCGCCGGGTATAATCAACCCCGAAAGCTCTGGCAGTCCTTCGGCCTTGCGCACTTCCACCGCTTCTGCTCCGAGCGTACCCAGCATATTTAGATGTTCACGGAATGCCCCTTGCAGGGCCAGTACCCCAATTTTCATTTTTCCCCTCAAATAAGCAAGGCTACCAGCAATTTAAGCGGTAGCCTTGCTTATGTTTCCCAAAGACTGAGAAGCTAGATTTTTACTACCTGAACCATTTGAACATCCGGCAGGGATAGCAGCTGCTGACGCTGTTTTTCCGGCAGAGGTTCGTCCAGAGCCAGTATCATAAGGGCTTGCCCGCGGGCTTTCTGGCGGCTGAGGTGCATATAGCTTATATTTATATCCGCATCACCGGTTATCTTACCGGCAGAGCCGATAAGTCCGGGGCGGTCTATATGGTCTGCAAACAGAAAGTAACCGCCGGTGGGTACAATATCTATCCAGTAATCATTCAGCTTTACAATATGAACATCACCCCGTACCAGACTGCCGGCGACAGTATTGGATTTGCCGTTGTCGGTATCTATAGTAACGGTAATCAGGCTGGAGAAATTCTGGCAGGTGGATTCTTTTTGTTCGGTTACACCCAGCCCTCGCTGGGAGGCTACGATATCAGCATTAACCACGTTCACCCGTTCTTCGCTGATATGTTCAAGTATACCGCCCAGAACCAGAGCTTTCAGGGCAGTGGTATCATAAGCGGCCAGTTCACCGCAGTACTTGATGGTAACATTCTTCATATGGCCATCAGTCAGCTGGCTTACCAGACTGCCCACTGTGCGGGCAACCGGCATGAAGGGGCCGACTACTGGCAGGCTTTCAGCCGAAATATAGGGTGCATTTACGGCATAACGGGCGGGGCGGCCTTCAAATACATCTATTACCTGTTTGACCACGTCAGAGGTGGCCAGTTCCTGAGCTTCGGCAGTGGAAGCCCCCAGATGAGGGGTAACGATAATATTATCACACTCAAAGAGGCAGCTCTCGGTGCATGGCTCTTTGGAGAATACGTCAATAGCGGCACCGCCGATGCGCTTTTCCTTAACGGCCTTGGCTAGTGCTTCTTCATCTATAATGCCGCCGCGGGAGGTATTGATAAGGCGGACGGTGGGTTTCATCATTTCCAGTTCCTTGGGTCCGATAAGGCCCTTGGTCTGACCGGTCATGGGAACATGCAGGGTGATAAAGTCAGCCCGCTTCAGCAGGTCTTCAAAAGGCAGCAGTTCCACCTGCAGTTTTTTGGCACGTTCCATAGATATAAACGGGTCATAACCTATAACCCGCATTTCAAGGGCCAGGGCGCGTTTGGCTATTTCAGAACCGATATTACCCAAGCCTACAATACCCAGAGTTTTACCCTTCAGTTCAGAGCCCACAAATTCATTGCGTTTCCACTGGCCGGATTTTAAACTGGCGTTGGCTCTGGGAATATGGCGGGCCATAGCCAGCATAAGGGCCAGTGTATGTTCGGTAGCGGAGATAGTGTTGCCGGTGGGGGCATTCACCACGATAATACCATTACCGGTGGCGGTTTTGAGGTCAATGTTATCTACGCCCACGCCGGCCCGGCCGATAACCTGAAGTTTTTTACCGGCGTTGATAATATCAGCGGTGACCTGAGTCTGGCTGCGTACCAGCAGGGCGTCATACTCACCGATAATGCTTATCAATTCTTCTGGTTTAAGGCCGGTCTTTACATCTACCTGTGCAATCTCCTTAAGAGGGGCTAACCCTGTTGCGGAGAGTGCATCGCTTACCAGTACTTTTTTCATTTTAACTCCTGAAACCTGCCTTGGGCAGGGCTAATTTAAGGTTATCCAGTGTAACTTTAATATCATTTTCAGTTACCCAGCCCAGATGGCCGATACGGAAAATCTTGCCTTCCAGAGGGCCCTGTCCGCCGGCCAGTACGGTGTTATATTCTTCCCGCATTATCTTTAAGAGCTTCTTTACATCCAGCCCCTCAGTGGCCACAATGGCGGTCACGGTGTTGGATGCGTATTTCTCTTCGGCAAGCAGGGTCAACCCCAGTTCCTTGACGCTCTTGCGGGTAAAGTCTGCAATTTTCTGGTGGCGTTTGAAGATATTCTGCATACCCTCTTTTTCCATCATAATTAGAGCTGTATGCAAAGCTACAATAACTGAAACACAAGGAGTCCAGGGTGTCTGGCCTTTTTCAATGCTGGCTTTGTGTTTGGCCAGATCCCAGTAGAAACGGGGCATCTTGGATTCGGCATTGGCCTTCCATGCTTCAGGGCTGACGGAAATAAAAGCCAAACCCGGGGGAACCATCCAGCCTTTTTGTGAGCCGGAAACAACTACGTCACAACCCCATTCATCAACCGGCAGGTTGATGGAACTGAGGCTGGAAATGGCATCTACCAGCAGCAATTTGCCGGCGCCCTTGATTACAGATGCCAGAGGCTTAAGGTCATTGGTAATACCGGTGGAGGTTTCGTTGTGGGTAACCAGCACCGCTTTTATTTCGGGGTGTTCGGTCAAGGCTTTTTTAACCAAAGCCGGGTCTGCCGCTTTGCCCTGCTCAAAATTCAGGGCAATTATTTTAGCCCCGAAAATGGAAGCAATCTTGGCAAAACGTTCGCCGAATACGCCTATGGAAACGCTAAGTACGGTATCACCGGGGGACAAAAAGTTGACAGCCGCGGCCTCAAGGCCGCCGGTACCTGAGCCAGTGAGCACCAAGACATCATTTTTAGTCTGGAAGAAATACTTCAGTTTTTCAGCTACCTCTTTCATGATAGCGGCCATTTCGGGTCCGCGATGGTTTATCATCTGTTGGCCCATGGCTTTTAAGACTTCTTCAGGACAGGGGGTAGGTCCGGGAATTCTCAGGTTTTGCATACTGGCTCCTTTTTTAATATTACCTTTAGTATATAAAAAATATTACTTTTAGCAAAATTTTAAATAGCTTTGGAGTAACGTCTCTTGCCGGCTTTTATTATGTCTCCGCATTTTACAGGAGTATTTTGGTCAGATATTTTTTCGGAATTTATTTCTACGGCACCCTGTTCAAGCAGGCGGCGGGCTTCGCTTTTACTTTTAGCCAGACCTGAAAGGATAATAAAATCTATTACACCAGTGTTTTGCCCGTTTTCCAGACGGCATTCCGGCATATCTTCCGGTATCTCGCCCCGCTGTACCACCCGGGTAAACCGGGCATCAGCCTCCTGGGCGGCAGTTGCGTTATAAAGCTGGGTTAGCAGCTCACTGGCAAGGCGTTTTTTAAGTATCATGGGGTTTACCTGCCCGTTTTCCATCTGAGCCTTGAAATCGGCTATTTCTTGGTCGGGTATATCCGTTACCAGTTCAAAATACTGGAGTATCAGTTCATCCGGAATAGACATGCACTTGCCGAATATCTCTGACGGGTCTTCGGCTACGCCTATGTAGTTACCTAGGCTTTTGCTCATTTTGTGGACGCCGTCAGTACCTACCAGTATTGGCACCATAAGTACCTGCTGAGGTTTCTGCCCCACCATTTCCTGAAGCTCTCTGCCTACCAGCAGGTTAAATTTCTGGTCTGTACCCCCGAACTCCACGTCAGACTTCACCATTACGGAGTCATAGGCCTGAAGCATGGGGTAGAGCAGTTCGGTTACGCTGATGGGTTTGCCGGCGGCATATCTCTTGGCAAAGTCATCTCTGGCCAGCATTTGGGCTACGGTGAATTTGGAAGAAAGGCGGACTACGTCTTCCAGTTTAAAATTGCCGTACCATTCGCTCTGCCAGCGGACTTCGGTTTTATCTTTATCTACAATCTTGAAAAACTGTTCCAGATAGGTTTTGGCGTTTGCCTTTACCTGTTCGGCTGAAAGCATGGGGCGGGTGACGGATGCACCCGAAGGGTCACCAATCTGGGCTGTCCAGTCTCCCACTATCAAGACTACCTGATGCCCCAAATCCTGAAGCTGGCGAAGTTTCCGCAGGGCTACCATATGCCCCAGATGAATGTCAGGTGAACTGGGGTCAAAGCCTTCTTTAAGGCGGAGTTTACGTCCCGAAAGGAGTAGTTTTTTAAAATCTTCTTCTACAATTACTTCGGCTACACCACGTTTTAAAATCTGGTCTATCTGGTTTTCAGATTGGTTCATTCGGTATTACCTCAGTATGTCTCTGGCTTTTAATATATCAACTGAAATTTGGGCTTTCAGGGCTTCGGCATTTGCAAAACAGACTTCGGAACGCAAAAACTCCACAAATTCCACTTTAAGGGTTTGTCCTTTTATGTCTCCCTTGAAATCCAGCAGGTGAACCTCAAGGCGGTGTTCCTCCTGCCCGAAGGTGGGGCATGAGCCTATATTTGCTACGGCTTTATATTCTTTTTCAGCTAGAAAGGCTTTGGCGGCGTAAACACCGTCTGCCGGCAGAGCCAGATAACCGGGCAGGGTAAGATTGGCGGTAGGAAATCCCAACTTTGTACCCCGGTTGGCGCCGCTTTGGACAGTCCCGCGCAGGTGGTAGTTCCTCCCCAGCATCAGCCGGGCTTTGGTAACATTGCCTGTCCTTAGCGCTTGGCGTATAGCAGTAGAGCTGACTATCTGGTTTTCTATGACCACCGGGGATACCACTGAAACGCTGAAATCCATAATATGGCTCAGCCGCCGCAGGGCGGTAGCATCTCCGGCTCGGTTTCTGCCCAAGGCAAAGTCTGAACCCACTACAATACCCTGCATGCGCAGATGGTCCAGCAGGTATCCCACAAAATCAGTGGCGCATATCTCGGCAATCTCAGGGGTGAAAGAAAGCATTATTATACGGTCAAGCCCCATCTGCTCTAGTGCCAGATTACGTTCTTCTAAACTTAATATTAGTTTTATATCGTCCTGGCCGAGTACTTTGCTGGGGTGATCCTTGAAGGTGATAAGGCAGCTTTGTAAATTGCGTTCTTTAGCCTGTTTTTTAAGCTCATTTATAAGGTGCTGATGACCCAGATGGACACCATCAAAAACGCCTATGGTAATAAGGGTATCCTGGTCTGAGGCGTGGAGGATAAGTTCTTCTTCCAGGAGTGTCATAAAAGTTTCCAACCTCTTGCTAAATATTTCGTTTTAATATCTGATAAAGAAAAAGGGGCTTTCCGCAATATGAAACCCCTGCCAAAAAATAACTTTTAAACCTGATTTATACTAACACAAGGCTATATATACGTCAATTTTGTTATATATATAAGGAATATAAGGGTGCAAATAAAATATTTTTGGGCGGGGGACTTTATTCTGGCAAACCGGGCTATTTATGTTACATAAAAAATGGTATAATACTTGACAAACTGTGTTTACAGGAGTACCATTATTATTTGCAAATTATGCCTCCAAAAAAAATGTCAAACCAAAAACAACAAGTTTTTCTTCTAGCCGCATTATTGTGCGCTTTCGTTTTTTAGCGCAACGACGTCCCTTGAGATTATAATAAGGAGCAAACATGGTATCTATGTTACCGAAGGCCGACGCCGCCACTGGTGTAATCCGCAAATCTTATGCCCAACTACCCGAGGTTGTCAATGTACCTAACCTGATAGAGATGCAGTTGCAGTCTTTTGTCTGGTTTCAAGAGGAGGGTCTCCGTGAGCTGATTGAGGAGATTTCTCCCATCAAAGACTTCGTGGGTAACAGGCTGGAGCTGGAATTCATAGGCTACGAATTCAGAGAGCCCCGTTTATCCGAATACGAATGCACCCAGCGTGACCAGACCTACTCTGTACCCCTGTACGTAAAGGCCAGGTTGATTGTAAAAACTACCGGTGAAATCAAAGAACCCTTTGATTTGTTCTTTGGGGATATTCCCCTTATGACCGCCTTGGGTACATTTATCACCAGCGGTACCGAACGGGTAGTGGTCAGCCAGCTGCTGCGTTCACCGGGTGTCTACTTTACCATTTCAGATGACCCGGCAACCGGCCGTCCCCTCTGCCATACCAACCTTATTCCCAGCAGGGGTGCTTGGCTTGAATTTGAAACTTCCAACCGTGATGTTATTTCAGTAAAGATTGACGGACGCCGCAAGATTCCCGTCAGCACCCTGTTGCGTGCCATAGGTTATTCCGATGATCTGGATATTTTAAACCTGTTTGAGGTTATTGATAATGACCCCGAACGCCACTATATCCAGTCCAGTATTGACCGTGATCCCCTGGTAAAAGATGAGATTAGTGCCCTTATCGATATTTACAGCCGCTTGCGTCCAGGTGATCCGCCAAACGCGGATAACGCCCGCAAACTTATTAATGAAATGTTCTTTGACCCCCAGCACTATGATCTGGGCAAGGTAGGCCGTTACAAGGTTAACCGCCGTCTGGAATTGCCTTCCCGTGAGGTAGGTGAAAACCGTGCCCTTACCCGTGAAGACATAGTAGCCATTATCCAGCGGATTATCATGGTCAATAACGGCCAGGATACTCCGGATGATATTGACCATTTGGGCAACCGAAGAATCCGCACTGTAGGTGAACTTGTTCAAAACCAGTTCCGCATAGGGCTGGTGCGTTTGGAAAGAGTTGCCCGTGAACGGATGAGCATTGTTAATCTGGAAATGGTTACACCCAGTGCTCTGGTTAATATCCGCCCTGTGGTTTCAGCCGTTAAGGAGTTCTTTGGCGGTTCACAGCTTTCCCAGTTTATGGATCAGACTAACCCTCTGGCTGAAATAACCAATAAACGCCGTCTGTCTGCCATGGGCCCCGGCGGTCTTTCCCGCGAGAGGGCCGGCTTTGATGTTCGTGATGTTCACTACTCTCATTACGGGCGTATCTGTCCCATTGAGACACCTGAAGGCCCGAACATTGGTCTTATCGGTTCTCTGGCTACCTATAGCCGGATTAACCGCTACGGCTTTGTGGAGACCCCTTACCGCAAGGTTTATTCAAAACTGAAAAATAATGATAAAAAACTGGTTGGTCTTAAACTGAAGATTGAAATCAGTGAAAAAGGCAAAGTACTGGCGGCTGCCGGCAGTACAATCAGCGAAGACAGTTTCAAGCTTATTTCAAAGCTGCCTGAGTGTGATATTTCGGTTATGCCTTTTGTGTCTGCCGAAGTCAAATATATGCCTGCAGACGAAGAAGATCGCTATATAATTGCTCAGGCTAATACCCGTTTGGACGAGAAGGGCTATTTCCTTGATGACAGGATTGAAGCCCGTTCGGCTGAAAGATATGTGGTAGAGCCCCCAGATAAGATTGATTATATGGATGTTTCGCCCAAGCAGATCTTCAGTGTAGCGGCTTCGCTCATTCCCTTCCTTGAGCATGATGATGCTAACCGTGCCCTTATGGGTGCGAATATGCAACGCCAGGCTGTGCCTTTGCTTCGGGCTGAGGCACCTATGGTGGCTACAGGTATGGAACGTGAAGCGGCCAGATACTCCGGTCAGGTCATCTTTGCCAAACATGCCGGTGTAGCCAGTTCGGTTACCAGTGAAAAAATAATAATCCGTACCGCCGAAGGCGGACACGATGAATACCTGCTGAAGAAATTTGTTCGTACCAATCAGGGTACCTGCATAAATCAGCATGCCATTATAAACAAGGGGCAGAAGATAGCAGCCGGGCAGGTACTGGCTGACAGCTCTGCCACTGAAAACGGCGAACTGGCTTTGGGGCAAAACTGTGTGGTGGCCTTTATGAGCTGGCAGGGTTTCAACTATGAAGATGCCATTATCCTTAGTGAACGGCTGGTACGTGAAGATGCCTTTACCTCCATTCACATTACCAAGCACGAACTTGAAGCTCGTGATACCAAACTGGGTGTTGAAGAAATAACCCGTGATATTCCTAACGTAGGTGAAGAAAGCCTGCGCGAATTGGATGAAGACGGTATTATCCGCATAGGGGCTGAAGTTGGCCCTGACGATATTCTGGTTGGTAAGATCACCCCCAAGGGTGAAACCGAACTTTCAGCTGAAGAAAAATTGCTTAGGGCTATCTTCGGCGAAAAAGCCCGCGAAGTTAAAGACACTTCACTCCGTATGCCTCATGGTGAATGGGGCAAGGTTATAAATGTAAGGATTTTCTCCCGTGACAGCGGTGATGACCTGCCTGCCAGAGTTAATAAATGGGTACAGGTCTGGGTTGCCCAGAAACGCAAGGTTTCAGTGGGTGACAAACTGGCCGGCCGCCATGGCAACAAGGGTGTTATATCCATAATTGCCCCGGTAGAAGATATGCCTTACCTGCCTGACGGCACTCCGGTGGACGTGGTTTTGAACCCCATCGGCGTACCTTCACGCATGAACCTGGGGCAGATTCTAGAAACTCATCTGGGCTGGGCAGGGCATCTGCTGGGCTTTAGGGTGGCCACCCCCGTATTTGACGGTGCCGATGATACTGTAATTGAAGACGCTTTGGCCCGTTCTTGGCTCTCTGCCAAGGCCGGTGCAATAGATATGAGCCCTGAAAACAAACGTCCCAGTGCAGACGCTCACAAGGCTATAGAGTGGATAAAACAGCAGGGCTTTGACGGCAAGAAAATATTTGATGAAAAGCACCCCGGTCTGGCCAAGGAAGTCAGCCTTAAGCTTTGGCTTAAGGATATGGGTGTAGATGCCTCCGCTTTAAGCGGGGCTGAACTGGAAAAGAAAGCTTACGACGTAAGCAGCCAAAGCCGCTTGCCTTCGCCTATTGTGGGTAAATCAGTGTTGCGTGACGGTCGTACCGGCGAAACTTTTGACCAGCCGGTAACCGTAGGCAATATGTATATCCTTAAACTTATCCATCTGGTGGAAGACAAGGTACATGCCCGTGCTACCGGTCCTTACTCACTCATCAGCCAGCAGCCTCTGGGCGGCAAAGCCCAGTTCGGCGGCCAGCGCTTCGGTGAAATGGAAGTTTGGGCTATGTACGCTTACGGTACGGCTCATAACCTTCAGGAAATGCTGACTATCAAGTCAGACGATATTGCCGGACGTGCCAAGGCTTATGAATCCATAGTAAAGGGTGAGGATGTGCTCCAGCCCGGTGTACCCGAATCCTTCAAGGTATTGGTAAAAGAACTGCAGAGCCTGGGGCTGGCAGTTGAAGTAATAAATGAAGAAGTCAAAATTGCTCCATCTGAAAAGGTGTCCTCTTTAAATGAGGGAAACTTGCCGGCGAGTGATGAGATTTCTGCCGAAATACTTCCTGAAACTTTGTATGCCAATACAGAGGATATCAGTGAAGATTCCATGATGTCGGTAATAGATGCCGATGACCAAGATTTGGTAGTGTCATCAAATGATGAAGAGGTATCCGAAAACGATGAACGAAGTTAACGATTTTGATGCTATACGGATTTCACTGGCTTCCCCTGACCAGATAAGAAGCTGGTCTTATGGTGAGGTTACCAAACCTGAAACCATAAACTACCGTACTTTGAAACCGGAGCGGGATGGTTTATTCTGTGAGCGCATTTTTGGCCCGATCAAGGACTTTGAGTGTGCCTGCGGCAAGTACAAACGTATCCGCTACAAGGGTATTATCTGTGACAAGTGCGGCGTGGAGATTGCCCGTGCCAAGGTACGGCGTGAACGGATGGGGCATATTGAATTGGCTTGTCCGGTAGGCCATATCTGGTTTACCCGCGGCATTCCCAGCCGGGTTGGCTTGCTGCTTAACCTTTCTACCCGCAGTCTTGAAAGGATAATTTATTATTCGCATTTCATTATCACTGCGGTAAATGATGATGCCCGTGAAAAGGCTATCAAAGACCTTGAGGTTATCTCATCCCAGAGGGTAGCAGACAAGGGCAGTGAAGTAGATACTCGGGTAGCCCAAATGGAAGCTGAAGATGCTACTGTTGAAGCTATAAACCAGATTCGCCGTGACTTCTCAACCGAACGAGAGCAAATGGAAGAAGATATCCAGTTGCTTATAGACCAGCTGAAAGACCTGCAAAAGGGCAATCTGCTGACCGAAAACCAGTATTACGAACTGAAACAACGTTTCAGCAATGTTTTTGAGGCATCTATGGGTGCTGAAGCCCTGCTGAAACTACTTTCATATATTGATATGGACAAGGAACGGAGCAAACTTATTCAGGAAACCCGCTCCACTTCCGGCCAGCGCCGCAAAAAGGCCGGCAAACAACTCCAGCTGGTAGAAGCCTTCCGCCGCTCCAGCAACAAACCTGAATGGATGATAATGACTGTTCTGCCGGTACTGCCGCCAGACCTTCGTCCCATGGTTCAGCTTGATGGCGGCCGTTTTGCCACCAGTGACCTGAATGACCTTTACAGAAGGGTTATTAACCGTAACAACCGTCTCCAGCACCTGATGGAAATCGGGGCACCGGAGATTATTATCCGCAACGAAAAGCGCATGCTTCAGGAAGCGGTAGATTCGCTTATTGATAACGGACGCCGAGGCAAGAGTGTAGCTGTAAATGGTGACCACAAGGCCAAATCCCTTTCCGACCTGCTTCGCGGCAAACAGGGACGCTTCCGCCAGAACCTGCTAGGTAAACGGGTTGATTACTCTGGTCGTTCTGTTATCGTGGTAGGGCCTTCACTCAAGCTTTCACAGTGCGGTTTGCCCCGCCGTATGGCGCTGGAGCTGTTTAAGCCCTTTGTCATGCACCGTCTGGTACGGGATGGGTTAGCCCCCAATATCAAGAGTGCCCGCCGTTTGGTAGAGCGCGCCCGCCCGGAGGTTTATGATATTTTGGAAGAGGTAGTCAAGGACAGGCCGGTTCTGTTGAACCGTGCTCCTACTTTGCATCGCCTTAGTATCCAGGCCTTTGAACCGGTACTTATAGACGGCAGCGCCCTCAGGCTTCACCCGCTGGTCTGTTCAGCCTTTAATGCTGACTTTGACGGTGACCAGATGGCTGTCCACGTGCCTCTTTCCAAAGCGGCCGTGAAGGAAGCCCGGGAAACCATGCTTTCTATTCATAATATGATGCTTCCCTCCAGTGGTGAACCGGTAGTATCTCCCAGCCTTGACATGGTCTTTGGCTGTTACTACCTGACCACCACTCGTCCGGGTGCCAAGGGTGAGGGTAAAATATTCGGTGACTTTGAAGAAGCCAAACGTTATTATGAAATGGGCATCATTGACCTGCGGGCTATTATCAAAGTCCGGGACGGCAAGGGTAATATGCTGGAAACCACTACTGGGCGGATTATCTTTAATGATGTCTTGCCCAAGGCTGTAGAGTTCCAGAATATGGATATACCCAAATCCGCCATTAAAAAGATTATCGGACGCTGTTACAAGATACTTTCCAGCCAGGATATGGCTGTCATGCTGGACAAGATAAAAGAACTGGGTTTCAAATTTGCTACCAGTTCCGGTATTTCCATCGCCATGAGTGATATTTCAGTACCGCGTGAAAAAACCAAGCTGGTAGCCGCCGCTGATGAGCGGACTGCCATTGCCGAAGGTCAGTTTGCCCGCGGCCTTATCACCGAGGACGAACGCTACAACAGTATTATTGAAACATGGATGGAAACTACTGACCGCATTACTGATGCTATTCAGGCGGGCTTTGACAAACAGGGTTCTGTTTACATGATGGCTAACTCTGGTGCCAAGGGTAATATTTCCCAGATACGCCAGATGGCTGGTCTGCGCGGTCTTATGACTAACCCTTCCGGCCGTATCATTGACTTCCCCATCAAGTCTTCCCTGCGTGAAGGTTTGACAGCCCTGGAGTACTTCATATCCACCCATGGTGCCCGTAAGGGTTTGGCGGATACCGCTTTGCGTACTTCTGGTTCAGGTTACCTGACTCGCCGCCTTATAGACGTAACTCAGGATGTTATTATTCTTCAGGAAGACTGCGGTACTGCAAACGGCACCTGGATTATAGAACCCAAAGAAAAGGGTATGTTGCCGCCGCTGGTTGACCGCATACTTGGCCGCTGGACGGCTCATAATGTGGTTCACCCCCAGACTGGCGAAATTATCGTGGATAACAATGAAGAGATTGATGAAATCAAGGCTAAGGCTATCGGCGAAGCCGGTATTACCGAGGTATTTGTACGCTCTCCTCTTACCTGTGAGTCCACTCATGGCATGTGCCGCCGCTGCTACGGGCGTGATCTTGGTCGTGTTCGTCTGGTAGATATGAATACCGCAGTCGGTATTATTGCCGCCCAGAGTATCGGTGAACCCGGTACCCAGCTGACACTTCGTACCTTCCACACCGGCGGTGTGGTAGGCGTAGATATCACTACCGGTCTTCCCAGAGTTGAAGAGCTCTTTGAGGCCCGTCCGCCCAAAGTTCAGTCCATTATCTCCGAGATAGACGGTGTGGTAGAGGTTATTGAAAATGAAAACGGCCGCCATATCCGCATAGCCTCAGATGAAGTCTATCAGGATGAATACGAATTGCCTTCCGGTTGGAAAACTCAGGTTCAAAGCAGACAGTGGGTAGATTCCGGTATGGTATTGGCTTCACCTGAACTGGAAGGTAAATCCAAGGCAGTTGTTCAGAGTGACCAGAATGTGGTTGCCAGAGTGGCCGGTGAAGTTACCGTAGAGGGTAATCTTATTACCATCAAGTACAGCGAAAGCGAAGAACGGGAATACACCATACCTGCCGCTATGCAGATAAAGGTTAAAACCGGGGATACCATCCGTGCCGGACAACAGCTGACTGACGGCTCAATAAACCCGCAGGATATTCTGTCCATTTTGGGCAGAGATGCCGTTCAGAAATATCTGGTTGAAGAAGTCCAGAAGGTTTACTACTCTCAGGGCGTACATATCAACGATAAGCACATAGAGGTTATTGCCCGCCAGATGCTTATCAAGGTACGTATTGATTCTTCCGGTGATACAGACCTTGTTCCGGGTGAACTGGTAGACAAGTTCCGCTACGAGGATATCAATGCCAAGGTTCTGGCCGAAGGCGGTGAACCGGCAACTGCTCACACCGTACTTATGGGCATTACCCGTGCCTCCCTTAGCACTGAAAGCTGGCTGGCTGCGGCTTCCTTCCAGGAAACCACCCGCGTGCTTACTGATGCCGCTATTTACGGCAGAGTAGACAAGCTATCCGGCCTGAAGGAAAATGTTATTATTGGTAAGCTTATCCCTGCCCAGTGCAAGTCCTGCAAAGAAGCTACTATTGAAAGGGCTGAACGGATAGCTGCGGCCGCTTCTGCACCTGCCATGAGCGGTCTGCCGGAGAATTGCCTCTAGGTTTCAGCATTTTTAAAAGACTTAAAAGAGGGGCTTTATGCCCCTCTTTTTTATTAGTTGGAAATAGTTTTCAGGGCAGAGGAGAGTTTATGGTCAAGTACCTGCTGTTACCTTTTCAAGTTTCAAGCGGCACATGGCTTACGGAATTTGTTTTTGGCGGCTGACTTTTGGGAGTGTTACGCTTTATTTGTGCTATAATACTTCAAATGTCACAGGAAAAAGAGCGCTTGATTTCCGGGAAACTGGTTACAGATGATGCCAAGCTGGATACCAGCCTTCGCCCCCGTTGTCTGCCTGATTTTATTGGTCAAAAACGCCTCAAAGATAATCTTGGGGTAGCCATACAGGCGGCTAAACAAAGGGGAGAAGCGCTGGATCATGTCTTGCTTTATGGGCCGCCGGGACTTGGTAAAACCACTCTTTCGCACATAATAGCTCTGGAAATGGGGGTTAATATCCGTATTACCTCCGGTCCGGCTATTGAAAGACAGGGTGATCTGGCGGCTATTCTTACCAATTTGAAACCCTTTGATATACTTTTTATAGATGAAATTCATCGGCTTAGCCGAAATGTGGAAGAAGTGCTCTATCCGGCTATGGAGGATTATGCACTTGACATAATGGTAGGCAAAGGGCCGGGTGCCAGAAGCCTCAGGCTTAAACTGCCTCACTTTACCCTGATAGGGGCGACCACCCGCTATGCCATGCTTTCCGCACCTCTGCGTGACCGTTTCGGTTCTATATTCCGGTTGGATTTTTATGATGAAGAAGCCATACATGATATAGTCCGCCGTTCCGCCCGCATACTGGGGGTAGAGGCAGATGAAAACGGTCTTCACCAGATAGCCTGCCGTTCCCGCGGTACTCCCAGAGTGGCTAACCGCCTGCTTCGGCGTGTAAGAGACTATGCTCAGGTAAAAGGCAATGGCTTGATTACGGCGGATATTGCGGCGGAATCCCTGGCCTGTCTGGAAGTGGACAAGCTGGGGCTGGATGAGATTGACCACAAGGTTTTGAAAACCATTATCCATAAATTCGGGGGAGGGCCGGTGGGGCTTGAGACTATTGCCGCTGCTATTTCCGAAGAAGCGGATACCATTATGGATGTTTACGAACCCTATCTGCTCCAGCTGGGATTTTTGGAAAGAACTCCCAGAGGGCGTCAGGCAACCCGTCTGGCTTACCAGCACTTAAGCATACCTTATCAGAATGACAAAAATAACCAACAGGGGCTTTGGACGGAGAATGGCAGCTAAACTGCTTCTTCATGGCTGTTGTGCACATTGTACCGCTTACTCTTTCAAATACTGGCAGGAGCAGGGTTTTGAGGTAAGTGTTTACTGGTATAACCCCAATATCCACCCCTTTACAGAACACCAAAACAGGCTTGAAGCTATGGTAAAATTGTCCCAAGAACTTAGTTTTGAGCTTGTCACAGAGCCTCTTTATCAGATGGCTGAATATTTCAAAAAAGTAGCCGAAAAACCGGATGAACGCTGCCGTACCTGCTTTGATATGCGGCTGGGGCAAACTGCCGTTTATGCCGCAAGGTATGGGTATGAATATTTCTCTTCCAGCCTTTTTATCAGCCCCCATCAGAAGCATCAGGAAGCAGTTTTTTCGGCTGAAGCTTTTGCCAAAGAAACAGGGGTCAAATTTGCTTATGCAGACCTCAGGAAACGTTATTCGGACAGCCGGCATATTACCAAGCCGTTGGACCTTTATCGCCAGCAGTACTGCGGGTGTATATACAGCGAGTATGAACGGTTCGGTAAAACAGACCCGCCTGCCTGAAGATACAATATTTATCCTTTTTGCCAAGGCGTATATGCTAAAATATATTTGCACTATTTGCCAGAGGTTTTTATAAATGGTCTATTTCATCCGCCCTATAAAAGACGAAGATATACCTGAACTCAATCAGATTGATAGGGAAGCCTTTCCTACCATGTGGCCAGCCACCAATTTTAAGCGTGAAATGGAAAACATCATGGCTCATTACATGGTGCTGGTTGATGGAGATTCCTCTAACCAAGCTGGGCCTAAAACCAATATAAATATTTGGAAGTGGCTTTGGAATTGCATATACCATGACAGCACTATTCTTCAGCCGGTTGCAGACCACCCGAAGGTAATCGGTTACGGTGCTATATGGGTCATGGCCGGTTCTGCCCATTTGGTCAGTGTGGCAGTACGGGAGGCATATCGCCGTAAAGGATTTGGAGAATTGCTTTTGATAAGCTCTCTGAAAGAAGCTATTAAACACAAATGCTTTGAAATGACACTGGAGGTCAGGGTTTCAAATATTGTAGCTCAAAATCTGTATTTGAAATATGGGTTTGCCATAAAGGGTATACGGAAAAAATACTATCTGGATAACCACGAAGATGCTCTTATCATGACTTTAGATAGCATTGACAGCCCTGATTTTCCGGCCAAATTGAAAGGATACAAAAACAGCCACACCCGGAAATGGAAAACCACACCGGGAATGGCCGAACTGGCTTCATAAATTTATTAAGGGGTAGTTACTCTTCGTCTCCGCCCCGTGACTTGCGTTTTAAATCGCCCAGAGACTTCAGCCGTTCAAATTCCATTTCGTCTATGGGTTCGCAGAGTTTGACCGCACCCCGTTCAATGAGTATTTTATAAAGTTTGCGGCATTTCCAGCATTTATAAGGTCCTTCGTATACCTCGTCAGCCAATGAAAAACTGCCAATTACGCCACAATCAGGGCAGGGGATTTTTGCCATCATCTTGCAGGTACTTCCTTTCACAGACTTGTGTTTATAGCGTAATAGTTTAGCCTTTAGGGCAAAACTATTCAAGCAGGTTTACCTTGGAAAATAGGGCGTTGGCCAGCATTCCGGCGGCCAGAGGCATCAAGGCGGTTACCGCCAGCCGTATCAGGGCAAATTTCCAGCCCAGCATGCCAATTTCAAGGGGCAGACGGTTTACCGCCAGCAGTGACCAACCGGTCATGAAAGCTACCATAGTACCAGCTCCAGCACCACCGCCCAGCAATCCGGCGGCAATAGGCATACAGCTATAAGGCCCGCCCGGCATCAGCCCGCCAACAGCCGTACCGATAAGTACGCCCTTGAAACCTGATTCCTGACCCAGCCACTGGCTGACGGTCTCTTCGGGTATGATAACCCTAAGCATACCGGCAATAACAAAGGCCAGTACCATCATGGGTAATACCTGAATAAATATATCCCAGGCGGCTTTAAATCCCTCTACGTGGGCGCCGTTTTTGTTGTAAGCAATAATGCTAACCACCACTGCTATAACTGCCAGAATCAGGGTGGGGATTATCATGGAAGGTCTTGAGCCTCTCTCGCAACTGTTACTTGCCATATTCCTTATACCAATATATCCTAAAGTCTTATTTTTTTAAAGTTTGTTTTTCAAGTAGCAGGCAAATATTCCGGGCGAAATATTTTGGTCCGCGGTGGCTTTTTTCGCCTGACGAACTGACTACCCTGAAGCCGGCTTTTTTGACCAGTGCTTCAATCTCCCAGCAGGTATACAGGCGATAATAACGTTTGAGTATTTGGTCTGGGCTTTTCCATGGCACCAGAGTCTCTCGCCCCTTAAACCAAAAGCGGGGCTGGAGGCGGTTCCAGACTGTCAGAAATATTTGACCATCGTCTTTCAATACCCTTCCGAATTCCTGCAGGACTTTTAGTTGGGAATCCTGCCCTTTCAGGTGGTGAAAACTGGCTACGGCAATCAGCCAGTCAAACTCGGCATCTTCAAAGGGCAGATTTTGCATATCTGCCACTGCCAGATTAGGTTTGAAGCCGTGCTTGCGGGCATATTTTCCGGCTTGGTTTATCATTTCGGCTGAAAAGTCTATACCATAAAGTTCAAAGCTGTCTTTAAAGGGTATGAAGTCTGCTCCGCAGCCGCAACCGGCATTAAGAAGCTTGCCTGTTTGCCATTTTGCAGCCAGTGCTGAAAGCTCGCGGCTGAAAATGGAGCGATGGCGAAAGCTGTACCAGCCGGCGGCTATACGGTCAAACACCTGTGACTGGGAAGTAAAATTTTGTTCGTTCATAGCTTTAGGTTATAATTAACTATCCTTACAGATAAGAGTATATATGAAGAAGCTTTCCCGAACAATATCAGGTGTTACCCCGGTGGCGGTTATGACCAAGCCGCTACCATGCCCCGGCAAGTGCATTTATTGCCCCACTTTTGCCGCTACTCCCCAAAGCTATACACCTGAATCTCCGGCTGTTTTGCGGGCTAAAAGCTGTGAATACCAGGCTTATAAACAGGTTGCCCTTCGCCTGAGGATAATACAGGACATGGGACACCCTACGGATAAGGTTGAGCTTATAATCATGGGTGGCACTTTCCTTTCGGCAGATATCACTTACCAGTACGGCTTTATTAAAGATTGCTACGACGCTTTGAACGGAGTGGTGGCCGGCAGTCTGGAAGAAGCCAAAACCATAAATGAAACCGCCCAGCACCGCTGTGTGGGTTTATGTATTGAAACCCGTCCGGATATTTGCGGGAAGGCCGAAATACAACGGATGATAGATTTCGGGACTACCAGAGTGGAACTTGGCGTCCAGATGCTGGATGATGATATTTATAAGCTGGTTGAACGGGGACATAGGGTTTCAGATGTGGCTGAGGCTACGTGTCTTCTGCGTGAATACGGCCTTAAAGTGCATTACCACTGGATGCCCGGACTTCCCGGCTCTTCTCCTGAAAAAGATCTGGCACTTTCCCGGATGGTGTTTGAAGACCCGCGGTTTTGCCCTGACGGGCTTAAGCTTTATCCCACTATGGTAGTGGAAGGAACTATACTAGAACAGTGGTGGAAAGAGGGAAGGTACACCCCCTATCCCAATGGCACCATGACCGGGCTGATTGCGGATATCAAAGCACTGGTGCCGCCTTACGTGCGTATTTCACGGGTACTTCGGGATATACCGGCTGTATTTATTAGCGCCGGCCTCAAAGACTCCCTGAGGGACGGGGTTCGCCAGATACTGGAAAGCCGCCACCAGAAGTGCAGGTGCATACGTTGCCGTGAATACGGCCACCGCCAGCGGAAAGGGCAGACCAGCGGTGAACCTACCTTAAGGCGTCTTGATTATCCTGCCTCAGGTGGCAAGGAGATATTCCTTAGCTTTGAAGATGCCTCTGACACTCTGTATGGTCTGCTCAGATTGCGTATACCCTGTGCATCGCTGCCTGTTCTGGGTCAGAAATATGGTGCTAAAACAGGGCTGGTGCGTGAACTGCATGTGTATGGCACAGAACTTTCACTTGGGGAACAGGGAGACCAGTCTGCCCAGCACCGGGGTCTTGGACGGAAACTGCTGGCGGAAGCGGAGTGTTTAGCCCGTGATGAATTCGGTCTTGACTCACTGGCTATTTTAAGCGGGGTGGGTGCCAGAGAGTATTACAGGTCACTGGGGTATGAACTGGTGGCTGGGTATATGTGCAAGCACTTAGACTGATATTCGCGGAGACTTTGGCAGGTTTTGCCCTGTTGGGTTACAAGTGTTAAACTACAGGTGTAAATTTCGCTGATATATAAGTAAAACTAACTTAAAGTGAATGGTAAAAACGTTTTTTAGGTGCTAGAATATAAACAGTTGTTTTATACAGTACCTTGTGTGTGTTACCTGCTTATATAGCACGGGAAAGCAAAAGACATGGCTAGGAGGATAAAATGGTCCGTGTTGCTGAAGAATGGTTTGCAGTATGCGGAGGGTGTGAGCTCTCTCTACTGGATATAGGCGAACCACTGCTGGATGTTTTACCCCACTTGGAAATAGTTCATATGCCTGTTCTTATGGACCATAAACTTCTTGGACAGTGCGGCGACGGCAAGAAACTGGAAATCCCCGAAGCTGATCTTGGCATAATTACCGGCGGTATCAGAAATGAGGAAAACCGGGAACTGGCTCTGGAAATGCGCAAGAAGTGCAAGATAATAGTAGCCTTGGGTACGTGTGCCTGTTTCGGTGGTATCCCCGCTCTGGCTAATCTTTCCACTACCGAAGAAATGATGGAACAGATTTACAGCAAGGAGAAAGGCACTGAAAAGTCTGATTCTCCCAGTGATAAATCCCTCCCCAAAATGCTTGACCGTGTTTACGCCGTAGATGAAATGATCAAAGTAGATATTCACCTGCCAGGTTGTCCTCCCACACCCACCCATATAGCTGAACTGCTGGGTGCGGTACTTGAAGGTAAAAGCTTTGCACTTCCCGAAAGAAGTGTTTGTGATACTTGCCCCACCATACGCGAAAAACAATCTACCGGCGGACCTATCAAACGTTCTTTGCAGAACGCCCAGTTTACCCCCGGCCGATATGACAATATGCGCTGTCTGAACGAACAGGGGTTATTCTGTTTGGGACCGGTTACCAAGGCCGGTTGCAACCGTATTTTGGGTGCTGACCCTTCAGAAGAAATTCCCCGCTGTATAAAGGCTTATATGCCTTGCCGCGGCTGTTTCGGGCCTATCCGGCAGGGTTCTAATCCCACTGCCGACATGATGGGTTCTTTAAGCTATATCGGGCGTGATCCAAAGGAGATTGTTGACCGGGTGGCCACCATAAACCGCTTTATCGGTTCGGGTAGACTCCGCCCGCAGGATAAGTAATAACTACCCTTAGTTTATTCGGAGGATATATATGAAGCAGATTACAATTCAACCGGTTACCAGGATTGAAGGTGCCGCCAAGGTTGTTATAAGCCTTGATGATAGTGGTAATGTATCTGATGCCCGCATGCATATTATAGAGCTTCGCGGTTTTGAAAAATTCTGTATAGGGCGTCCGGTAGAGGAAATGCCCCGTATTACCCCGCGTATCTGCGGTGTTTGCCCGCTTTCCCACCATCTGTGTTCTGCTAAGGCCTGTGACAGTGTTTTCGGGGTTACCCCGCCGTCTGCCGGCCGCAAACTGCGTGAGCTGGCTAATGCCACCGCTTATCTGGAAGAACACATTCTCCACTTCTTCTTTTTAGCTGGAGCAGACCTTGTAATGGGTCCGGGTGAAAACTACTCCATGCGCAATGTTTTCGGTATAGCCCAGAAGATGCCTGAACTGGGGCAGAAGGTTATCCGTTCGCGCCATCTGGCCTCAAAAATGCTTGATTACCTGCTGGGAAAAGATATCCACCCGGTAGCGGCTGTGGCTGGCGGGTTTTCAAAACCGCTTACTGAAACTGAACGTGAAAAAATGATGGAAATGGCTAAAGAGCTGTTGGAGTTCTCCAAGTTCTCCATAGCTTATGCCAAAGAAAATCTTTTCAGCAAATATGAAGGCCTGATCAAGGAAATTGGTGTTATCAAGACCGGCTTTTTGGGTACGGTGGATAAAAATGGTGCTCTAAACCAGTATGACGGCAATCTTCGCCTTATGCGTCCTGATGGCAAGTTTACCGAATTTGCCCCAAAAGATTACCTTGATCACATTACCGAACGGGTAGAAGACTGGAGTTACGCCAAATTCCCTTATGCCAAGGAGCTGGGTGAGTTCAATATGGATTTGGACAATCCCTCCGGCATTTTCCGGGTAAATACTCTGGCCCGTATAAATGCCTGTGACCGGATTGCTACCCCTCTGGCTCAAAAAGAACTGGAAGAATTTAGGGCTAAATTCGGCCGTCCTGCCCAGCAATCACTCCTTTTCAACTGGGCACGCCTGATAGAGCTTTTATACAATGCAGAAAGAGTGATAGAGCTTCTTTCTGATCCCGAAATTACCAGCACCAATACCCGCGTACCGGTAACTCCCAAAGCCGGTCGGGGAGTGGGTTGTGTAGAAGCCCCCCGCGGCACTCTTATCCACGACTATACTACGGACGAAAATGGTCTGGTTACCGATGCCAATCTGGTGGTAGCTACTGTTATGAACAATGCTGCTATAAACATGTCCGTAAAACAAGCCGCCCAAACTCTTATCAAGGGTGGCAAATACAACGAAACTATTTTAGATGAAATTGAAATGGTTATACGGGCTTATGACCCTTGCTTGTCCTGCTCTACTCACGAGCTTAACGGCAAAGTAGCGGTCAGGCTGGATATAGTTGATGCAAACGGCCAGCTGGTCCAGACTTACTCTAACTAAATATGGATTATTTACCGGAGTATTGTTCCCGTCCGGTGGTTGTATTCGGTTGCGGAAATATACTCTATGGTGATGACGGTTTTGGCCCGGCTGTGGCAGATTACTTAAATACCCATAGCCGGGTTCCTTCTTTTGCCTGCGTTATGGATGTGGGCACAGCTATCCGAGAGCTTTTATTTAACATAATAATAAGCGACACCAAGCCTAAAGTTATAGTTTTGGTAGATGCTATGGAAACAGGGCTGGGAGTAGGGGAAATGGGGCTATTAACGGTAGACCAGGTATCTCCGGAAAAGATAAATGACTTTTCTCTACACCTTATGCCCACTCTGAATATGCTAAAAGAGCTTCATGCTGACGGGGGCGTGAGAATAGATGTACTGGCAGTTAAGCCTGAATACATTCCCCTTGAGATGGAACAGGGGTTAACCGGAAAAGTTCAAAAAGCGGTAGCCGAAACAGCCCGTTATATCGTGGATACCTATTTCAGCCAGCCGCTTCTTTAGTTTATTTCCTGACTCCAGTTCTGCATCATTTCCTTTAGCTTCTGCCCCAGTTTAGGGTTATTCCGCAGGCGTTCAATGAAAATGGGGCAAGCCTCCAGCATGGAGTTTTGGGCGGCGGAAGCCATGGATAACATTTGTTGCATAGCAGCCTCATCCTGAGGTGCATTCATACCCGGACCGCCATTTTGCACCTGACGGCGGATATCTTCAGAGGTGTAGCGCATGGGAGTTGTGCAAGCCCGGTACCAGGGGCATTCCTTGCACTGGGCTATATTTGATGCTTCGTTTAATATATCAGTCATTGGTTACTCCTTAGTTCTTAGTTTATCTTGTTTAGCTGGTTATCAAAATCTGTCTGGCTGAAAAATGCCCCGAATTTTATGGCTTTTATTATGCCTTCGGCATTTATAAAATAGGTAATGGGAATATAATTGGCATTATAGGTTTGCCCTGTAGCACCGGTGGTATCCAGCAGTACCGGAAAGGTAAACCGGTTGTCCTTCAGAAACTGCTCTATCAGTGATTTATTTTCTGTTATATTTACCATAAGAATCTTAATGCCGCTGGGGAGAGCCTTGTTTTTTAGGTAGGCCGCTTCAAAGAAAGGCATTTCCTGTTTGCAGTAACTGCAGCTTATTTTCCAGAAGTTTAAAATTACCCCTGAACCCTGCAGGTTACTTAGCCTTATTTCCTGACCCGTAAGGTTTTTCAGGGAAAAATCAGGTGCCAGATTGTTTATTTTAATGCCTGCCACAGGTTGTTCACCATTGTCAGCCGGAACTGGCGTGGTTTGGCTGCAGGCGGACAGGCAAAGGCTACTAAGAAGCAGGAAACTGAGGGCTATAAGTTTACTTTTCATTTCAAATCTGCAGAGTGCTGAAAAAACCTATTCGATTACCAAGTATAAGTATACCAATAAATATCAGTATCACGCCACTTGCACCGTATATAGCAGCTGAGTAGCGGCTGATTTTATGTACGAGCGGTAAGGTCTTTTGAATGAGCAGTCCCAACAGTACAAATGGAATGCCCATACCCAGAGAGAAAACAGCCAGCAGAGCCGAACCATAGAGCGGGCTTTCCCCTCCGAATGTAATGGATAGTATGCTTCCCAGCATTGGGCTTATGCAGGGCGTCCAGGCAAGGGTAAAAACCGCCCCGCTTAAAAAAGACCTGATATATCCCCCGGTTCTCAGGTTTTGCTGACTGGCCAGATGCTTTTCAAAACTGAGGGACGGAAAACGCAGGCTGAGTAGCATATATGTGCCAAAGATAACAAGCATTCCCCCGGAAAGTATCCTTACCCAGAGGTCACTGGGGTTTATGATAACCCCGCCCAGCCCGGATAAAGCCCCAAGGCTGGTAAAGACAAGGCTGAAACCGGCTACAAAGGCTATTGAATGCCGCAGAGCTTTAAAAGAAGTAATGGAGTTTGGCTGGGCATCAAGGACATCAGCTCCGGCCAGACTGGCCAAATAAATGGGCATCATTGGCAGTACACATGGTGAGAAAAAAGCGGCCAGTCCGCCCGCAAGGGCTAAAAGGTAAGATACATCTTCCAAGCCTATCTTGCACCTTCCCATAGCCCTGAGAACAAGGCTATAATGTACTTTAATATTATATCAGTTTTACAGGCGGAGTATTTATGCGTCCCCTTTCTTACAGCCAGATAGACCAGTACCAAAGCTGTCCCCTAAAATACCGTTTTCTCTATATTGATGGCCTGAAACCGTTAGAAAAGGGATATTTTAGTTTTGGTACAACTTTGCATGACTGTGCCGAGCATTTTTTCAGGGTAAAAGTACCTCCACCCCTCAGTCTGGAAAAACTGATGGAGTATTACCAGTCGCACTGGCGGTCTGGAGGATACGAATCTGTTGAAATAGAAAAAAACTACCGCCAGTTAGGCAGGGAGATACTTGCGGAATTCCATCGCATACACCGGGCTGATTTTCATATGCCGCTGGCAGTAGAGCACCAGTACACCGTAAATCTGGATGGAGTCAAACTAACCGGCAAGATAGACAGGGTGGATAAACTCCCCTCAGGTGAACTCTGTATTGTGGATTACAAGAGTAATAAAGACCTGTTTTCGGCTGAATACGTTCAAGACAACCTCCAGCTAAGCCTTTACCAGCTGGCGGTAGAGCAGATTTGGTATTTGCCGGTAGGTGAACTTTGCCTGTATCACCTGCGTTCAAATACAGTTATGCGTTGTCCTGCCAGAAGTAAAGAGGTTATCGCTGATGCCCGGCGGCTGGTGCTGGAAGTAGCCGGAAAAATAGAAAAGGCCATTTTCCCTGCCTGCGAAAACAATTTTTGCCCGTGTGACTTTGCCCATCTTTGTCCGCTGTATCGCCACAAATATGCACCCCCTCCGCAGTTACCCGAAGCATCACCTATAGATATACCCTTAGCGGTAGAGGAATATGTGATGCTTCAGTCACGGAAAAATGAAATTGAAGTCCGGATAGAAAGCCTCAAAGAGGCTATCATTGAATACTGCCGTGCTAGTTCGCTTGGGCGGGTATTTGGCAGTGAACACGCATTAAGCTACAAAGAGGTTTCACGCAGCGGGTATAACAACCAGGCGGTATATGATTTGCTTGAACCGCTGGGGTTGTGGGATAAGGTTTCAGAACTGGATAAAACCCTGCTTGAGAAATATCTGGAAACAGATGCCTGCGGGAAGGAACTGAAAGACCGGATACTGGCTTTGAAAGAGGTTGTATCCACCTCCCCGCGGTTATATGTCAAACAGGTTTCAAAAGACAAGGATAGTTGAAAGTACAGGTTTATAGATAGATGTTTTTTCAAATAATCGGCGTATTTTTGTTGGCACTGGTGGAAATCTGGCTTGCGATACCTATAGGTTTGATTTGGGGTTTAGACCCGTGGCTGGTTATCCTGCTGGTAATCGGGGGCACTCTGGTTGGAGTAGGTATTATAATCCTTTTGGCAGAGCGGGTACGCAGCGGCTCAAACCGCTGGCTGGATAAAAATCGTACCGGTGATGCAACGTTAAGCCTCTCAGCCCTGTTTGCCCAAATCATTTCTGCCCTGCAGGAAAGACTTCATTCAGGCCGTTTGTACAAAGTCTGGTTGAAATATGGGATTATCGGGTTAGGCATTTTATCTCCCGTGCTGACCAGTGCCCCCATAGCTGCCTTTTTGGGTGTTATGCTAAGTGCAGACAGACTTAAGCTATTTATCTGGATATCAGTCGGGGTGGCGGTTTGGACAACCGGGCTTACTTTGGCTATGCATTTCGGTTTGATACTGCTGGGGATTTAAGCTGATACAAAATATCCGGAATGCTTAGGGAAATATTTAAAAAACCTGATGCTAAAAGCAAAAACATATGGTACAATAAATTCTAGCAAACAAAGAGTTAGATTGCTAAAAGCGATTATTGTTTGGGTATTTTAACAGTGTTATACTTATAAAGGCGAGCCTTCCAAGAGGCTTGCTAATCATGTTTGGGGGACTGAATGAAGGTTTATCATCTGGCATATGAGCCAAGTTACCATTCAATGGATTTTCATTTTTGGACTGAATGTAATTTAAAATGCCGTGGTTGTTATACCAATTACGAGGTTTATGATTTTGGCCTGCTGGATGACCCGGTAGCCGAAATCATTACCCGTGAAAGACAATCTCCTCCCACTGAATTTCTGTCTTTTGACCAGGTCATGGAAAAGATAGACGGGTACACTATAAAATACGCGGTTTTTCTGGGTACTGAAGCGGTACTTGATCCCGAACTGCCTAAACTTGCCAAGGCCGTTCATGAAAAATATGGTTCTTTCAATATCCTGCTGACCAATGGTATCAGGATGCCAGATCTTACAGATATTGACCAGATTATTTTTAGTCTGAAGGCTTACTCCGAAGATATTTATCGTGATTATACCAGCCGTTCAAATAAATCTGCGCTGGAAAATCTGAAGAAAATACATGCCGGTCTGGGTGACCGCAAACTTCACGTGGAAGTGGTGTATATACCTGATTATATTGCCAAAGACGAGATAGAAAAGGTTGCCCAGTTTTTGGCCAGTATAGATAAAGATATGTCTTTCCGTATAGATGCGTATTTCCCAATTCCGGGTTGCCCGTGGCGGGCAGCTAACAAGGAAGAAGTGGAAGAAGCTGCCGTGGTTGCCCGCAAATACCTGAATAACGTAGTAGTACTTACTCTGGATATGAAACGAATCGGTGATAAGGCCGTTAAGGTTTTTTAGATGACAGTAGGATTCGGCAGACAATCAATTCCGGCAAATGTGCGTTTATCCACTACCGCCAAGAGGGTACTGGAGAAGAGGTATCTTAAAAAAGATGATAGTGGCCGGGTGATTGAAACGCCGGAAGATATGTTTCACCGGGTTGCCAAAGTGATGGCATCTGCCGAACACAAATATGCACCGGGTACGGATACCAGCCGTATTGAAGAGGAATTTTATCAGGCTATGTCCCGCTTGGAGTTCCTGCCTAATTCTCCTACCTTGTTGAATGCCGGACGGCAGGCTGGCCAGCTTTCGGCCTGTTTTGTCCTGCCGGTAGAAGATTCCATAGAATCTATCTTCGATGCCGTAAAACAGACGGCTCTTATTCATAAAAGCGGGGGTGGCACCGGGTTTTCTTTCTCTGACCTGCGTCCTGCCGGAGACAAAGTGGGTGAGCTGACGGAAGTGGCCGGAGGACCGGTTTCGGTAATAAATATATTTGCCGCCGCCGCAGATTATGTGCGTCAGGGTGGTGTGCGCCGGGGGTGTAACGCCGCTATTCTGGATGTAACCCATCCGGATATTCTCAATTTTATTTCGTGCAAGGGTGACCCCAATGCCCTTACTAATTTCTATATTTCAGTTGTGGTCACCAGAGACTTTATGACCAAGGTGCGCAGTGGTGAAGACTATGACATTATTAATCCCCATACCGGTGAAGTAGTCCGCAGGCTCAATGCCGCCTGTGTGTTTGATTGTATTGTAGACCAGGCATGGAAAACGGGTGACCCCGGCTTGGTATTTATAGACCGCATAAATGATGATAACCCCACCCCATCCATAGCTCCCATCAGGCACGTAAGCGGCTGCGGTGAGCAAACCCTTTTGCCGTATGAATCATGCAATCTGGGGTCAATTTCTTTGCCCCGTATGCTTAAGCGTGACGGTGAACGGGTAGTGGTGGACTATGAAAAACTGGGGCGGACAGTCAAAATGGCTATCCGTTTTCTGGATAATGTAATAGACGTAAATAAATTTCCCACCCCTGAAATTGAAAAAGCCACTTTGCGTAATCGCAAGATAGGCTTGGGGGTCATGGGTTTTGCCGATATGCTGGTTTTAATGGGCATACCTTACAATTCTGAAGAAGCTATATTTCAGGCCGACCAGATAATGGATTTTATCAAAGAAACTTCTCATCGGGCTTCATCCAAGCTGGCCGAAATCAGAGGGTCTTTCCCCGCTTATGAAGGCAGTATGTATGACGTACCGGGTGGACGCCCCATGCGAAATGCTACCTGTACCAGCATAGCTCCTACCGGCACGCTTTCTATTATCGCCGGGGTATCTTCAGGCATAGAGCCTTCTTTTGCCATGGTATTTGTGAGGAATATACTTGATGGTGAAAATCTGCTGGAGATAAACCCGTATTTTGAAGAAATGGCCAGACGTGAAGGGTTTCATTCAAGAGAGCTTTTTGAAAAGCTGGTTTCCTCAAACCACCTGCATGATATGGAGTGTATACCGGACTGGCTTAAACGCCTGCTGGTTACCGCTCACCGCATTCGCCCCGAATGGCATATCCGTATTCAGGCGGCTTTCCAGAAATATACTGACAATGCGGTTTCCAAGACTGTAAATTTCCCGCATGAAGCTACCCGTGAGGATATGGCAAATGTGTTTAACATGGCCTATGATCAGGGGCTTAAGGGTATAACGGTTTACCGTGATGGAAGCCGGGCTGCCCAGCCATTGTGTACCAGCGAGTCGGGTGTCAAGCTGGTAGATCAGTATCTGGATAATTGCGCCTGCCATTAGGTATGGTTGTTCATACGGGCAAATACAGCTACAATCTCCGGGTCAAATTGTATACCTGAGCACCGTTTCAGCTCTTCCCATGCTTCTATATCTGTCATAGCTTTGCGGTATGGTCTGAGAGAGGTCATGGCATCATAGGCATCAGCCAGTGCCATTATTCTGGCTCCCAGCGGTATTTCTTCACCCTTCAGCCCGTCAGGATATCCGCGTCCGTTAAAATGCTCATGATGGTGGCGGACTATTTTCAGAATTTCATGGTCTTCGGTTATGGGGGAAAGAATGCGTTCACCCACGCTGGGGTGGGTTTTGATGTGGTTATATTCATCTTCGGTCAGATTGCCGGCCTTATTCAGGCAGGCACTCCTGATACCTATCTTGCCTATGTCATGTACCAGCCCGGCTAAACGTATCTGCTCAACCGTGGCAAAAGGTAACTCCATAGCGCCGGCAATAGCCACTGAAGTTTCAGCTACCCGCTGTGAATGGCCGATAGTGTAACTGTCTTTGGCTTCAAGTGCATAAGCCAAGGAAGTAATAGCGTTGAAGAAAGAACCGCGGATTTTTTCCGCCTGATCTTTTATCTTTAATTCCAAATGTTCCTGGTAATCACGGTTTTCCAGTATAAGGCGGCGTTTTTCCAGTGCCCGCTCCATACCCATGATTACGGCATCCAGTTTGAACGGTTTGGTTACGTAGTCATATGCGCCCAGCTTCATGCAGTTTATGGCGGTATCGGTATCGCTTATGGCTGTGGCCATTATAACAGCGGTATCAGGTGAGACAATACGGATTTCGGGTAAAATATCCATGCCGGAAAGCCCGGGCATCTTTATATCCAGTATTGCCAGTGCGATATCATGGTTTTTTACTATTTCCATAGCTTCGGTAGCATTTGAGGCGGTCAGACATTTGTAGCCTTCGCTGGTTATTTTCTGGTAAAGCAGACGGCGTATCGTGTCTTCGTCATCTACTGTTAAGACAGTTTCACTTTTTGTAATCATGCATACCTCTTAGAATAACTGACGGTTATTTAATCTGGCTGGTTGATTGGAATCTCTATAAAAAAGGTAGCGCCCTTACCTTCGGAACTTTCTGCGTATAGTTTACCACCGTGCTGGGTGATTATACCATGTCCGATAGATAGTCCTAACCCCGTACCTTTGCCTACTTCTTTAGTGGTAAAAAACGGATCAAATATATGATTTAAGACATTTTCTGACATACCCGGACCATCATCCCGAATAGAAATCTGGATACTGTCGTTAAATTTGCGGCTTGAGATTACTATGGTACCTTCACCATGTGACTGGGTCATAAAATATTCAGCATTTATGACTATATTTAAAAGCACCTGCTGCATCTGGAAGTAGTCTGCTTTTATCTCCGGCAAATTTGGATCCAGATTGGTAATTAGCTGAATGTTATGGACTTTCTGCCCGTAGTTGCAGATAGCAAGCACCTTATGTATTATCTGGTTCATGTCCACCCAGTCTTTGGATGGTTCATGGCGGCGGGCAAAGGTGAGAAGGTTACGGATTATTTCAGCCGCCCGCTGAGCTTCCTGGCTGATTATCTGGATATCCTGTCTCAGGTCTTCGGGCAGAATTTTCTCCTGAATAAGCTCTGAAAAACCTATCACACTGGTCAGAGGGTTATTAAGTTCATGAGCCAGTCCGGCGGACAATTCGCCCAGTGAAGCCAGCCGATCAGTTATCATCAGTTGGGCGGCTATCTTATGATGTTCGGTAACATCCTTTATGGTGTGCACAGTTCCCATAGATAGCCCGTTTGCGTCCAGAATGGGGTCAATTGTTTCTTCAAAATGCTTATCTATATTTTCCTCAAAATACGCGATACGCTGGGTCTTTTTTGTATTAAAAGCTATAAGTTTCGGGCAATTTACTTTTGGGCAATCGGCATGGTGCAGTACCTGGTAGCATTTCTTGTTTAAAACGTCTTGGGGCTGGCAGTTCAGGGTTTTTGTAAATGCCCGATTAGCCCGCTGGATATTAAAGTCATTATCCAGCAGAAATACTATATCGGATATATTATCAAATGTTATTCTCCATTCCTCTGCCGCCCTTAATAACCGGGCGTCCACTTTCTTGCGCTCAGTTATATCCCGTAATACGGCACAGCAATAATCAATCCCCTCAAACTCAAGGAAATTGCACATTACTTCAATAGGTATTTGCTGCCCGTTTTTTGTAAACATGTCAGATTCTAATGAGAAATTGATAGCCTGTTTTAGTCTGACCCAGAGAGTTTTCCATCTTTCCGCAACGCATACAGGATTTATATTTATTACGTTTAAACTGCACAGTTCTGTCCGAGTGTAGCCCAGTGATTGGCAGGCAGACATATTGGCGGCTATTATACTGCCGCTTTGATTAATCCAAAGAACAGAATCTGCCGTATGCTCAACTGAAAATGAGGTGAATTTCAGCTGTTTTTCGGCTTTTTTGCGCAGGTGGATATTTCGGGCTATGGCTACGTTGTATTCCATGTTATCGCACTGCATATAGTTGGCGGTTATTTCCACCGGTATTTCTTCGCCGCTTATGTTTCGGTGGATAGATTCAAAACTAAGGTAGGCGCTGGTTTTCAGATTTTTCCAGTGCGCTTTCCAATCAATCTGATTAGTTATCAGGGCGTCTATATCCGTGACTTTTAGTTTTAGCAGGTCTTCTCGTCTGTAGCCGAGAGAGTTACAGGCTGATTGATTTACATCTATGAAATTACCCTCAGAATCAGTCCAGAATATGGCATCTGTAGTTTGTTCCAGTGCAAATCTGGTCAGACGGAGCATTTTTTCGGATTTTTTGCATATTGTAATATCGCTGGCTGAAAGTTGCAGATAGGAGGATTTGTTATCCCTGTTGATTATCCGGCTATGGCCGGAAAACCAGCAGGTTTGGCCGTTTTTATGGATTAGTTGAAGTTCAAAAGGTTGTCCGGTATCGGGTTTGCGGTCTTGAAACATTTTAATAATAAGGTCGGTTGTTTCACGGCTGAACAATCCGCAAGACTTCCAGTCTTCACCGGTTACTTCGCTCACAAGATAACCGGTTACTTCCTCAAATATGTGGTTAGCAAATATCAGTTTGCCGTCAGGCTGAAAACCCATTACCAGAGGAGTTGCGGGCAGGTTTTTATCTGAAAAATCAGGGTGATTTGCATTATGCCGGACCTGATGTTGGCACTGGATATAGAATATTAGTCTGCCCGAAGATAGTTTACATAATATTTCTGCTGAAACCGGCAGCCCCTTTTTGCAGGGGATATAACAGGGTATCGGACCTAGAGGTATTCTAAACCGATCAAGTGTGTGGGTGTTAGGTTCCAAACCTATTGGTTTTAGTATGTCTTGTGACAGGGTAGGGTTAGCCAGGTAATCCTCAGGTGAATAACCGCTGATAGAAGCTGAGTTTGAACTGACATAAATCAGCTGGGGTTCGGGCGAGGTTTTAAATATCAATACAAGATTGCGGGTACTTTCTATCATGGAAAGTATCTCTGTCAGGTCTGCACTTTCGGGCAAAACATTTTGCCTTGCAGAGGTGTGGCAGGATCTGTATTGGTCTTGCATATCCTTTCGCTGTTTGCCCTATAGTTTTGTTACAGGTGCAGGGCAGAAGGCTCAGATATATTAAAATTATACCAGGTTGAGAGTTAGACTGATCTCAGTATAACAGGGAAAGTGCCAAATGTCACGTGTTTTGACAAAAAAGATATATTGCAGTGAGAAATTACGACAAAAGGCGTTAAGGCAGCAGGCCTTCGCGGCATTCGCGGTGTTTGAAACTTGGCTGATAGTCCCGACAGGCTTGGGGTTTAAAGTCATGAATGGTACACAGAGATAAATTGTCTACTCCGCGTCCCATAAAGATACAGCCGTTTTGGTTGTGGCGGATAAGCATGGTTCTATGCCCGGGCCAGCGTTTGTCTGCATACTTAGCCTTGAATTCATCAAGGCTAAGGCTCAGATGATTAGCAATATTTTGGGCTTCGGCCATTTCCAAATGGGGCTGAAAATGAAGGCAGCAATTGCCGCAGCGTCTGCATTCAAAAATATCGGTGTTTTCAATATCATTCATGTACTTCATTATAGTTGTCGGTTTGTGTTATTATCAAGGTAATGTTGATAAGGTTCTGGTAAGTGATATAATCATTAAAATATGAAAATGAAAAAAGACTACATAATTAAACTTATTGCTACTCTGGTTATAAGCGGAGTGCTGTTTTTTGGTTCTGCTACAGTAAACAAGGCGGCCTTGGAAGGGCAGCTGTATTTTTCTGATGTTATTATCAAAGTAGGTACAAAGCTTACTGTGTATGGTCAGAATTTTCTGCGCCAGAGCAATGTAAAGCTGTTTTACGATGACCAAGAGGTTGCTCTTGGGGCGACCAATCAGTTGGGTGAATTTACGCTGAGCTTTATTATCCCGCCATCAGGACGGGGGCTGCACGCTGTAAAGGCGATAGATGCTGACTACAATATGGGTAGCGGATTAGTTCTTATGGAGAGCTGGATTGAACTGTCTGAAAATGAGGCTGCCATCGGCGAAACTGTTAATATACGGGGTACAGGTTTTACCCCCTTAACATCAGTCAGCTTTTATTATAGTGATACGCCCCTTATTGTCACCCCCAGCATTGTAAAGGCGGATCTGACAGGTAGTTTCTCGGTAAATTTTGCAGTCCCTGAACGCTTTGCCGGCGTTTATCTGGTGGAAGTACGTCAGGGAGATTATATAAACAGCCAGAGTTTAAAGGCGAATGTCTGGCTGGATATTAACCCGGAAATAGGTTTGGGCAAGGCACTTGATGTCGGGACGGAACTGAATATTCACGGCAAAGGGTTTAAACCTAATGGTCAGGTAGATTTGCGGTATGACGGTGTCTCTTTACTGGTGGTAAATATAGATGATAAAGGCACATTTTCTGCCCAAGTAGTTATCCCCGCAGGTGCGGGCACCAGCCATAGCCTGACACTGGATGACGGGCAAAACCGGATAGTGCGCGAAGTTTGGCTGGAAAATACATCTCCATCAGCCCCCGTCATTACTTTGCCTGCTTCAGGTGAGGCACTAAGTTATCCGTTTACCTTTGGTTGGGAAGGGGTAAATGATGCAAGCGGCGTTGAGTATGTTTTCCAGATAGCCTCTGATAGCGGGTTCGGCAGTATATTACTGGAGATAAAAGGCATAAAAGTTAGCCAATATATTCTGACTGACAATGAAGATATAAATAATTCACCTGCTGCAAGTTTTTACTGGCGGGTTAAAGCTGTTGATGGCGCCGGAAATGAAAGCGGTTGGTCTGAAACAGGTGTTTTTGATAAAGCCTCACTAGTCCAGAATCTGGGGTTGGTTGTTGGGGTGGGGGCTGGGCTTGTTGCCATTATTCTATTCATGTGGTGGGCTATCCGAAACCGCCGGTAATCTCAAAAAAAATATTTTTAACCTCCCATTGGCCTACGTTTGGGCTTCCTTGACAGTAGCTATGTTTCGTGTAGAATATTATTCACAGTGACGTGTACCTGTGGTAAACGCCATAAATTGTTAAGGAGGCTTAAAGCCTAACGTGACCAATACCGAAAAAATTAAAAACAAACAATCGGATGACCCTCTTGGCGCAGGTACAATTGAAAATTGTGGTAAGGTAGACGATGAGCCCCCCAGTAGGCCTAACCAAACAAAAAGATTTAGACTTAAATATTTCCCCAAGGTAAGTGACCAGGATTGGAATGACTGGCACTGGCAATTCAAGAACCGTGTTACTTCTGTAGCAGAAATAGCAAGGTTTTTTCATTTGTCTGCGGAAGAATACCGGGATATGGACACGGTGTCTGCGGTATTCCCCCTTTCTGCCACCCCTTATTACCTTAGTCTGGTAGATTTTGATAATGTTAATGACCCCGTAAAACTCCAGCTTATACCGGATACAGCCGAACTTTGCTTTGATGCTCACTGCTGTTCTGACCCTTTGGAAGAAGCCCACAGTTCGGTAGTGCCCGGTCTGGTACACCGCTATCCTGATAGGGTAGTAATGGTGCTGACAGATATTTGCCCTGTGCTTTGCCGCCACTGTACCCGTAAAAGGGAGTGGAAAAATGGTGGCTGGGTGCATACTCAGGCAGAGATAGACGCCATGTTGGCCTATATACGCCAGAATCAAGCTATCCGAGATGTCATAATATCCGGTGGTGATCCCTTGACCCTGTCCACATCACGCTTGGAAAGTGTTCTTTCGGCCTTGCGTTCCATATCCCATGTAGAAATAATCCGCATTGGCACCCGCTATCCTGTAGTTTTACCCCAGAGGATAGATGATGAACTCTGCAGCATGCTTTCCAAGTATGGGCCTATTTGGCTTAATACCCATTACAATCATCCTAATGAAATAACAGATGAATCCCGCCAAGCATGTGATCGTTTGGTCAGGGCGGGCGTACCTGTAAATAACCAGTCGGTGCTTTTAAAAGGCATAAATGATAGCTTGCCCGTCCAAAAAGCTCTTTGCCATAAACTCTTGATGAGCAAAGTGCGTCCTTATTATCTGTTCCAATGTGACAATGTTCAGGGTACAGAGCATTTCCATACCCCCATTGAAACCGGGGTGGGTATTATTGAGGGCTTGCGTGGTTATACCTCTGGTTTGGCTGTGCCGAATTATGTTATAGATTTGCCCGGAGGCGGCGGCAAGATTACCATCCAGCCGGACTATGTGCTGGATAAACAGGCTGACGAATATATAATCCGTAATTACAAGGGTGAGATAATCCGTTTTAAAAACCCGGGTGGTCACAAAGTTTTTAGTAATACCGGTAGCACAGGTACTGTTAAAACTGCCGCTAAAATAAATGGAGAAACAGATGCGAATAGGGCTGTCATACGATCTTAAACTGGCTTTGACCCCGGTAACCGGCGGCCCTGATGATGCGTTGGAGGAATATGACTCACCGGAAACGGTGGAGGCTATAACGAACTCCTTAACAGCGGCTGGACATGCTGTTTACCGTTTGGGTGGAGGTAAAGAATTTTTACGCAAGGTACAGGAACAGAAACTGGATCTTGTTTTCAATATTTCAGAAGGTTTGGGTAACTACCGCAGCCGCGAAGCTCAAATTCCCGGTGTTTTAGAGATGTTAGATATACCTTACACCGGTTCAGACCCGCAGACACTGGCAATCTGTCTGGATAAACCACTAACCAAGAAATTGGTGGCTGGTGCGGGCGTAAAGACTGCCAAATGGCAGTTGGTTAGCAACTGTGAAGAGCTTTCAACCATAGACTGGTCGGATTTCCCTTTGCCGGCTTTCCTGAAACCAGCCTGCGAGGGTTCCAGCAAGGGTGTGCGGTTTGCTTCCCGGGCGGAAAGTACCGACGAGATAATGAGGATGGCTACAGAACTTTTAACTACCTATAACCAACCTGTTTTGGTAGAGGAATTTATAAATGGCGACGAAATTACGGTAGGTGTTATAGGGAACGATAAGCCTAAAGTTCTGGGTATAATGCGGATTGTGCCTAAAACCAAAGCCGATTATTTTGTGTATTCCATTGAGATAAAACGCAACTGGCGGCAGATGGTAGAGTATGAAGTACCGGCGGCCTTACCTGCCAAAACTCTGGCCCGTATTGAAAAAGCCACACTGGATGCGTATAGAGTACTGGAATGCCATGATCTATGCCGGATGGATTTTAGGGTAAGCCCGGATGGTACGCCGTATTTTCTGGAGGTTAACCCGCTTCCCGGTCTTAACCCTGTCAGCGGAGATTTACCTATTATGGCATCTAAATTAGGTATCAGCCACGCAGATTTGGTGTTAGAAATACTTAACACTGCCATTGCCCGCCATAATTTGGTAGCGGCAGACTGTTTGGCCTGAGTTAAATATGGGGTTCAATCAAGCCTCCTTCGGGAGGCTTTTTATTTGGCAGATGGGTATGGTTGAGTGTCTTGCTATTTGAAAACGCTGAAGCTATAATTGAGAAAAGGTATCAATTAGAAGGATTTACGTGACAACTATCCAAAGCCGTATACGCCAGAATAAATACAAGATAACTCCCCAACGGCAGGCCGTTTTGAAGGTGCTTTCGGCTGCCATTCAGCCGCTTAGCCCTGCAGAAGTGCATAAACTGGTACAGGCAGACAAACCGGCAACCGGTATGG
This sequence comes from Dehalococcoides mccartyi CG5, assembly GCF_000830885.1. Lineage (NCBI taxonomy): Bacteria > Bacillati > Chloroflexota > Dehalococcoidia > Dehalococcoidales > Dehalococcoidaceae > Dehalococcoides > Dehalococcoides mccartyi. The sequence goes on from NZ_CP006951.1 coordinate 485,331, forward strand.
CTACTGTGTATCGGTCACTTCAGCTTCTGGCTGAACTGGGGCTTATTTGCGAACTTCATACCGCCGGAAACTGCCACCGCTACTTGCTAAAACGTATAGATTCCCATCACCACCATCTGATATGTTCCGGGTGCGGTCAAGTTGTTCATGTGGAGGGGTGCGGGCTTAAAGAGATTACGGAAAATCTGTCCAGACAAACAGGATTTGCCATTGATACCCATTTGCTGGAGTTTATTGGGCGGTGCCGGAATTGTCAGAAGGGGACTGGTAAAGTATGAAATTTAGGACATTATTTTTGAGTTTGATTCTAGGGGTTACACTTCTGAGCAGTTTACTGCTGGCAGGCTGTCAGGAAGAAACACCCTCTACTGCTAAACTGAAAATTGCAGTCAGTATAGTGCCACTAAAGGAGTTTACTCAGCAAATTGCAGGGGATAAGGCTGAGGTAGTTCTTATGGTTCCTCCCGGAGCAGAGCCGCATACTTATCAGCCGCTTCCTTCGCAGATGGTAGATGTAAGCCAGGCAGATATGTATGTGAAACTGGGATCTGATTTTGGTTTTGAGCAAAACTGGCTTTCAAAAATATTGTCATTAAACCATTCTATGCTGGTTGTAGACAGTTCGGTAAATATTACTCTTGAAAGTAGCCTAGAGGATAGCGGGGCAGATCCGCATATTTGGCTTTCCCCGCGTAATGCTATCCAAATGGTTAAAAATATCACTTTGGGGCTGATGAGTCTGGATCCCGAAAACCAAAGTTATTATGCCGCCAACAGAGATGCTTATCTGGCAAAGCTGGAGCAGCTGGATAACGAAATAACATTGGCCTTCAGTAATCTTTATAACCGCACTTTTCTGGTCTTTCACCCTGCTTGGGTTTACTTCGCCAGAGACTATAATCTGAAGGAACTTTCTATTGAGATAGAGGGCAAAGAGCCCACCCCCCAACAAATGATAGAAATTATAAATATGGCAATACAAAATAATATCAGCATTGTTTTCGCTTCGCCCCAATTTTCCAGCCGAAGTGCGGAGGCTATTGCTTCTGAAATAGACGGCAGGGTAGTGATGATAGACCCACTGGCAGAAGATTACATAACGAATATGGAGTTTGTTTACAAACAAATGCAAGAGGTTATGAGCTGAGCATGCCTGTCGTACCTGCCCTGGTGTTTAAGGGAGTGACAGCCAGTTTTGATGGGCTGGCAGTACTGGAAGATATTACTTTTTCCCAGCCCACAGGACGGATGCTGGGAATTATCGGTCCAAATGGGGGAGGGAAAACTACTCTTCTCAAGCTGATTTTGGGGCTCGTTCAGCCTGATTGCGGCACTATAAAGGTGCTTGGCAAAAGCCCTGAGGATGCCCGGCCGGAGATTGGTTACGTTTCCCAGTACCACCTTTTTGACCGTGATTTCCCTATAAGTGTTTTGGAAGTGGTGTTGATGGGCAGATATTCCAAGCGCGGGTTGGCACATAGTTACCGTAAGGAAGATGTGGCTCTGGCTGAAGAATATCTGGATAAAGTGGGCATGTTGCCGTTTATTAACCGCCAGATAGGCCAGCTTTCAGGCGGACAGCAGAAGCGGGTATTTATAGCTAGGGCTTTGGTTAATCAGCCAAAACTGCTTATTCTGGATGAACCTACTGCCGGGGTAGATGCGGCCATGCAAACCGGGCTGTACGAACTTTTAGAATCCTTGAAAAAAGATATGACTATTATTATGGTGACCCATGATATCAGTGCAGTGGCAGTATGCATAGATGATATTGCCTGTTTGAACAAGCATTTGTCATACCACCATGCCGAAGAGGGTTTGACTGCTGAAGATTTGGCTGAAACTTATAATTGCCCAATCCAGCTTATTGCACATGGGCAGGTACCTCACCGGGTGCTAAAGGAACACGAATGATAGAGGCTTTGGGTTATGGCTTTATCCAGAATGCTATTTGGGCAGGGCTGCTGGCGGCAATAGGCTGCGGTATTATTGGCAGCTACGTCGTGGTAAAAAAACTGGCATCCATCAGCGGCGGTATTGCCCACGCTTCCTTTGGCGGAATCGGTCTGGGGTATCTGCTGGGCATTAATCCGGTGCTGGGTGCGCTGGCATTCAGTTTGCTGGCTGCTGCCAGCATGGGTACTCTTACTCGCCGAAGCCGCATAAGTGAAGATACTATTATCGGTATGCTTTGGGCTTTAGGTATGGCTCTGGGCATTATCTTTATTGGTTTAACTCCCGGTTATGCACCGGATTTATTCAGTTATCTTTTCGGCAATATCCTGACAGTGCCGTCTTCAGATCTGGTGCTTATGCTGGTGCTGGACGCACTGATAATAGGGGTGGTCTGGTTTTTCTATAAGGAATTTTTGGGGGTATCTTTTGACGAGGAATTTTGCCGGGTAAGCGGTATGCCCACCGGGCTGTTATATGTAATAATGCTGGGGCTTATAGCGCTGACAGTGGTAATGCTGATACGAGTAGTAGGTATAATACTGGTAATAGCTTTACTGACCATACCGGCAGCAGTAGCCCGCCGTTTTACGGATAGCCTTTTAAAGATGATGGGGCTTTCAATAGGATTTGGGGTGGTTTTCTGTTTGGGCGGGCTGTGGCTTTCCTATATACTGGATTTCGCTTCCGGGGCTACTATTATACTCTTTAGCGTGGCGGTATTTCTGGCGGTTTTAGCTTTCAAGGGCAAAAAGAAACAAGAGCCGGCTTCAGATAAAACCGGCTGCATCAACCACGAATAATGTCCTTCTTCTCTGTTACAAAACTAGTGTGTGCCCAGAGGTCTGGTCTGGGGGAAAACATTTAGACCTATCAGCTTGCGTCTGGAAAAATTCTGCTGCTGTTTCCACTCCATGTTCCCCAAGCGGGTTACCATATCCCTTAGGGCTGGTTCACTAGTCAGGCAGTAAAGTTCAGCCCCGCCTTTTTGACAGAGCTTGATTATGCCACTGGAAACCAGCGATTGAAGGGTGGGCAATATATCGCTTCCATCTTCTATGGTGCTTGCAATAGCAGAGCGGTCAAAGCGGGCAAAAGGATGCTTGCTGAAAAGAAGGATTATCTGGCGGCTGGTGTAATCTACGGCACTTTGTTTCAGAAACTCATCAAGTTCCATCTTCGTTTCCTTATCTATGTCAACCCTCGTTAGCTTTAAGACTTAGATGTCTAGAGAGTGGCAGGGGAGGGAGTTCAACCTGCCACTCTCTTTCAAGATATAAAAATGTAGAATATTATCTGCTTAAGAAACGCGGCGGAGCCTGATGTGCGGCAGGAGCCGGTTTCCGGATGGAAGGCTGAGCGGATCGGTAACGCATAAACGAAGGAACTTCCAGTTCTTCCTGAGTTTTGCTTCTCAGACCTTTCATCATACGGGTCATTTCTTTTTCATGGTTGTTGGAAAGCATGCTTTCCTTGGTGGCAAAACCGGTGGCTATCAGGGTTATCTGTACTTCCTTACCCATGCGGGGGTCAGTGCTGACACCAAAGATGATATTGGCCTGTGGGTCAACCGCCTGACGGATAACGTCTGCTGCGGAGTTTACTTCCATAAGGGAAAGGTCTTCGCCGCCGCATACGTTGTAGATAACACCCATAGCACCGTCAACCGCTATATCCAGCAGCGGGCTGGCCAGAGCGGCTCTGGCGGCATCAGCTGCCCGGTTCTGTCCGGCACCCTTGCCTATAGACATCCAGGCGGGGCCGGCATCTTTCATGACGGCTTTTACATCTGCAAAGTCCAGGTTGATGATACCCGGAACGGTGATAACTTCGGCAATGGCCTTGACGCCGTTGCAAAGAACTTCGTCAGCCAGTTTAAAAGCCCCGTCAACCCCTGTTTTTTGGTCAACCATATCCAGCAGGCGGTCATTGGGGATAATAATAAGCGTATCAACGCTATCTACTATGTTATTTATGCCTTCTTCGGCGGTTTGCATGCGGTGAGCACCCTCAAAGCAGAAAGGCTTGGTGCATACCGCAATGGTCAGAGCGCCGGATTCCTTGGCTATTTTGGCAACCACGGGGGCTGAGCCGGTGCCTGTACCGCCACCCATACCGGCGGTTACGAAAACCATGTCAGCACCTATTATGTTTTCTTTGAGCTCGCTCAGGCTTTCTTCGGCAGCTGCTTTGCCCATGGTGTGGTTACCGCCGGCACCCAGACCGCGGGTGCAGCGTTCACCAATCTGGATTCGGGTAGCAGCTTCGGTAATAGCCAGATGCTGGGCATCAGTATTAACGGCTATAAACTCTACGCCCTGTATGTTATCCCGAACCATGCGGGTTACAGCGTTGCTGCCTGCACCGCCGCACCCGATAACTTTAATCTTTGCGCCACTGGGTACATATACTTTTTTTGACATTCTTTTATCCTTAGTAAATCATTATCCTTTCGTTAGTTTTTGGGGTTCCCAAACATTCGTGAGATAAAGCCGCCTTTAGCACTTTCTTCAGTGGTTGGGTGGCTCTTTGAGGCGTCTCGGTTATTGATACTCCAAAGCAACATGCCAACAACATTGGTACAGGCAGGATCATTTAAGATATCTGATACACCAAATAAATTGGGGGGAGTACCTACCCGTACCGGGAGCCGCAGTACTTCGCTGCCAAGCTCTGCAATGCCGGGGAGGTTGGCAGTACCGCCGGTTATTACCAGCCCGGAAGGTACCATTTTGGAATAATCATCGCTGGGTAACTCCAGGATAATGAGGCGCAGCAGTTCTTCAACCCGCATCCTGACAATCTCGCAAAGGTCAGGATAAGAGAAGGTATGTCCGCTTTCAACAAAGTTAGCGTCATTACATTCACCGGGTATTACACTGCTATATCTTTGTTTGATATCTTCGGCCATCTCAAAAGGAATGCCCAGACCCACAGAAACATCGTGGGTTACCTGTGAGCCGGCAATGGGCAGAACTGATGTATGATAAATACTGTTGCCTTTGAAGGCAGCTATATCTGTAGTGCCGCCACCGATGTCAGCCAAGATAACACCCTTTTCGCGTTCTTCATCGGTTAATGCTGCTTCAGCACTGGCTAAAGGATTGAAGACCAGGTCGTCAATCTCTACGCCGGCAGCACGGATGCACTTGGTAAGATTTTCAATTGAATTTGAAGCGGCGGTAATAATGTGGGTTTCGACATCCAGGCGGAAGCCATGCATGCCTACCGGATTACTAACGCCTTCCTGACCATCCACCGAATAATTACGGGGGATGATGTGAAGTACCTTTCTGTCCTGGGGCATAGTGATACTGCTGGCAATATCTATAGCCCTTTGCAGGTCACTCTGGCGCACCAGGTGGTCGTTTCGGGTGATACTGATAACTCCGCGGTTGTTTTTAGAGTTGATATGTTTTCCGGTTACGCCTATCAAGGCGGATTTGAGTTTATAACCAGCAGTTCTCTCTGCCATGCTTACCGACTCACGGATGGCTTCCTTAGCTTCATTAAGGTTAACCACCATGCCCTTCTGCAAACCACGAGAGGGGACAACCCCTACTCCCAGTATTCTCAGGTCTCCGTTTTCGGTGTCAGCCATAACGGTACAGATTTTACTTGTACCGACGTCTATGGCCGCTATCTGTCTCCTTTTCATTTTATTGCCTCTCCCTCATTTTTTATCCCCCGGCAACCCCTATATATATAGGTAGTTACCTACTTGACGTGGCGAAAATGAACATTCCATTTACCGGATAGTGACTCAATAAAAGCCTTTGAATCAGTGCTGGGCGCGCGGTATAATTCTGCTAGGAATCCATGAAGAAGTTCACCGCCACTCATGCCGGGCATAGGTTCAGCCGGCCCGGGTAGATTGATATGTACAATCTCCGTCATCAGCTTCTGATACTCAATTGCAGTCCCCATAGGTATTTTCCCTCCCTTGAAGATTCAGTTGTGCCACATATTAATCCGTTCCAAATAGAGCCGTCAAATTTAGTCCAAAATAATTTTGGAATATTCTAGCTGGAATTAGAACACTTGGAACTATTATAAAAAACGTCCTCAAAAATACCAGTTAATCCAACATTGGAATATACGCCAAAACAGATTAAATTCTTGCTATTTCGTAATTGATGGAATAAAATGTCTGGATGGAGGAGAAATGGCTAATCTAAAAGGCTCAAAACCCTTACCCCCATATGTATCATACCGAACCTTCTTAAACTTTCTTTTAGGCTTACAGGAGGCCATTCCATCTCGTTTAGACCGCAGTTTTTGGGGAGACAAGTGGTCTGGCAGTACCGGCACCCAGCTTATGTCTGCCCTGCGCTTTTTAGGTTTGGCAGATGCCGAAGGTATGCCGCGGGAAAAATTGCGCCGTTTGGTGGATGCCCGGGGAGAAGACCGTACCCTGATACTCAGGCAGATTACGCTTGAAGGATATCAATTCGTTTTTAATTCTTCCGCAGATCCTGAATCACTTACCTATGCCCAGCTGGAAGAACTTTTCCATAATAGCTTTAAAGTGGCGGATGATGTAGTTCGCAAGTGTATTAAGTTCTTTCTGGGGTTGGCAGAAGATGCTGATATATCCATTTCGCCGTTCGTTACCAAAAAATCACGTGTCGGACGGTCTGGAACTGGTACTAAGAAGATTCAAAAGAAAATAATACCAAGGACTGCTTCGCATGTTCTAATTCCAGATAATACAATGAAAGTTCCAGATAATTCAGATATGGATAGAGTGCTACTGGGTAAATTCCCTACATTTGATCCTGCATGGACGGATGAAGTTAAAGTAAAATGGTTTGAAGCTTTTGATGTTTTGCTTAAAAAGGTTTCTAAGGCCTGACCCCGAAGTAGTACTATCCCCTAGATTTTGATTGTACGCCCTCTTCCATTATATGAGTCTTTCGAAATTATGCTGTTTTTTAAAAACATTTTAAAATAATATTCCACAGACAGGACGTATAGGGTATAATCTTCTGAGAACTTTTGAGGTCAGAAGATGTATTTTAAACGTATACTTATAACTCTTGATGGTACAAAAACAGCTGAAAAGACCCTTCCTGTGGCTGAACTTATGGCCAGTTACCCCGAAACCGAACTTTTACTGGTAAGCATCTGTGATCCCAAACCTAAAATTACCGACGAACGCCAGAAATATTTGGATGCTAAATCTGCTGAATTACGGACAAAAGGCATTCAAGCCAACGGAAAAATGTTCTGCGGTGAGCTTTTACCGCTTATTTTGAAATGTATCAATGAGAATGGTATTGACCTGTTGTGTATGGCTTCTCACGGATATACCGGAATTAAGAAAATGGTACTGGGCAGTGTGTCCGAAAAGCTGATTAAAGCTACTAATCTGCCGGTATTATTGGTGAAGGAAGGGCATGACCCCGACAAGGCAGTTTTTGCAAATATTTTATTGCCACTGGACGGCTCACTCTTCTCTGAGGCTTGCCTAAAACAGGTATCTGATCTGGCACGTGATTTTAAGAGCAAACTTACCTTGCTGGTGGTTATTCAACCGCCATGCATACCTTCAGACCGTTCACCCAGTATTCAACCCAGCTGGGATGAATATTACCAAGCACTTCTTGAAGAACTTAAACAGCAGGCACAGGCTTATCTGGAACGCTTGACCGGCGAGTTGCAGGCAAATGGAATTGAAACTGAATTCCGTATGGAAGTTTCAGACAAAATTCCTGAAACTATTTTAAGTACCGCCGAAGATATAAATGCCTCGCTTATTTCATTTACCACCCATAATCGCTCTGGAATAGAGAAATGGTATTATGGAAGTGTGGCAGCCGGCTTGATTGAAAATTCCTCACATCCCATGCTTTTATGGCGAAACTCCATTTAAACCTTGCTTGACACCTGCCTTTGTTCCTTTCTACAATTAGCTAAGGTAAAGGCATGAAAAAAATTTACGACCTCAGCCCTGAAATACGCCCTGATATGATTAGCTGGCCGGGCGATAGTTGCCCGGAGATAACTCTGCTGCACAGTATCAAGTACGGTTCTCATAGCAACCTTAGCCGGCTGACAATGACATTACATAACGGTAGTCATATAGATGCCCCGCATCATTTTTTTGAAGAAGGTATTGGAGCGGGTGAGATACCTCTGGAGATACTGGTTGGTGATGTTCGGGTTTTGCGTTTTGGCGGGGTGAAAACTATTACCCGCAAAATGCTTGAACATGCTGACCTTAAAGGGGTAACTCGGCTTATTCTGGCTACTGACAATGAGAGCCTCTGGAAAAGGCCTGATTTTGATGAAAACTATACGTATATAGACATTGGAGCGGCTCAGTATCTGACTGAAATAGGTATACGGCTGTTGGGTATAGACTATCTTTCGGTAGAGGACTTTCAAGGTCTGGATGGAGTGCACAAGCATCTTTTAAGCCAAGGAGTGGTTATATTGGAAACGTTGCAACTTGCGGGTGTGCCTGAAGGTGATTATGAGCTTTACTGTTTGCCGCTGAAACTGGGCAAAGTGGACGGGGCACCTGCCAGAGTAATATTGATAGAGAGAGATTAGTTGAAAGACGTAAAAGTAGTGCCGGCTATACTTACAGATGATCCTGCGGCCTTTGAGTCCATGATAAAACAGTCAGAGGGTTTTGCACCGGTTGCCCAGATAGATATCATGGACGGGCAGTTCGTGCCTTCGCTAAGCATACCCCCGGAGGTTCTGGGCAGATATAAGCCCAGTTTTGCTTCCGAAATACACTTGATGACCCTGAATCCGGAAGAGTATCTGACTTACTGCAAGCAGCATGGTGCTCGCAGGGTAATATTCCATTTTGAGGCAACCCCCCGCCCTGAATATGTTATCAGCAGGATAAAAGAGATGGGTTTTAAGGTGGGATTGGCAGTAAACCCGGAGACCTCTGTTGCAGAGTTCGCTCATCTGGTGCCTCAGGTGGATATGGTGCTTTTTATGTCGGTTATTCCCGGTTTTTACGGCGCGCCGTTTATACCTGAGGTACTTCTCAAGGTAAAAGAGTTTAAAAGGCGTTTCCCTGAAACCGAAATAGGGCTGGACGGCGGGGCCAAGCAGTCCAATATACCTGAGATTGTGGCGGCAGGGGTAAATGATATATGCGTGGGGAGTGCTATTTTCCGGCAATCCGATCCGCAGTCAAGCTACCTGTATTTGGATAAACTGGCCAAAAATTCGGCTAAGGAAGCCGGGCTTTAGCCTTCTTTTTCAACCTTAAGCAGTTTTTCAAGACGGCGTTTGTGTCTTTCTTCACCGGTGAAACGGGCATTTAAAAAGGCACTGATAATCTCTTTGGCTACTTCTATGCCTATCACTCTTGCTCCTAAACACAGCACGTTCATGTCATCATGTTCCACACCCTGGTGGGCAGAGTAAACGTCATGGCAGAGACCGGCTCTGATACCCTTTATTTTGTTGGCAGTGATACAGGCGCCCACTCCGCTACCGCAGATGATAATGCCTCGGTCTGTTTTTCCGCAGGCAACATTTCGGGCAACTGTCTGAGCAAAATCAGGATAATCATCAGAACTGTTATAGGTGCAAGCCCCCAGATCCAAAACTTTTAACCCCAAATGGTTCAGGAAGGGTAAAATACCTGTCTTAAGGTCGTAACCGCCATGGTCTGCCCCGATGGCAATAGAGATATTACTCATGTTCATTCTCCAAAAGCTTTAAAGCTTTTTCAGCCATGTTTTCAGGGGTCAGGCCGAAGTTTTTGTAAAGCAGGGGCGCCGGGGCTGATGCCCCGAAGTGGTCAATTGAAATAACAGTTCCGTTTGTACCCAGATATTTGCACCAGCCCTGTGAGTTGCCAGCTTCCATTATTACCCGTGGCAGGGAAGAAGGCAGGACACTCTGGCGGTAGGTTTGGGGTTGGTTATCAAAAAGCTGCCATGAAGGGAAAGATACTACCCTTGAGGATATGCCTTTCCCCTTAAGTATTTCAGCCGCTTCAACCGCTATAGTTACTTCAGACCCGCTGGCAACTAGAGCTACCTGCGGGTGGGAGTCTGTTTCCTGCAGTATATATGCCCCTTTAGGCAGGTTTAAGGATTTTGTCTGAGAGTTATCTAAAAGCGGCAGTTTCTGACGGGACAGGGCAATGGCGGTAGGGCCGTTCTTACGGAGTATAGCCGTTTTCCATGCCTGAGCAGTCTCATATGAATCTGCCGGACGGATAGTAACCAGACCGGGTACCGAACGCAGACCGGCCAGCTGTTCAATGGGTTGGTGGGTAGGGCCGTCTTCTCCCAGACCGATGGAATCATGGGTAAAAATATAAATCACCCTTTGCCCCATAAGTGAAGCCAACCGTACAGCCGGACGCATGTAGTCATAAAATATGAGGAAAGTGGCAACGTAAGGTATTATGCCCCCGTGGAGAGCCAGTCCGTTAGCTATTGCCCCCATGGCGTGCTCCCTCACTCCGAAATGGATATTCCGTCCCTCGTAATAGTGAGGTTCGTATTCCCCGCCGTCTTTGATAACGGTCTTGTTAGACGGGCTGAGGTCTGCCGAACCACCCATGAGAGAAGGCAGGCGGGAAGCCAAGGCATTTATCAGCAGGCCTGAAGCCTCGCGGCTGGACATAGCTTTGTCAAAGAGTCTATCCAGATCTTTGTCCCAGTCTTCAGGTAAGTTGCCCGAAAGCATGTCCTGCAGCAGTGAGGCTTTTTCGGGATAATGGCTTAAATAGTAGTCCAGCTTGGACAACCAAACCTGCTGGGCTGTTTTGCCCTTGCCCAGTGCTTCGCGGAACTCTGTTAGAGCCTCAACTGGTATTACAAACGGTTCATAGTCCCACCCCAGAGATTTACGGCTCTTGGATACCTCATCTGTTCCCAGCGGCTCGCCATGGGCAGAGGCCTTGCCGGCCTTATTCGGGCTGCCAAAGCCGATGATTGTTTTGCAGATAATCAGGCTGGGGCGGGTGGTATCTGACTGGGCTTGTTTAATAGCCTGAGATACCGCCTCCGGGTCAAGCCCGTCTACATGGTCTATAACCTGCCAGCCGTAACTTTCAAAGCGCAGAGCTGCGTTTTCGGTAAAAGCCAGCTCAGTTGAACCTTCAATAGATATATCATTGTCATCATACAGATAAATCAGCTTGCCAAGGGCTAAATGCCCGGCCAGAGAGGCCGCTTCTGAAGCTACGCCTTCCATCAGGTCTCCGTCAGAGACTATGCCGTAGGTATAATGGTCTATAATTTTGCAATCCGGCTGGTTAAAAACCGCTGCCAAATGAGCTTCGGCCATAGCCATACCCACACCGCTTGCAAAACCCTGCCCAAGCGGGCCGGTAGTCATTTCAACCCCGGGAGTCAGGCCGTATTCCGGATGTCCCGGTGTTTTACTGCCCCACTGGCGGAAATTTTTAAGTTCGTCCAGCGGCAGGTCATAACCGGTCAGGTGGAGTAGTGAATAAAGCAGGGCAGAGGCATGGCCGGCTGAAAGTATAAAACGGTCACGGTTAGGCCAAGCGGGGTCCTGCGGGTTATGCTTGAGAAAATTTTGCCACAGGGCATATGCCATAGCGGCCATACCCATAGGCGCTCCGGGATGCCCTGAATTTGCCTTCTGAACAGCGTCTACCGAAAGAAAGCGAAGGGCGTTTATGCATAAACTATCTAATTTCGTATTTGACATATGTGCCTAATTTTAACGTTTAACAGGTTCTTTTTCAAATCTGGTCTGAAGCTACCAGCCATTTTTATGGATATGGCTTTCCAAATAACGCTTTGCAGGCGGTTTGGTCTCCCCTTTTTTGCCGATGGCGATAAGGCTAAGCGGGCTGATACTAACAGGTAGATTTAGTAAACGGGAAATGGCTTCTTTGCGTTCTTCGCGGGGGTGCAGTCCCAGCCAGCAAGCACCCAGTCCCAGTGCCTCTGCTGCCAGAAGGATATTTTGGGTAGCGGCCGCACAGTCCTGTATCCAGTAACCTGTTTTAGTTTCGGCACTTTGGTCTGCACAGACCATGATGGCCATCGGGGCTTCCTTCAGCATTTTGGAGTAAGGGTGAATATCCGGTATTTTATCCAGTATCCGGCGGTCATCTATAACTACAAAATGCCAGACCTGCTGGTTGCCGGCGGAAGGGGCAGCCATGCCTGCCCTTAAAAGGGTATCCAGTTCGGAGGCGCTTATATCTCCGTGTTGGTAATGGCGTATGCTTCGCCGGCTGAAAATGGCTTCAAGTGCATCCATTTTAAACTCCTTGACTAATGCCAATATCTCTTTATATCATATTATATTATGATCTGCTAAAGATTTCCCGAATGGCAAGGGCTTAAGTGCCCGATTTTTCCATTTAATAAATAAAGGGGAAGCTTGTGTTTAAAAAACTGGCAGATATAAATACTAAACCTGAGTTATATCAGCAGTACAGTGCACCTGTACTTTGGAATGACCCTCATATTTCCTCCCGAATGCTGGAGTTCCATCTCAATCCGGATATTGAGCCCGCTTCACGCAAGGCAGTATTCATTGAAAAATCTGCAGGCTGGATAAAAGACTATTTTGGTTTGGGTGACGGCAAGCAGGTTTGTGATTTTGGCTGCGGGCCGGGGCTTTATACCAGCCGTTTGGCTGCCACCGGTGCAGATGTGACCGGTATAGATTTCTCAAGCCGTTCTATCAGTTATGCCCGTGATTTTGCAGCCAGCCACTATCTGGATATTCATTATATAGAACAAAATTACCTTGAGTTTGCCACCCCGAAGCAGTTTGACCTGATAACCCTTATTTATTGTGATTACTGTGCCCTGAGCCCTTCCCAGCGCTGCCAGCTTCTTTCAGTCTGGAACAAATGCCTGAAGGATGACGGGAATATACTACTGGATGTGTTTTCTCTCTCAGCTTATGAAGGGCGGGCTGAAACAGCTGGTTATGAATACCGCCTGATGGATGGTTTTTGGTCAGGCAATGATTATTTCGGCTTCATAAATACCTTTAAATATCCGCTTGAAAAGGTGGTGCTGGATAAATACACCCTTATAGAGACGGATAGGGAATGGCAGGTTTTTAACTGGCTGAAGTATTTCTGTGTGGCAGAGCTTAAACATGAGTTGGCCGAAAAAGGGTTTGAGGTGGCAGACATATTTTCTGATGTTGCCGGGGCGGTTTATTGGGCAGGTTCACCTGAGATTGCCGTCGTAGCCCGCAAGATAAAATAATCCGGTAATTCTAAAACAAGTTTCAACAGCCGCAGACTTACAAACTGCGGCTGGTTTATTGATTGAGATGAGCCTGTTTATTAGGGTCGAATGGTTTGCTATTATATATATTGTTAAACCTTAGAGAGAGAAGCAAGAGTAATGACGAAATCAACCAGGGTAATTCCGCCTTTCCCCCAGATGACAATAGGGGTTATGGGTTCAGCCGGTGGGACTATGACTGACGAAACCAAAAAAAGTTTACGGTGTTTGGGTGCCTGCATAGCCAAGCGCAAACATGTGCTTATTACCGGTGCCTGCCCCGGAATGCCCCATGAAACCGTTCTGGGGTCTAAAGAAGAAGGCGGGGTAGTAGTAGGTATTTCCCCCGCCCTGAACTTGGAAGAACATGTAGAAAAATACCACTCTCCCACTCGTGGTTACGATGCTATTATCTATACCGGGTCAGGTCTGATGGGACGGGAGATTGAAAATATCCGCAGTTGTGACGTGGTGATATTTGCCGGAGGGCGGTCCGGTACGTTGGGTGAGTTTGCTATAGCTTACGACGAAGGCAAAGTTATAGGGGTACTGCGGGGAAGCGGCGGCATTGCTGACCATCTGGACAAGATTATTGCCATGGTGGACAAGGAAACCGGTGCCCGCGTTTACTATGAATCAGACCCGTACAAATTGCTGGACATGCTGGAAGCAGTTTATCGGGAGCGTATTCTCCCCAAGCATAAACGCCTGCTGGAGAACAATGACCCCGATGGCGTATCCGACGGCTAGTTGACCCCCGACCCGAAATGAATTTAGTTACCCCCCCCGTTTTCTTTTGTAAGATACGGGGGTTTCTTTTGGTCTGCAAAAGTGATTTTCCTGATATAACTGCCAAAAAAATCTTACAATTTATGGCTGATGTATTGACTAATCAAAAATACTGGAGTAAACTAAATTTTAGTTGAATATGTAACGGGGTAGCTATGAGTGCAAGACCGGTGTGAAGCCGGCGCAGTACCGCCTGCTGTAACCGGAGGGAATACTTCCGGGAGCCAGAACCTCAGAACCCCGTTTACCAGGCACTCCGCGGAATAGGGAGGGGAGTCATTTTAAAATGGCTGAAATACCTTTGTCCGATGAGGCAGAGGTATTTTTTTGCACCTGGCAAAATGTAAATACAACTAAAAGGGCCTTAGAACTTTGAGTGCAAGCCCGGTGAAATTCCGGCGCAGTACCGCCTGCTGTAAGGGGCAAATGCTCCAAGTCAGAACCTCAAGGTTCGTTCTAAAAGGCTCTCCGCGGTAAGAGGAGGTATGGCCATGCAGAAGAATTTGTAAGAGGAAAACGCTTTGCCCGATGCCCCTGTTTTCAATATTAAAAATGAATGGAGCAGTTATGCTGGATGATATAAATATGAAACTTAACAGTAAGAGTGCCCGGCTGGGTACTACTGTTGCCGGTGTCTTCTTAAGCTTGGTTTTGTTGTTAGGTCTGGTGGGTGGCTGTAAAACTGCAGACGATACCAATCCTGATGACGAAAACCCGGTTGTAACTGAAGTGACTTATCCGCTGACGGTGACAGATCAACTTGGCAGAATCGTAACTATCCTGTCTGAACCTCAGACCATAGTTTCTCTTTCTCCCAGCAATACCGAAACTATTTATGCTATGGGTCTTGAAGATAAACTGGTGGGTGTGACTACCTATTGCAATTACCCCGAAGCCGCCAAAGATAAACCCAAAGTGGGCGGTTTTTCAAATGTGGATGCCGAAGCAGTGACTGCCATTGGACCTGATATTATTCTGGCCTCCAATATTCATGCATCAACAGTTATTCCTCAGCTTGAACAGCTGGGTCTCACCGTAATAGCTATCAGCCCGGATAATCTGGAAGATGTGTTGGCATCTATTGAGCTTATCGGAAAGTGTCTGAATCAGGTTAAAAAAGCCAATTCACTGGTGGACAGTATGCAGACCCGTATAGATGCAGTAACATCCAAGGTTAAAAATCTGTCTGAAAGTCAGAAACCGCGTGTTTTATACATTGTTTGGCATGAACCTCTTATGAGCGTTGGTTCTACTGCCTTCATAACAGGCTTGATTACTGCTGTCGGAGGCGTTAGTATTACTGCTGATTCAGCCGAAGCCTATCCGACTATTGGTTTGGAAACAGTGCTGGGGGCTAACCCCCAAGTGGTAGTGGTTGGTACTGGAATGGGTTCCGGGGCTGATGCGCCGCTGCTGTTTATACAGGATGAACCCCGCCTGGCTAATATTGATGCCAGAATCAATGGCAATATATATAGTATAAACACAGACCTTATCGGCCGTACCGGGCCCCGAATTGTAGAGGCTCTCGAACAACTGGCCAAGATGCTTCACCCTGAAATATTTGGAGCTATCAGCTGATATAGAATTCAGGTGGGGCAGGTAATATACCTGCCCCACAGTTTTGCAGGTAAGAATGGGTGTAAATACAAATCTGAATAAGGAAAACTGTCCGGCAGTTCCCGGCGGTTTGCACCCCCATTGGAGGGGGCGGATTTTTGCTATGGCCGGGTTGTTTGGTTTGCTGCTTGTGGCGGCTGTTTTTGCTATTTCCTTCGGCTCAGTTGAAGTGCCATTTTTTACCACTATAGCTATCTTGATTTCAAAAATTCCTTTCGTACATATTAGCCCTGACTGGACCGTAAATACCCAGGCTATTATTTGGGATATCCGTTTGCCCAGAGTGCTGCTGGCTGGAGTAGTGGGTATGGCCTTGGCGGTGGCCGGGGCTACTTATCAGGGGCTCTTCCGAAACCCTCTGGCAGACCCGTATCTTATCGGCGTGGCTCAAGGCGCAGCCGTAGGCGCAGTGCTGGGGCTGATACTGGGTATCGGGTTTGATGTGCTGGGTATTTTTACTACCCCGCTATTTGCTTTTGCAGGGGCTTTTGGGGCGGTGGGGGTAGTGTATATGCTGGCCAGAGTGGGAAACCGCCTTACGGTGACTACTCTGATACTGGCTGGTGTGGCACTGGGTTCATTTCTTACGGCTATTGTGTCGTACCTCATTACGGTTAGCGGTGACAAGATTCACTCTGTCATGTTCTGGCTGATGGGCAGTTTTTCCATGGCCGGTTGGGAGAGTGTAAAAATTGTTATACCTATAGTGATTATAGGCACGCTGGTTATACTCCTGTTTGCCCGTTCCCTGAACCTTATCCAGCTGGGTGAGGAGCAAGCTCAGGAACTGGGGGTGGATGTGGAGCGGATGAAGATTATCCTTCTTACAGCGGCTACCCTGATAACAGCCGCGGCGGTATCTTTTGTGGGTATTATCGGTTTTGTGGGTATCATTGTTCCGCATGCCATCAGGTTGATATGGGGGGCAGATTATCGTTTCTTGCTGCCTCTTTCGGCTCTGGTAGGGGCGGTTTTCATGATACTGGCAGATATTGCTTCCCGCACTCTGGTTGCTCCCTCTGAAATACCGGTAGGGGCTATTACGGCCTTGGTGGGTGCTCCTTTCTTTCTGTATCTGCTTAGAAAACGCACCAGAATGCTCTTTTAGGTATATGAAAAATGTTTGAGCTTGAAGTACGAGACGTAACCCTGGCCTATGGTCCGGTTGATGTTCTGAAAAATGTCAGCTTTAAAACCATGCCCGGTGAGATGATTGGGTTGGTAGGACCGAATGGTTCAGGTAAATCTACCCTGATAAAGTCTTTGGCCAGAGTAATAGACCCGCGTTTGGGCAGTATTTATATCAATGGGCGTAATTCACGCTCTATACCCCGTTTGGAACTGGCAAAAATGGTAGGGGTTGTGCCCCAGATACCGGTACTCCCCAGTGCTTTTACCGCTTTTGAGATTGTTCTGATGGGGCGAAACCCCCATATGGGTACTTTCCAGTATGAAAGCCACAAGGATATCGCTATAGCATGGGAGGCTCTGGCAAGGGCAGGGGTACTGCATCTGGCTGACCGCCAAATCGGCGAACTTTCCGGCGGGGAGATACAAAGTGTGGTTATTGCCCGCTCTCTGTGCCAGAAAACTGAAGCAATTTTGCTGGATGAGCCTACTTCCAATCTGGATATAGGCCGCCAGATAGAGATACTGGACCTTATCAAATCTGAGTGCCGCGAACGGAATATTACCGTTATTGCCGCTTTGCATGACCTGAATCTGGCTGCCCATTATTGCGAAAGGCTTATACTCATTGACAACAATGGCATTCATGCAGATGGCAGTCCGGTTGAGGTAATAACTACCGATAATATAAGCCGTGTTTACGGCCCCGGCAGTTATGTCCATACCCACCCACTCAGCGGGCTTCCGGCAGTACTGCCGCGTCTGGGTAATATCCGGTGCAATGCAAACGGTGAAAAGGGAGGCACGGATGCTCACTGAGAAAGTAAATATACGAACAGTTGCCGAATTTCACGGCATAAAAGCCGAGGTTATAGAGCATGAGGTTTGGGGTGTTCCTGCCAATGCTTTGGTTGTTACTTTTCCTGAAGAACGGCGGGCACTTTCCGGCAGGCAGGGTTACCGCAAGATAAAGGCAGTGTGCAATATTTATCTGCCGGATGCTATCTGGCCGCGCCTGCATGATGATAAATTAAGCTGGAACGGGTATTACCGGCAGGTTTTTTCAAAGGCACTGAGTGCTATCGGCATCCCCCTTTCCAAAGTATTGGTTTTATCCACCGGGGTTACTATGGACCACCTAGCTATCAATGAGGAAAAACGGGGTGATTTGTGGGTGGTGGCTCTGGCTACCGCCGGAGTGGAGTCCAATGCTTTGCGGATTGGACAGGATAAATCTTCAGGCATTGACCGCAACGGCAGATTTAAACCCTTTGGTACCATAAATACCATTATCCTCACCAGTGAAAATCTTTCACAGGCAACATTGGCTTCCTGTTTCATAACAGCTACCGAGGCTAAGACTATTGCTCTGGATGAACTGGGTATTATGAGTGCTTATACCCCGTCTCTCAAAGCCAGCGGTACCGGTACCGACCAGATAGTGGCAGTTTCCGGTATGGGTGACAAGGCAACCTACGTGGGCGGGCATACTCTGCTGGGTGAACTGATGGGGCGGAGTGTTACTTTAGCTATTAAAGAAGCCTTGACCAAGCGTATTGCCAGCAGAAAAGGACACTAGATATGGAAATCCTGCTGATATTCCTGCTGGCGCTTGTTATTGATATGGTCTTTGGTGACCCTCCAAATGCCTTTCACCCGGTAGCTTATATGGGCAAGGTAATTTCCCTGTTTGAACGGGCAGGCTTTAAAGGCGGCAAGGGATACCAGTTTGTTTATGGGATAGTCATGGTTATTTTCACCATGGCACTATTTTTCGTACCGGTATATTTCCTGCTGGACTGGTTGCAGGGGATAAATAGTATAGTTTACATAATAGTTTCAGCTATACTCTTTAAGATGTGTTTTACGGTTACCGGGCTGCGGAAAGCAGCTTTGCTTATTAAGCGATTGTTAGAAAAAGATGACATTGCCCAAGCTCGTTTTGAACTTCGGTCTCTGGTTTCACGGGATACGTCCAAACTGCCCCAGCCTAAACTGGTAGCGGCGGCAGTGGAATCTGTGGCGGAGAGTATCGGAGACGGGTTTGTGGCTCCGCTCTTTTTCTTTCTCATATTCGGTGTCCCCGGCGTTATGGCATACCGGGTAGTGAGTACTTTTGACAGCATGGTGGGCTACCGCGGAAAATACGAATATCTGGGCAAATTTGCTGCCAGATTTGATGATGTGCTTAATTTTATACCGGCCCGACTGTCTGCCTTGTGTATACTGGTTGCCAGCTTCTTTGGGCGTTACAGCCCCGCAGGGGCATGGCGGATAATGTGGCGTGACCATGGGAAGACCCAAAGCCCCAATGCGGGCTGGCCTATGGCTACTGCGGCAGGTGCCCTTGAAGTTTGCTTGGAAAAAGTGGGACACTACTCTCTGGGGGATGATATAAGACCGTTGCTTCCCCAAACTATCAGCTGTTCGCTTGTGCTTATAAACAATGCGGGCTGTATCTGGGTTTTAATAAGCGTGGGAGTGATTTATTTTGCCCGTATTGCCTAAACCGCAGCTGGAAAAACTAAAGCCATGTTACCATGGAGGCCCTAACTATGCCGAGCTTAAAAAACTGGGTATAAGCCCTGATGCGGTTATGGATTTTTCGGTTAGCTCAAACCCGTATCCGGCACCGGTGGAACTTAAAGAAGCTTTGTCTTCTCTGGTTATTGACCGCTACCCGGACTCTGAGTCTGCTGAACTCAAAGAATATCTGGCGGGGAGGCTTTCGCTGAAACCCGAAAACCTGATTATAGGCAGCGGCTCTATGGAGGTTATCCGTCTGGTGGCTGGGGCATATTTCGGGGTGGGGGATACAGTGCTGATACTTAAACCCACTTTTGGCGAGTATGAACTGGCGGTGGAAGTAGCCGGTGCCGACATAATTGAACAGTGGGCAGATGAAGAGAGCGGCTTTAAGTTTGATTTGGATTTAACCTGCCGCATTATTAAAAAACATCAACCCAAAGCGGTATTTATTTGTAATCCCAACAATCCTACCGGGGTTTATCTTTCCAAAGCAGATATTGAAAAAGTGCTGAATGTCTGCACTGATACACTGCTGGTGCTGGATGAGGCCTATATAGCTTTTGCTGAAGATTGCTGGAAATCAGCAGATTTGCTTGATTCGGACAATCTAATAGTTATTCGCTCTATGACCAAAGATTGTGCTCTGGCCGGGCTAAGGTTGGGTTACGGCATGGCCTCGGCAGAGATAATAGCCAACCTGAAAAAGATTTGCCCCCCATGGAACGTGAATGCCGCTGCCCAAAAAGCAGGGCTGGTTTGCCTGCGTCATCCCAGCTATCTGGCGGAATCTGAAAAGAAGATAAAGGCCTCTAAAGAGTATTTGATGCAGGGTTTTATAAGGCTGGGTTTCAGTGTGTTTCCGTCTGAGACCAATTTTTTCCTGCTGAAGGTAAGGAGTGCTGCAGATTTTCGTTCAGCATTCCTTAAATATGGGTTGATGGTGCGGGACTGCACTTCATTTGGTCTGCCCCAATACGTGCGTATAGCTCCCCGTACCCAAAGTGAGTGTGAACACCTGCTTGAGGTTAGTGTTGAATTAAAAAGTAAGTCTGAGATTTATCCAGCCTGATTGACTGGCAGGGTTTTGTCTGATATAGTTTTTAATGGTGATTAACAAACGGAACACGGTTTGAATCCGTGGCGGTCCCGCCGCTGTGACTGGGGACTTCGGTTTCTTTAAAGCACTTTTTGTGCAACCACTGTTGGAGTAGTACTCTGATGGGAAGGGTGAAACCGGGGGATAATCCGGAAGCCAGAAGACGTGTTACCACCAAACCGGATACCTGATGGTAAAGGGGCCGGCTCATCTTGAAGATATTTTGAGATGTGCCAGCCCCTTTTTTATTTGGGCAGGCGCCAGAGGAGGACAAACTGAGCATAGCCTGAAGTGCAAAACCGGATATATATTAACCCAATTTATTTATAAAGGAGTTTTAAAAATATGGAACTATTAAACGCAACACTTGCAAAGATATACGGGCTGGATAAAGAAGCCATGGTCAAGGCTCAGGCACATCAGGATATCCTGATCAAACCACAGGGTTCTCTGGGCAAACTGGAAGCTATTGTGGTGCAACTGGCAGGTATTCAGGGTGATGCCAAACCAAAAACCGCCAAAAAAGCCATTATAACCATGGCTGGTGACCACGGCATTATTGACGAAAAGTTTCACAACTGGCCGAAAGAAGTAACTGTCCAGATGCTGCAAAATTTTGCTCATGGCGGTGCAGCCATAAATGTCCTTTCCCGGCAGGTAGGGGCGCGTAACGTGGTAGTTGCGTTAGGTGTGGCTACTCCCATGGCTGCAGACCCGAATATAATTAACCGGAATATTGCACCCGGTACCAACAATATGGTTCATGGCCCGGCTATGACCCGTGAACAGGCTGTAAAGGCTATTGAGGTGGGCATAGAGATTGTAAACGCCGAGGTCAAGAAGGGGCTGGATCTGGTAGGTACCGGTGATATGGGTATTGGCAATACTTCTCCGTCTGCTGCTATCTGCTCTGTTATTACCGGGCGGTCACTTGAAGATGTAACCGGGCGCGGCACAGGTGCTTCTGATGAGCAGATGAAGCTGAAACGCAACGCTATTGCCAAAGCTATTTCCCTGAATAACCCTGATGCTAAAGATGCGATTGATGTATTATCTAAAGTGGGCGGCTATGAAATTGGCGGTCTGGCAGGAGTAATACTGGGTGCGGCGGCTAATAGAGTGGCGGTGGTTGTAGACGGCTTTATCTCCGGTGCGGCGGCTCTTATTGCTTATACCATCTGCCCGCAGGTAAAAGACTTCATGTTTGCCGCTCACCAGTCAGTAGAGCCCGGACACCGTATCCTGCTTGAGCATATGGGGCTGGATGCTATTTTGAAAATGGATATGCGTCTGGGTGAAGGAACGGGTGCGGCTCTTGCCATGAATATTATAGAAGCAGCTAACCGTATCCAGCACGAGATGGCCTCCTTTGCAGATGCAGGGGTTTCCGAAAAGCAAAGTTAGGTGTATTCTGGTATAATCCCGGGTTAAGGAAATGTATATATGGGTTCATTTTTAGCGGCTTTCCGCTTTCTTACCAACATACCTGTACCCTGGCTGAAAGAAGACTGGCAGGGGGAGAAGTCACGGCTGGATTTTGCCCGCTCACTCGGCTTCTACCCCCTGGTGGGTTTGATTATCGGGCTGATACTGGTCGGTTTGGGCTGGGTTTTCAGCCTTTTTTTACCTGATGTATTGACCGCCGCTTTGCTGACAATAAGCTTGGTGATAATTACAGGCGGTTTACATCTGGATGGTTTGACAGATACCTTTGACGGAATAGCCGCCGGTCATAAGTCATTTGAACGCGCCCAGGAGGTAATGCACCTGCCGGGAGTGGGGGCTATAGGTGTGCTGGCGGCAATATGCCTTTTGCTTTTAAAATTTTCTGCTGTCCTAAGCCTGCCTTCGGAAAGTTTTATCACAGGTCTTATTTTGTTCCCGTTAATCAGCCGCTGGGCTATGGTCTATGCGGTGGTTAAGTATCCCTATGTCAGGTCACAGGGTTTGGGCAAAGAGCTTAAAGGCGAAACTGCCAAAGCCAGTTTGTGGTGTGCTACTATTTTCTGCCTGACAGTTTGCGTAGTTTTAGGCGGCTGGGCAGGGTTTCTGGCTATGTTTGGGAGCTGGTTGCTGGTTATGTATCTGGCATCTTTCTTCAAACGCAGACTGGGTGGTCTGAACGGGGATACTTACGGTTCAATTAACGAATTTACCGAGGTAGCAGCACTGGTGTTTATAGTGGCCTTATCCGGGTATTTCAGCTAGGTCAGAGGAGCGTTTGATATGAAGCTGATAATGGTACGTCACGGTGAGACAGAAACAGATAATTGCCGCCGTTACTGGGGGCACAGTGATATCGGGCTCTCAGACTGCGGGCATGCTCAGGCAAACTCCCTTCGCGAATATCTGGCTTCGGTAAAGATAGATGCCATTTATTCCAGCCCACTTAAACGCTGTATGGAAACTGCCGAAACCATCGCCTACGGACGGCCTCTTTTGGTCAATAAAAATAATGATCTGAAAGAGATAGATTTTGGACGGGTGGAAGGCCTTACCTACGATGATGTAGTGGAACGCTACCCTGATATAGCCCAAAAATGGGCTGAAGGCAGCTTTGACGTGCACTTTCCTGACGGGGAAAGTATGGCACATTTTGCCCAGAGAGTAATCAAATTTGTAAAAATGCTTTCCAAGCACAAAAGTGACGATACTCTACTGGTAGTGGGGCATGGGGGTGTTTTCCGTATCCTGATATGCCATTTTCTGGGTATTGAGTATAAACACTGGTGGCAGTTTATACTGGGGGTGGGTTCGGTAACTGTTTTGGATATTTACCCGGAGGGGTCTATACTGGAAAAACTGAACGATAACTCCCATCTGGACTGATTTCAGGTATATGCTCAGGCAGGGCGTTTTTATAATACCGGAGGGGTAGCAAAATGAATTATTTACTTATTGGCGGTGCCCGAAGCGGCAAGAGCAGTTATGCTGAAGAATTGGCCAAGTCCATAGGCGGCAAGGTCGTATTTGTAGCTACCGCCGAAGCCGGTGATGAAGAAATGAAAACCCGTATCCTGCGGCATCAGCAGGCCCGTCCGGCCGAATGGGGTCTTATAGAGGCCAGTTTGCAGGTGGGTGAAAAAATAAGCGCCCATGGAGGTAGTGCCGGCGTGGTCATACTGGATTGCATTACCCTGCTGGTAAATAACATAATGTGCAAGTATATGCTTGAACACGGTGATGAACTTACGGGTGAGGCGGCAGATTATCTGGATGCCGAGGTTAAAAAAGAAATAAATGGCATAATAAATGCTATGAAAAAAACGGGTGCATCATTTATTGTAGTAACCAATGATGTAGGTGCTGGTCTTATTCCGCCCAATGCCATGGCCAGAATTTACCGTGATTTACTAGGCAGGGCAAACCAAATGCTGGGTGCATATGTGGAATACGTTTATCTGATGGTAGCCGGACTGCCCATGCAGGTGAAACCCTTGTTGCGTTAGTGGCAGTTTTGTGGCCAGCAGAGTATTAAAAAACCCCCGGGTAACGGGGGTTTTTGATTTTTGGTATTAGGAGAGCTACTTCTGGATTAGCTGGTCAATCTTCTGGCTCAGGGCAGATTCAGGTACCGCACCCACCACCATATCAGCTACCTGACCGCCTTTGAAAAACAGCAGGGTGGGTATGGACATGACCCGGTATTGGGTAGCGGTGGTTTTATTTTCATCTACATTCAGTTTGCAGAACTTAAATTTACCCGCGTATTTAGTAGATAGTTTGTCAATTATGGGGGCTACCATACGGCAGGGACCGCACCACGGAGCCCAAAAATCTACCAGTACGGGTTTATCTGATTTCAATACCTCAGCAGCAAAGCTCTGGTCGGTTATTTCCATTACCATATCGTTTCTCCTTAGTGTATTAGTGTCTCTTATAATACTACTTTGGCGTTCATTTGCTGTCAAGGCGGTTTAACGCCGGTGGCAGGGGTTTGCCCATTGTTTGGCTTCTTTCACTCGTGTATGGGGCAAAGATTTTTATAGGGAAGGATTTGCGATATAGACACAAGGTTTAGACATCGTCATCCTCAAGGTTGCCGGAATTTGGTACGGCCACTGTTACCATTGTGCCTACGTCCGGTTTTGACTGAATGGAGAGGCGTCCGCCAATAAGTTGAGCCCGTTCCTGCATACCGGTCAGTCCCAGTTTGCCCAGAGCGGCCAAATCTCCCACCCGTTCCGGCAGTAAAAACCCTTTGCCGTTGTCCTTCACAGTCAGGGTTGCTTTGTATTTGCCGAAGTCTATATAGACCCAAGCCTTAGTTGCCTGGGCGTGCTTGCCTACATTGCGCAGAGACTCCTGAACAATCCGGAATAATACCAGTTCGGTTTCAGGGGCAAAGCGGCGGATTTCTCCGTTTACATCTATATCAATATTTATGCCGAAGTGTTTTGAAAGGTCAGGTATCAGCCATTCCAGCGCAGGTATCAATCCCAGGTCGTCAAGTACCGAAGGCCGCAAATCCTGGGCAAAGCGACGGACTTCACTTAAAGTGCGGTTTATATGGTTCTGCATCTCTTCCAGTTCAGCCAGATTGTCTTCGCCAAGGTTGGGGTTTTTGGTTACAAAACGGTCTATGGCGCGTGATATTACAATCAGGTCTTGAGCTGTATCATCGTGCAGTTCCTGAGCAATACGGCGGCGTTCATCTTCCTGGGCTATAGTAATTTGCTTAAGGTAAAAACGCAGGTTTTGCTGCATACGTTGTAGCTCGCGCTGGGCAGTTTCCATCTTCAGGTAAGCTTGTTGACGGTGTTTTTTATCAGTTTCATAGCTTTCCAGCCAGAGATTAACTACCAGCCCGATGATAATAATGCCAATAATTTCAATAATATCATCAGCTGTAACAGTATCTGTGACGAAAATATTGGGAATAATAATGGCTATAGCCAACAGAAGGGATACAAGACCCGGTCTCAGACCGAATACCAGAGCTGTATAGGTAACCGGGAGCAACATTATCAGCCGTCCCACCGAATGGCGGGTCAGGTATAGAAAAGAATCAGGGTCAATTTGGCCGATGAATGGCAACAACTGAGGGTAATGAAGGAAAAATCCCCCGGTAAACAGAAGCACCAGTATCCAGATATGCACATTGGCAAGTAATCTGGGCAGGCGGCGGATTTGACTATAGAGGAAACTAAATACTTTTTTCATAAGGTTATATCGGATTTCAGGGCAAATCTTCCATGATAAACCAGCCGCGTTTCAGCCCGTAGAGAATAGCTTCAGTCCGCGAACCTACCGATAACTTTTTGAAAATATTTGAAAGATGGGTCTGGATAGTACGGTTGGATAAATACAGCTGGTCGGCAATATCTTTATTGCTGACGCCCCGTGCCGCCATTTTCAATACTTCTATTTCACGTTCGGTAAGCGGGTTTACAGCAGATAGTTCCTCTGTTTTAGCGGCTTTGTTAATCAGCTGGTCAATAACCCGGCGGGTAGTAGAGGGCTGGAGTACCGATTCGCCGGCATATACAGAGCGGATAGCTTCAAGCAACTGGGTGCCCTTCACGTTTTTCAGCAGAAAACCGGCGGCACCTGCTTCCAGTATGGCCAGAATATACTGCTCAGATTCGTAAGCTGTAAGTATAAGTATGGCAGTGGTAGGCAGGAGCTGTTTTATCTGTTTGGTGGCCTCAATTCCATTTAGGCGGGGCATGGCAATATCCATAACTACCACATCAGGGTGAACCTTCATGGACATTTCTACGGCTTCAACTCCGTCTGAGGCTTCGCCCACCACCATCATGCCGGATTCGCGCTGTATAAGCTCCCGCGTGCCTTCCCGTACGATTACGTGGTCATCTGCCAAAAGCACTTTTATCATCTGGGTAGTTTGCATAATATTTCCCTCGTTCTAATTATATACTCAGGGCAGGTATGGTACAACGCATTTATCAGACGGTCTACTTTAAAAGGTTTTTTCAGTAAGCCTGCGGTTAAGGTTTTGGCAGATTTCAGTAATTGCTTCGGTATCCAGATAGCGGGATATGGAGCGGTCAAAGATAATGTTGCCCTCTGGGGGAAATTCATCATCTCCCTGCCAGAATACCAGCCACAGGGGCAGACGGGGCAGAGCCTGAAAGAGGAAGCTCACATCAGCCTGTTCTGCTTTTTTACCGCCTAATGAAATAGCAGACAAATTAAGCTTTGCCGGATTTGCGATATAAAGTGCTATAAGGCTTTTTAATACCCGGTTATAGAAAACAGGCTGGTAGTTGGCTCCTTCAGGCAGTTCTTTAAAACTTATCTGCTCGCGGGAAACCGGTGTGCCGTCTGCCTTTAGCAGGTAATGCAGGATAAGGGCTTCTTCCCGGGGGGACAGGCTGGTATCCGGGCTGGTGACCGCCGCATTACGGGTGTCTATCTCTACCCTGAACCTGAAATATTTAAGATGAATAAAGGGCGGTTGGAGTACAGCACCTGCCTGTCGGCTTATTTTATCAAAATCCTGCACGGCCAAAAAATGGCTGCGGTTAAGTTCAAGAGTGCGTTTGGTGGCCAGTTCAAAATTGCGCTGAGCAGGCAGGTTGAAAACTTCTTTGGGGTTTGTCATCTAACCCTCCAGCTATAAATTAATAAATCACTCAGGGTTTAAACTGCTTTAAATAAGCCGGTATATGGGCGGCTTCACGCGGACCAACCATTATCTCCCAGCCGGATAGTTCTTCTTCCAGACCGCCGCTTTCCATAGAGGCATACCCGGGGATAATCAGTTTGCGGTGATTGACCTTCCCGGCAATGCCGCTGTTTTTTACAAATTTGCCTATGGTATCTGCCCCGAATTTGCCGGCTGCCCAGGCAGTCATAACCGAAAGCCCTTCGGTATCTTTTATCAGCAGGTAACACGGCACGCGGCTGGTTTCCATTTCACCGGCAACGATAAAATATGTCAGCGAGAAGTTGCAGGTGAGCATGACCGGCGAATTGGCATCAGGATTATTTATTTCATAGATACCCTCGGTGGTAGCTAAGGGACGCTGAGGGTCGGTATAAAGGTTCATACGTGCTACCAGCAAAGGGAACAGGGTTTCACCCCTGAAGTCAGACAGCACCAGTATACCCGCATATTTGGCGGTCAGTATGCTGGCAAACAGAGACTCCTTCATGTGGTCTGAAGTTATCAGGCAGGGGAAATTAATAACCGGAAAGCCCAAAGGACGGAATTTCTTCAAAATGGCTGCCCGCCGAATGGCGATATTGTCGGCTAAGGTTTGTTTAAAGCTGGCGGGAGAGCTGTCAAGCACAATATCTTTAATACCCAGTGATTGGAGTTTGATGGTAAGTTCAGCCAGGTCTGTCAGGTTTTTCGCTTTGGCTACTAGCGGGCAGTTGTATTTTTTAGCCAGCTCTGCCATTTCGTTGCTGTTTTCCGCAGTAGCGGCATAAAGAAGGGGTTTGCGTTCAGCGCAAATCTTTAAGGATTCATCAAGCACAGTGGTATTCGCACATATCAGCATTAGGCTGGCTTGGCATTTTTCGGCGGCAAGTTTGACCAGTTTTAGGTATTTTTCACTTGAACCGCTGTCTGCCCTGAGTGCCAGCATATCCGGCTTCAAAATAGCACCTACCCGTTTGTACTGAAAGCTGTTGAAAGCGGTCAGTTTGGTGTTCTGCTCGGTTTCGGTCAGATTGTCTGAGAGTAGCAGGGCAATGCCGGATTGGTGCTCAAACCGCTTCTCATGGCGGTGCATGACAGTTTCGCCACCTATCTTAAAGGAGTA
The DNA here is from genome assembly GCF_000830885.1 of Dehalococcoides mccartyi CG5. Lineage (NCBI taxonomy): Bacteria > Bacillati > Chloroflexota > Dehalococcoidia > Dehalococcoidales > Dehalococcoidaceae > Dehalococcoides > Dehalococcoides mccartyi. Next base: position 513,401 of record NZ_CP006951.1, read on the forward strand.
TATACCTGTACCTATGCTTACGGTTCTGACCGGGGGTGCAGAAGCTTCTTCCAGTTTCAGTTTGGTTTCTTCTGAAACGTAAGGGCAGGAAGAAAGTTCAGCTCTGCCGCCTGCCAGACTCATGGCAAATGCCAGACAGGTGGGCACGCCGCATTCACCGCAGTTGGTTCGGGGTAAAAACTTATAAATTTCTATACCGGTAGGTGACATAATATTAAAAGGACTCCTTTCTAGATAAGTGGCTCAAGGGTCAGCGCCGGGTGCTGTTTTTCTTCAAGGAAGGGGAGTATTTCTTCCTCGGTAGTCCCCACGCTTTCATCTGCAATCCGCTCCAGCAGATCAGGCACACCCAGTTCGGCAGCTCTGGCATTGAAGCGTTCCCGTATTTCTTCCTTGAGTGATTTGGGCATCCATACTAGTCGCAGCAGACTGTCTTCGGCGGAGATAAATTTGCGCTGGGTAATATTGTATTTGCTGTGACCCAGAAAACCGGGAGTGGTAATACCGCCCCCGATAGTCCCGGCCAGAGTAGTAAATTTCATACCGCAGGGAGTCATGCCGGTGTGTTCGCGGTTTACGGTCATAACCCCGTTGCACAGGGGGAGTATGGCTGAAATACATTCGCAGCAGCCACAGGTGGTCATGGGGTCATAGATTATGCTGTATAGGTTGTAATGGCTGACTACCCCGCCGGAGGTTTTTTCTACAAACTGGTTTATGCCTGACCATTGCCCAAGCTTGGCGTCAATGACCGCCCCTTTGTTTACCGGCTGGTTAGGACCGATATTGTTAATCTCATTGGAAGCACGGCAGTCCATCCAGTTGTAAGCTCCGCACAGGCCGGTTCTTTCCGGGCTGACTATGCATACGTGGCTGGGGGCAAATGACTGGCAGAGGGTGCATGAGTAAAAAGTCTCGGTATTTTCATCTGTCATGCCTTCAATACGTTCATCACGTTTGGTATATATCTTTTTGGATTGCCTGCTTATCTCGGCCACTTTCTCAGGGGTGGTATAGAGTTTTATCTGTATTTTATCTACGATACCGCCAAAATCCTGATGAAGCTTGGCATGAAGTATAGAGCCTATATGTTTAAGAGAAAAACCCTTGGCAGCCGCACTCTTGCCTATGCGTAACCATGCGATATCTCTTTGTCCGATATGCATAACCCCCTGGGCATAGTTTAAAAGGTGGTGTATTTGGCGTTCCAGTATAGGTTCGTAATCTTCATTCATTTTGTGACCGGCTGCTTCTACCACAATGGCCAGCGGCAGACGTGAACCTTCAGGCATATCAGACACATCCTGCCCGAATAGCTCTATTTTACCGTCGGTAACATCGTCCATTTTGGCGGTTGTCACCAGCTCTACCATCTGGGTGCGGCCGCCGCCGCATTCTAGATATATCTGTTCACCCCGTACCCTTTCGCCTTCGTAGGCAGGTCCGTAAGCTACCGGTACAGGTACTTTGGTTACGTTTACTTTTATTCCCCGCGCATCCATTGCCTTGGAGACTATGCGGCTATAAGGTATGCCTGCCAGCACTGAATCAACTGACTCTACCCCCGGCAAAATGGGCAATACGGATTTGTCCGCAATGATCGGGAAGCCGAAATTAAGTGCCCCGGCGGCATTGGCATACCATTCATCACTTATATCTCCCAGTGGCATAATAAAGGCCTTTATGCGCTCCTGGCTGTATTCAAAAAGTTTAGCTCGGTTGCCCGGTTCTATATTTCCGAAGGACAGGGCTACCCTGACTGCAAAACCGAAGGCAAAGATAGCGGCAGTGGCTTCGTCACCGAATGAAACCAGACGGGGTGTCCAGCCCAGCTCAACATCCGCATCAGCCAGCTGTTTGGCAAAACGCTTGCCCTGAGATTCGCCGCACATAAATGTGTACAGATTTTTTTGCTGAAGTTCAGCGGCTATGCTTTCGGCAGCGGCATTGTCAGGTGCCGCACCTATTATGGCGGCAAAACCGGGGGCGGTGCCGTCTACGAACTCTACCCCGCGTTTACGCAGGATAATATCATCGGCCGCACCCAGCCAAATATTATCAGGGGTGGGGTCTTCGGTATTGGTGTAATATTCCGGCTGGCTAAGGTAACGCAGGGCTTCCAGCATTTCCTCTGCAAACAGAGTGGACAGGCCGGCTTCCAGTACTGCACCCAGCTCGGTTACGTCCTCGGCATTTACCTCTGGCGGGGGCAGCATCTTGAAGCATTTATCAAAGACCATTCCCATATCAGACAGTTTTTCAACCTGAATACCCAGTATGCCGTAAATAACCGGCAGAAAATAGGCAGTATTCGGGAAACCCACGGCCGTATCTGGACAGTTAGTAACCAGCGTTTGTTTATACACTTCGTAACTGGCATTTACTATATTCCGTGCACCTTTTATAGCGGCTTCGGCTACTGTTTTACTCATCTTTCATGTCCCCCTTTGATAATCAGGGCATTATCCCTAAGTGTATTAAGGTGGCAGGTTCAGCCAAGTTCGGCCATCAGCTCACCCACCAGACGCATAGATTCCGGGTGACGCATTACCAGTATGTCTGCCCCGGCAATAAGTAAAATGGCGGCAGACATGGCCTCTATCATAATAGCCCTTTTTTCAGTATTGCCCAGTTCAGGGCTTTCCGTTTCGGGTATTTTGGCTTCTTTAGTTTTCCATGCCTCCCGTCCTATATTACAGATAATGGGGTACTGGAGGCGTTCATCCTGTTGGGTCAGCGCCGCCAGACGGATACGTTCGATAACCGAATAGGCATATTCAATACCGTAGCCTATGCTGCTTACGGTGGGATCCATAATTATTTCATTTGCCGGTACACCCAGATTGCCCAGCAGGATATTAAGCTGTTTAGCCAGATTTATGTCTATGGGGGAGGAGGCGATAATGGTATGTTTATAGGCCATGGCTTGGGCGGCTATCTTCTTGTAGTCACCCTCTTCTACCGGCCCAAGTATAAGTTTTTTATCCGGACAGATTTCACTTATCTTGCGGAGTACCTCTGTATCCTTCTCATGGTTGGCTGTTCCCCAGACTATCAGGGGCACGTCTACGGCGTTTGCCACTTCACGGACTATCTTTGCGGCCTCTTCGGCAGAGCGGTCAAGCCCGTTCGGGTCAGTACTTTCCAGTTGGAGGCAGATAATTTTTGCCTCGTAGGTGTCAACGCACTTTTTAGCCCAGCTGACCGGGTTGTTTACCGCATCTCCAAAGGGTTTTAAGGCGTCTGCCGGCCAATCTAAGGGCGGAGTATCCTGTATCTCCATGGCAATCTTAGGTTTACGGGGCATATCCCCCTCAAACAGGTAGAAGGGCAGGGCAGTTTCACCGCCTACGGTTACGGATTTTGGGCCGTCACCCAGAGTTATTTCCCTGATACTGCCGCTATAGTTGATTTTAGGTGTTTCAAATGCCATAGATTTTCCTCCATACGGGGGTTAAAAATATTTTGCTATTTTATCAGGCCGACCGCCCGTTTGGCGGCGGTCAGGGTATTCAGCATAAGCATGATGATAGTCATGGGGCCCACGCCTTTAGGCACAGGGGTGATGGCAAAGGCCTTTTCTTTTACCTCTTCAAAATCCACATCACCGGAAAGTATCCGCTTGCCTTCGGGGGTGTAGCCTATGCAGGTTGTGCCCACATCTATTACCACCGCACCTTCTCTGACCATATCTGCGGTAATAAACTTGGGCTTGCCCATGGCGGCTACCAGTATATCTGCCTGTCGGGTTATTTCAGGCAGATTTTTAGTGCCGCTATGGCAAATAGTGACGGTGGCGTTTGCCCCCGGTGCTTTCTGAAGAAGTATATTAGCCAGCGGCTTGCCGACCAGATTGCTCCTGCCCACAATAACCACATGAGTGCCCTCTATTTTTATGCCCGAACGGATAAGCAGTTCCTGAACGCCATGCGGGGTGCAGGGCAGGAAACAGGGTTCACCAAGGCACATTCTGCCTACGTTTACCGGGTGAAAGCCGTCTACATCTTTATCCGGGTTTATGGCGTTTAGAACCAGACTTTCTGAAATTTGCGCAGGCAGGGGTACCTGTACCAGAATACCGCTTATCTTTGGATCTGCATTCAGCTTGGCAATCAGGGTCAGCAAATCCTCATTGGTGGCGTTCTGGGGCAGAGGGTGATGTTCTGAATATATGCCCAGATTCTGGCACATTTTTATTTTTGAATCTACATATGAGTGTGAGGCAGGGTCATCTCCTACCAGTACTGTGGCTAAACCGGGTACTATGCCGGCTTTAGTCTTCAGGGCAGTTACTTCACTGCGTATTTCTTCGCGGATGGCGGCGGCTATTTCAGTGCCGTTTATAATATGTGCGCTCATTATTCTGATACCTCTGTAAGGTTTTTAATACCAAGGCGGCTTGATAGTATTTTGGCTACTGCCTGTACTGCCGGGGAATTGTCAGGCAATTTAAGCAGGGGAGTCTGTTTCAAGTCAAATTCCCGTATCATTTCATCTGCCGGCACTGTATCTGTATAGGCTATGCCCAGCTTGTCAATTTCCTGTCCAAGGCGAGGGTCAAGTGTGCCGGAGACCATGTTTATAATAACCGATATCCGGTTGACGTTAAGTTTCATTTCATCTATCAGCTGGCGGATACGTCCCAGTGTACGCACCCCTTTGACCGAGTGGTCGGATATTATAAAGAGGTGGTCTACATTTTGGGTGGTGCGGCGTGACAGGTGCTCCATACCGGCCTCGTTATCCATAACCACGTAGCGGTAGTTTCGGCTGAGCTTGTCTATATAACTGCGGAGGATAGTATTAGGGTAGCAGTAACAGCCGTCACCTTCGCCTCGTCCCATGCTTATCATATCCAGCCCATGGCTCTCTGCCAGAGTGGTGTTAAGCTGGTATTCCAGATAGGCTTCCTTGGTTATGCCTGAGGGCAAGTTCAGCTTGGCTTTGTTAAAGCTGGCTATCAGCCCGCCCACAGTTTGGGGCACGCATAAACCCAGACTTTCACCCAGATTGGCGTTGGCATCAGCATCTACCGCCAGTATGGGGGTGAGAGAGTTTTTTAAAAGCTGGCGGATGATAAGGCTGGAAACGGATGTTTTGCCTACCCCGCCTTTACCTGCCAGTGCAATAGTATAGGTCAAATACGTCCTCCGTTAAATTTGCCCAGAGCGGCATATACCTCAGGGAAATCCGTAGATTTGGTATGAGGCAGGAACATAGCCGCCATATAGTTGTCCATAAAACTTACGCTTTCAGATAGCTCTACATTGGTCATCATTTTGGCGGCGGCAGAAGCTTCTGTCTGGGCATTTTTATCAAAGGCACACAAACGGGCACCCGCCAGTGAGCCATTACCCACAAATATAAAATGTTCTTCCGGAAGTTCGGGAAGCAAACCTATATTGATAGCTTTTTTAATATTCAGTTTGGCACCGAAAGTTCCGGCAATAATCACTTTTTCAAGGTTTTTAAAATTTGCCTCGGCATTTTCCAGCAGAGTTTGGTAACCGGCGTACATAGCCGCCTTGGCACGGATAAGGTTGTCTATATCTACCTCTGACAGGGTTATATCCTGTCCCTGCCCGAATTCACGGCCAAAAGCCAGTACATATTCGTAGCCGTCAGCACCTTTGCGCAGGCGGCCAGTTTTAATATGGGTATTATATTTGCCGTTTTGCCCCAGCAAACCGCAGTTTAGCAGGGCGGAAACTGTATTTATGAGCCCAGCACCGCAAATGCCCTTGGGATTGCCACTGCCCATCACGCTCAGTTTTGGCTCAAAACTTTGGGGTTCAAGTTCAATATCTTCTATAGCGCCAGGTTTTGCCAGCATACCGTTCTTTATGCCGCCGCCCTCAAAAGCCGGGCCGGCCGAACATGAGGCAGTTAACATAAAGTCTTTGTTGCCGACAACTATTTCGCCGTTGGTACCAATATCTATATAAAGTACCAGCCCTTCCCTATGGGGGATATTGGTGCTGATTACCCCAGCCACAATATCTCCGCCCACGTAGCTGGCCACACAAGGCAGGGTGTATATATATGCCTGCGGGCAGATGCTTAGGTTTATATGCCGGGCAGGTATAAGCGGCAGTTCGCTTGCCAAAGGGACATAAGGTGCAAGCCGCAGGTGTTTGGGGTCAAGCCCGTAAAGAAGCTGGGTAATGGTAGTATTGGCGGCTATGGTTGCAAAGGCAATGTCACTTGCTTCAAGACCGCACTCGGAAAGCATGGCCTGTCCCAGATTGTTAAGGGTATTTACCACGGCTTGCTGAAGCTGGTTAAGCCCGCCTTCTCTGGCGGCATAATTTATCCGGCTGATAACGTCTTCGCCGAAGGGTATCTGACCGTTATACTCGGTGGCTTGAGCCAGCACCTGAGATTTGGTAACCTCCAGCAGTTGCCCGCGAACACCGGTAGTGCCGATATCAAATGCAAAAGCATATGTTGTGAGTGTTTGGTCTCCCGGCTGGATATTTATTATTTTTACCCCATTCGGGGTTTCCAGCAGGCTTACTGTTATTTTCCAGTTCTTTTCCCGCAGGGTTTCAGAAAGGCTTGAAAGCAAATGATAATCTATATCAGGCTCGGTTGGGCAGAAAGGTTTAAGAAAACGTTTTAACCTGCCAAGGTCACTTGAGTTGTCTGCTCCGGATGGGGGAACAAGCTTCAGAAAGACCTTTCTCAAAGGCAGAACGGGTTTGTTTTTGACAGACTCAGGCCGGCTTTGCAGGGTGCAGCTTATGGCATCACCGCTTATGGCGGTATCAAAGCGTGATTCTGCCAGTATCTCTACCGTTACGTTTGAAACCAGACGGCTCTGGCAGGCCAGCCTTATTCCCTGGGCAAATTCTTCAGCGCTTATCTGGAGGTGGTCTTCGCACTCCAGTTCGCCTTCTATCAGTTTTATACGGCAGCGTCCGCACACGCCTTCGCCCCCGCAGGAGGCACACAGCCCTGTTCCGGCGATAATAGCCAGATCCAGCAGGCTATCCCCCTTCTGGCCATTTATAACTCTATGGCCGGGCTCAAAGCAGACGCTAAATTTTTTCTCGGTCATCTTACTATTTTATCAATTTTAAGCGGATAAGACTAATTTAGAATAATCCTTTCACCTTGCCGGTTTGGGTGTCTACATCTATCCGCTTGAAATTCGGATCAGACGAAGTGCCGGGCATAAGTTTGATATCTCCTGCCACCGGCACTACCAATCCTGCCCCCATGTAGGTGAGTATATCCCGTATCGGCAGGGTAAAGCCGCTGGGGCGTCCTTTAAGTGCAGGGTCATGTGAGAGGCTCAAGTGGGTTTTGACCATACAGGTTGGCATAAACTGGGTATCACCCATACTTTCTATGCGGGCCAGTTTTTCCATGGCAATTGGGGTATATGAAACGCCGTTTGCCCCGTAAACCTTTCGGGCAATGGTTTCAATCCGCTTCTTCAGGGGCATATTTTCGGGGTAGAGAAAATGAAAATTATTTGGTTCGTTACAGGCATCTGTTACCGCTTCGGCCAGTTCGGTTGCCCCGTCTCCGCCTTTTGCCCAGTGATGGGAAACGGCTACTCTGGCTTCTGCCTGTTCAGCCGTACGGCGGATAATATCTATTTCCTCATGGGTGTCTGCGGCAAAGTGGTTTATGCAGACCACCGGGTTTATGCCTGCGGTTTTTACTGTTTGGATATGGGCAAGCATATTTTGGCAGCCTTTTTCCACCAGTTTCGTATTTGGGGTGGTGTAGGCGGGGTCAAGGGGTGCACCCGGTGTTACTTTAGGTCCGCCGCCATGCATTTTTAAAGCCCTTGCTGTCACCACAATTACTGCGCAGTCTGGTTTGAGACCGCTCAGACGGCATTTTATATTCCAGAATTTTTCAAAGCCGATATCTGCCCCGAATCCGCTTTCAGTTACGTGGTAATCAGCCAGTTTAAGTGCCAAACGGTCAGCTACAATGGATGACTGCCCGATTGCAATATTGGCAAAAGGCCCGGCATGTACAAACACCGGCTGGCCTTCAATAGTCTGAAGGAGGTTCGGGTTTACCGCCCGAAGGAGAAGGGCAGTCATGGCACCATCTACTTCCAAGTCTGCGGTAGTAACTGGTTCATCATTTTTACGGTAAGCTACTATTATTTTGCCCATGCGTTCCCGCAGGTCAGAAAGGCTGGTAAAAACCGAAAGTATAGCCATTACTTCTGAGCTTACAGATATACCAAATCCGGAGGGCATCCGGTATCCGTCTGTTTTACCGCCTATCCCCATAATTATTTCCCTAAGGGACTGGGCGCAAAAGTCCATTGCCCATTTCATTTCCACTCTAGAGGGGTCTATATCCAGCCGGGTCAGGTGTCGGCTGGATAGAAATTCATCAGTATTGTTGGCTTCGTGCTGAAGCCGTGCCTGAAGGGCGACCATAGCCAGATTGTGGGAGTTGGTAACGGCGTCTATATCTCCGGTCAGTCCCAGCGAAAATGGTGAAAGCGGCAGACACTGGGAAAGCCCTCCCCCAGCCGCCGAACCCTTTATATTAAAGGTGGGGCCGCTGGAAGGCTGGCGGATAGCCCCGGTTACTTTCTTGCCCAGCTTGCCCAGTCCCTGCACCAGCCCCATAGTGGTAGTGCTCTTGCCTTCACCCAGAGGGGTAGGGGTAATGGCGGTGACGTCTATATATTTGCCGTTCGGTCTATCTTTCAGGCGGGCAAGTACCCCTGCAAAATCCACTTTGGCAATGTATTTGCCGTGGGGAATTATTTCATCTTCAGTTAAACCCAATTCCATGGCCAACACTTTTACCGGCTTAAGAAAATCCTCAGCCTTTTCGGCTATTTCCCAGTCTTTCATCAGGACGGGGTCAAGCTCTTTTAAGTGGAATTCGCGGTCATTTACAGCCAAAATATTGCCTCGTAAAACCTTCAAAAGGTATTAAACCCAGTATATCAGACAGACCCTATTTTGCAATGATTTAAACATAGAAAAAAGTATCGGTCAGAGTTTTTTCGGTTTCTTCTGGTATAATGAATATATGCACGAACTATTGCCCTTTTACGGCAAACGTCAGAAGTCATTTCTGAAGAACTATATGCGTCTAGCTTCCCTTGGCCGCTGGCCGCTTATCGGTGCGCTGGTAAAGAAATATGCCAACCATTATGCTCGAAAACAGCACGGCGGGTATTTACTTAATTTGGCTGAAGCTAAAGATATACTGGATATGTCTGAAAATATTTATCTCGGGCCTTGCAGCTGCCGGGAGGTTTTTAAAAACTGTGATGCCCCGATTATGGCGGAGATAATAATAGGGGCGGGGAGACACGTCTACCGTGACACACTTGAAAATTTCAAACCGGTCAGCCGTGTTGAGGCAATGGCGGTTATTACCACCTGCCAGCAGGCAGGGCTGATGACTACCCTAGTACATTGCAAGGAGCATTTTTATTCCATATGCAATTGTTGCCGCTGTTGCTGTGTGCCTTACCGTTTGAAGCATCAGTACGGCATAGAGTTTGCTCTGGTACGGGATAAAAATATCGTTACCCGTTTTGCCGAGTTTTTAAAGGAGGAAGGGCTACATGGAGTACCGCAAGACATACAGCCGGATAAAACCTGAGCTTCTTTTTGATACCTTGAAAGACCTGATAACCAAACAGGGCGGGCATTTGGTCAGTTCCAACAGTGACAATTACTCCGTAATGGATTCTTCGTCTGATTTTATTTTCAAAGGGACTATGGCTTTCAGCCAGTCAAAAAACGGTTCCCCCGCCTGTGCCAGTGTGTACGTGATGGGGTCTGAACGCAAGGATAGCCGGGTAATACTGGATATAGAGGCAGGTGCTTTCGGTGAATCGGCTATAAAGTGCCTGCTGGATGAGGTAAATTTTTTGCTGGGCGAATATGAAAAAATATAGCTTTCAGCGTTTGAACAAACACCATGTATAGGATATAATCTTCTCTAATTGTCTTGACTAAATTTAGAAGGTGCGCATGCTTAAAACTCATAGCTGTGCCTTAACTCAGGAAAATGTTGGCACTGAAGTTACTCTGGCCGGTTGGGTACACCGCCGCCGTGACCATGGCGGGGTTATATTTATTGACCTGCGTGACAGGGAAGGCATTGTTCAGGTGGTATTTAACCCGGAACAGTCCGCCGCCTGTCTGGATATTGGCAAAGAGCTGCGGAGTGAATATGTTCTGCAGGTAAAAGGCGTTGTCAGTCACCGCCCGGCCGGTACAGAAAATAACCGCATGCCTTCCGGTATGGTGGAAGTGGTAGCCGTCAATGCCAAAATCTTAAATGCCGCCAAAACTCCTCCTTTTTATATTAATGAAGAAGTAGAAGTGGATGAGAGCCTGAGGCTCAAATACCGCTATTTGGATATTCGCCGTCAGGGCATGAAAAATAATCTTATTATCCGCCACAAAGCTGTCCGCTTCATGCGGGAGTTTTTAAACGATCAGGGTTTTATAGAAATTGAAACCCCCATCCTTATTAAAAGCACACCTGAGGGTGCGCGTGACTATCTGGTGCCCTCACGCCTGTTTCCCGGCAAGTTTTTTGCCCTGCCCCAGTCCCCCCAGCAGTTAAAGCAGCTGCTGATGGTGGCGGGTATGGAAAAATACTATCAAGTTGCCCGCTGTTTCCGTGACGAAGACCTGAGGGCTGACCGCCAGCCTGAGTTTACCCAGCTGGATATGGAGATGAGCTTCGTTGACGAAGAAGATATGATGAAGTTGATGGAAGACCTGTTTACCGGGTTGGTAGCCAGTGTCCGCCCTGATATGAAATACAATAAAAAGTTTCCCCGTATCAGCTTTGCTGATGCTATGGAGAAATACGGCTGTGACAAGCCTGACCTTCGCTTTGGTATGGAACTGGCAGATATTACCGATATAGGTGCATCTTCGGCCTTTGGCGTCTTCAAAAATGTGGCTGCTCAGGGTGGGGCTATCAAAGCTATTTCCGCCCCCGGTTGTGGTGGTTATAACAAGAGCCAGCATGAAGAACTTATAAATCTGGCCAAGAAATACGGTGCGGCCGGGCTGGTACCTATTTCACTGGGTGTGGAAAACGGAGAGCTTAAAGACTTGACCATGGAAATGGTTAAATCCGTAGCCGCCAAGTATCTGGCGCTGGAAGAAATAAAGACCATCGCCGAACGTTCCGGTGCTAAGCCGGGTGACCTTATATTGATTGTGGCTGGTGCCCGCAAGATGGTGAACACCGTACTGGGTGAAATGCGAAACCAGCTGGCAGTAAAACTGAATTTATGTGATAAAAATGAACTCAGCTTTGCTTTTGTAGTAGATTTCCCCCTCTTCCAGTGGGATGAGGAAGGCAAACGCTGGGATTCGGTTCATCATCCCTTTACTGCCCCACTTGAGTCTGACATGCCGCTTATGGATACAGACCCCGGCAGGGTAGGCAGCCGGGCTTACGATGTAGTCTGCAATGGATATGAGATTGCTGGCGGCAGTATCAGAATCCATCAGGCAGACCTGCAGAGGAAAGTATTCCATCTGCTGGGGTATAATGATGAGCAGATAGATGAACGCTTTGGCCACCTGTTGGAGGCCTTTGAGTTTGGCGCACCCCCTCATGGCGGTGTTGCACCGGGTATAGACCGTTTTGTAATGCTGTTGGCAGGGGAAACTTCAATACGTGAGGTTATATCCTTCCCCAAAAATCAGGCCGCTCAGGACTTGCTTTTTGGAGCTCCGTCAGTAGTAGATGACAAGCAAATAAGGGATTTACATATCCGTATTCAAGCGGAAAAAGAATAGTTTTTTGGATTGAGGTGCCATGAAAGTAACAGATAAAAAGATAGAGGGCTGTCAGGCCAGCATAACGGTAGAGATGGATTCAACCGAGGTTGAAGAAGGTCTTTCCAAAACATACCGCCGTCTGGTGAAAAAGGTGGAAATTCCGGGCTTTCGCAAAGGTAAAGCCCCCAGAGATGTGTTTGAAAAATATGTCAGCCGCGAAAAAATGCTGGACGAACTGGTAGATGATATTGTGCCGGAAGCCTGCCAGAAGGCTATACAAGACGAGGAGATAAAACCCTTTGCCACTCCCAAGGTAGCTATGGTTACCACCGACCCCTTTGTTTTTTCTGCTCGCATACCACTGCCTCCGGTAGTGGAGCTGGGTGATTATAAAACCATAAGAGCTGCTAAAGAGACGGTAGAGATTGCCGAAGAAAATATTGATACGGTAGTAGATCAGGTACTCCATCAGCGAGCTACTTGGGAAACAGCGGAACGTCCTGTCAAAATGGGTGACATGCTACTTATGCAGGTTGAAAGCACCCTTAATGGCGAACCCTATCTGAACCGTGAGGATATGCAGTATTCAGTTCGGGAAGAGGCCATTTATCCTGCTCCCGGTTTTGGCGACTGCCTGGTAGATATGGTTGCGGGTGAACCCAAAGAATTTTCAATAGTTTTCCCCGAAGACCATGCACGGGCTGAACTGGCCGGTAAAACAGCCGCTTTTAAGGTAACTGTCCGTGAAATTAAAGAAGAAAAACTGCCTGAACTAAATGATGCATTTGCCCACGAATTAAACCCTGAGTTTAATACTCTGTCTGAGCTTCGCCAGCGTATTCGGGAAAATATGCAGGACAGACAGGATGACAAGGCTCAGGCCAAGTTTGAAGACCAGATTGTTGAAGCCCTGATAAAAATGAGTAAAATAGATTATCCGGAAGTTATGGTGGAAGCAGAGCTGGACCAGATAATTGAACAGCAGCTGCAACGTCTGCAGAGTAATGTAAAAAGCCCCGAAGAATTCCGGGCTATGCTTTCCCAAATGACACCGGAGGATATGCAGCAGCGGTATCGCCCTCTGGCGGAACAACGGGTAGCATCTTCGCTGGTGCTGGGTAAACTGGCCACCACCGAAAATCTGGTACCCAATGATGAAGAAGTAGATGCTGAAATTGAAAAACTGATTACAGATGCCGGTGATAAAAAAGAAGAAGAAAAAGCCCTTTACAATCAATCGGAAACCAGAGACCGTCTTATTCAGCTTCTGACTGCCCGTAAAACTATGGCTTTTATAGATGAAATAGCCCTTCAGCCAGCTCTTGAGGCTGTCGAACCTAAAGCTGATGAAGATGAAAAAACAGAGGAGGCAGATAAATGATAAGCCCTGAAAACGTAGTACCTATGGTTATTGAGAGCAGTGCCAGAGGAGAACGTGCCTTTGACATTTATTCTCTATTGCTGAAGGAAAGAATTATCTTTCTGGGTTCGCAAATAAACGATCAGGTAGCCAATCTGGTTATTGCCCAGTTACTGTTTCTTGACAGGGAAGACCCGGACAAGGATATCAGTCTATATATACACAGCCCCGGCGGGGTAATATCTGCCGGTCTTGCCATGTACGATACCATGCAGCTTATTCGCCCCAAGGTATCCACCATTTGCGTAGGCGTAGCTGCTTCCATGGCAACAGTACTCCTGTGTGCCGGTGCTAAAGGCAAACGCTATGCTTTGCCTAATGCTACCATTCATATGCATCAGGCTATGGGTGGCGCTCAGGGACAGGCTTCGGATATTGAAATTGCCGCCCGCGAGATTATGCGCCAGCAGGATATTTTGCGGAATATTCTGGTAAAACATACCGGCCAGACCATGGAGAAAATAGTCCACGATAGTGACCGTGACTATTATCTGAGTGCCCAGCAGGCGGTGGAATACGGTTTAATAGACGAAATTTTGCAGAAACCTGAAAACAAATAATTTAACAGTTGGTGGTTTTACATCTAAAGACAAAACGCCCTTCGCAAGAGGGGCGTTTTTATTCTTCAAGCGGTAAGAAATCAGTTAGTAAAATAGTGCATGCCGAAGCGTTCTTTTAGTCCTTCCAGATTGGGCAAACCTGAACGGGCACCCAGCTTGCTTATGCAGAAACGGGCAGAAATATCCCCCAGCAAGCCGCACTCTTCAATGGGTTTATCCCCCATAAGCCCGAAAAGGAAACCGGTGGTAAAGGCATCTGCCGCACCTATTGTATCCACTACGGTACGGATATCTTTCCTGAGGCTGACGGTTGACTCCATATGGCACTCGTGGTCTTTGTCCCGTATATAGGTCTGGAGGGTTATTTTGCCTTTTCGTTGAAAACGGCGGCTCTCTCCCAGAGTAACTACCACATGTTCACATCCGCTGCGGATACACATATCCGTAGCCCGCTGATAATTCTTTTGGGTCATTTTCTCTATATCCAGTTGGTTGGTGAAAAGGGCATTTGTGCGTGAAAGAATGGGAGCAAGCCTTTTCAGCCCCTGGGCGGCAAAGAGGGCTCCGGGTGAAAAGCTGAAAAGTACATCCGGTGCCAGCCGTTCCGCTATTTCATGGCAAAGGGCAAATTCATTCTGGCTGAAGAAAGTTGACATATGAACCAGCTTGGCTTGGCTTAAGTACTCCAGATTGATATCAGAAAGGTTAAGGTAATTGTTGGCACCGGGATTTACATATGTTGAGCGGCGCCCGGAAGATTCACTTAGTGAAACCACTGAGCCCGTTTGGGCTTCGTCCGTTACCATCAGGTACTGGTTATCTATACCTGCGTTTTCAAAGTCTTTAATCAACAGGTTGCCGTCAGAGTCATTCCCCACTGCTCCTATGAAGCCGCATTTTAATCCCAGCCGGGATAACCCATGTATAGTATTTGCACCTGAACCGCCGGGGAATGAGGCAGATTCGGTGACTACACATTCGCCGTCATGGAGTATTTGCTCCACAGTATATATATGATCTACATGCACCGCCCCCAAGCCGATAGCCTCAAGACTACAAGTAGTCATGTCATTCTCTCCCTTGGATTTAGGTGGTCAATCTCGGCGCTCAGGTCATAACCCGGTATAGTTTGTCCGCAGTTATCAGTTACCTGACCCTTGCGGATATTTACTCGCCCTTCGCTTATGGCCTTTATACTGCGGACTATAAGCGGCAGTTCGCGGATAGTTCCCTGGTGGCGGATAGCTTTGAAAAGGGAGTTGTCTTCACCCTCGGCGGTTTTAATATCATTTACCGTCCGCTTTGCAATACTATCCCAGAGAGGCTTGAAGGAATCTGTCTGGATTGGGAAACGGCAGTAACTTACCACTGGTCCCCTGTCCAGTTCAGGTGTTACCAGATGTATCATAGCCCCGGTTTCGGCGGCTTTTTGCTGCATAAGCTCCCAGATAACCTCTTTCCAAGTGCCTTTGGGTCCCCATGGAGTGGCTGGGTGCAGATTTATAATGTTATAACGGCTACACATTTCCGGTCCCATTATCAGCATGTAGCCAGCCAGTACGCATAACTGAGGGTTATATTCCTTGAGGCGGTTTATGACCTCGCGGTCATAGTCCAGTCTCCACTGCGGTAGGATGCTGCCGGGTATTTCATCATTACCGTTTACCCGTGTTTTATATTTCTGGTAGGAAAAGGTAACCAGCGGTATCTTGTAGTTTTTTACCAGTTCAAAAAAAGCGTCTGTCTCGGCTGATTCACCGGGTTCGCGGCTGCAAAAGACAAAACTTATCCTTGCCTTAAGCTCTCCCTTTTGGATGCTGTCCAGCACTGCAGTCAAAAGGGAGCGGGATCCTTTGCCTCTGGCAGTTGAAAACCAGCCCAGTTCAAACATGCTTATTTCTCCGGTTTGATATATTTGGAAAGTTTGCGTATGAGTGCCCGTATCCGAACCATGCGGTTCTGGCGGCCGGTTATCCGTCCCTGCCGGAGGGCGGCTATGAATTCCTTGGGGGTATTGAAATCAGGCATGGTTATGTAGGTAGTGCCTATTTCAGGCAAAGTATGGGAATCCGTGCCGGCACTCATGGGCAGGTCATACTGTTTGGCCAGCTTGCGAGCTTTTTTAAGGCTTCCGTTAAGCAGGGTGCGGGAATTAAATACCTCCAGCACGTCTATTTTCCCCTCGGAAGCCAGTCTTTCCAGCTCCGTATCTATCAGCGCCGAACCCCTTAGCCCGTCATAAGGGTGGGGAATGCATACCAGAGCACCCTGTGCTTTTATGCGGGATACACATTCGTCTACTGATATGCCGCTGGGTATGCTTTCTTTAAGAAACATGCCCATAATCTCTCCGTGGGGGGTCAGCACTTCCTCTGAGATTATTATTTTTATGGGGCTTTCCTTGGCCAGCATCAAGGCCCCTTCGGCCGTGCCATGGTCACACAAAGAAATGCAGTTGATGCCTTTTTCAACGCATTTGCTTATCAGGTCTTTTGGTTGGGTATTTGAGTCCATAGAATAATTTGTATGGACGTGTAAATCAGCTTTTAACATTGTTAAGTGGTTGCCTTTCCCAGATATTGGCCGCTACGGGTGTCTACCCTGATTAAGTCTTTGGTATTTATAAATAACGGCACCTGTACAACAAGCCCTGTTTCCAGAGTAGCCGGTTTGGTAGTGGTGGCGGCGGTATCGCCTTTAAAACCCGGTTCGGTATGGGCTATCCTCAGATTGACGGATGCCGGTAGTTCAACACCTATAGCATCTTCCTGAAAGGTCATTACCCTGACACTGCCGTTTTCAAGCAGGTAGTTAACGGCATCACCCAGTACGGCTTTATTCAGAGCTATCTGCTCAAAGGTTTTTTCATCCATGAAGTGGTAGACGTTTTCATCATTATATAAAAATTGCATATGGCGGTATTCCAGATTTACCAGATTGAACTTTTCATCTGATTGAAAGGTTTGTTCCATAGTGTGCCCGTCCCGTATATCTTTCAGTTTCAGACGTAGCAAGGCGGTGTGCTTCATTTTTACATGTTGGATATCTATTACTTGGAATAGACCGTTTTCCTGTTGGATGATACAACTCTTTTTTAATTCGTTTCCAGTGGCCATATAAACCTTTCTCTTCTAAATATACGGGTTTTGTTTATCTGATTTTGAAAGCAACTCTATTTTACCATTTTTAAGCATACAGGTATCTTCTATGCGGATACCGCCCCATCCCGGCAGATAAATGCCCGGCTCAATACTGAAAACCATACCGTTTTCAAGTATATCTGTACTTCTGGGACTCAGGTGCGGTTCCTCGTGGACCTCCAGCCCCACTCCATGCCCAAGGCTGTGTCCGAAATTTGCCCCGTACCCGGCTTTTTCGATAACCTCCCGGGCAATAGCATCAGCCTCTTGTCCGGTCATTCCGGAGTGGATTTGGTCTATGGCCTTTTGCTGGGCGGCCAGAACTATATCATATATTTTCTTAAATTGGCTATTCGGTTTTCCCGGCAGGACAGTTCTGGTCATGTCACTGGCGTACCAGCTGACCTTTGCCCCATAATCCATCAGCAGGGGTTGTCCGTCAGCCACAGCTTCAGGGCGGGTTTGAGCGTGAGGCAGGGCAGAGTTTGCCCCGGTTGCGGCAATCACCTCAAACGGCATGGATTGGCTGCCGTGGCTTTTCATAAATTTCTCAAGTTCCCAAGCCAGTTCCCTTTCGGTCATCCCCGGTGTCAGCAGGGAGGGTAGTGCGGAGAAAGCGGCATCTCCAATAGCGGAGGCCTGTTTGATGCAGTCTATTTCATTTTCGGATTTTATCTTTCGCAGTTTTCCTGCTAAATCTGCGGTTTCCACAAGCAAGACATTTAAACCGCTTTCGCTGAGTGTGTTTTTTAGTTTGCTGTATTGTTCAAAAGTAATAAAGGAAGATTCAAAACCCAGACGGCGGATACTTTCGGAGCTTAACAGTTCGGGCAACCAGAGTGACCTTCCGTTTATAACTTTACATAAAGTATAATCAGGAGACTCATTTTCAGCCTGCTCATAATAGCGGAAATCTACCGCAATAAAAGACTGGGTCGGGGTAATAAACAGGTGGCCTTCGCCGCCGGAAAAACCGGACAGGTAATACTGGTTTTCGGGTTTGGATACAAGCAATCCATCCAGTTCATTTTCGGCCATAAGTTTTCTTAGGAGTGCAAGTCTTTGTCCGTTTGACTGGCTCATTCGTCTTCCCTCCCGGCGATATTATTCTGTGGTCTGGCCAGCGGATGACTGGACATGTAGACTTTACGGGCTTGGCTTTTGGTAACATGGGTATATATCTGGGTAGTGGAAAGATTAGAGTGCCCCAGAAGTTCCTGTACCACCCGAAGGTCTGCTCCTCCGTCCAGCAGGTGAGTAGCAAAAGTGTGGCGCAGCATATGCGGATGGACGTGTTTTTCAATGCCTGCCTGTTTGGCCAGTTTATCCAGCCTTTCCTGAAAACTGCGGGCGCTCAGTCTGCCGCCGGTTGGGTTCAGGAATAAGGCCGGGGTATTCCGCTTGCCTTTTAGCAAAGGTCTGCCTAGATTGAGATAGTTTTGAATGGACTGGATGGCAGGTAAGCCCGCTAGAACTACGCGTTCTTTAGACCCTTTACCCCAAACACGTATCTGGTGGCTGTGCAGATCCATATTTTCTATATCCAGTTTAACCAGCTCGCTGACACGCAGGCCGCTGGCGTAAAGGAGTTCCATAAAAGCTTTGTCACGTAGTCCTTGGGGGGTGGACGAATCTGGCACCCGCAGAAGTTTGTTAACCTCGGTTACGGTCAGAAACTCCGGCAGGCGTTTGTCCAGACGGGGGCTGGAGGCATTTAAGGTGGGGTTTTTTTGAATAAGGCCTTCCCGCATAAGATAACGGTAAAATGAACGTACTGCCGAAAGTTTACGGGCAATACTGCCCTTTACAATTCCTTTGGCTATCAGGCTGGACATGTAATCCCTCAGGATATAGCGGTCAACCCTGTCAAAAGAGCTTACTTTTTTTTCAATCAGGTAATTAACAAAACCAATTAAATCTGTGCGGTAGTTTCTAAGGGTATAAGGTGAAACGTTTTTTTCTACCGATAGATATTCAAGGTATTTGTTAAAATTCTCCTGCATTTAGCTTTCATCTTCAAGTTTTTTGCGTTTACCGCACTTGGTGCATTTTGCCCAGTTCTGGCCGCTCTTGGTCATAAGCGCGCCGCATTCCGGGCAAGGTTTGGTCAAGGGCTTGTAGAAAGATACAAATTTGCAGTTCGGGTAACCGGCACAGCCGTAAAATATCTTGCCCTTTTTGCTGTATTTCTCAACTATATCCGAATTGCAGTCGGGGCATTTGGCACCTGTTTTTATCTGGTATGAGCGGGTGTAACGGCAGCCGTCATCTTCCTTGGAATAACGTGAGCAGGCAATAAATTTGCCGAAGCGTCCCCGTTTGATGACCAGTTTGGCATTACATTCAGGGCAAAGTTCGTCCAGTTCTTCTTCAGGTGGCTTAATTTTCTCAATTTTTTCACTGGCGGCTTCTATTTCTTTTATAAATGGTTCGTAGAAACGCCGTATAATGGGCACCCAATCCAGTTTTTCGGTAGCTATTTTATCCAGTTCGGCTTCCATGGCGGCGGTAAAATCTATGCCGATAATATCAGGGAAATGCTCTACCAGCAGGTCATTTACCAGCATCCCCAGTTCACTGGGCTTCAGGCTGCCTTTAAGCTTGGTAATATATTCCCGTTCCTGTATGGTGGAGATAGTGGGAGCATAAGTGCTGGGGCGTCCGATGCCGTTCTGTTCCAGCGCCTTGATTAGTGTAGCTTCGGTATAACGGGGAGGCGGTTGGGTAAAGTGCTGGGTGGCATCCAGACTTTTCAGCTTCAGTTCTTCGCCTTCTTCCATGGGGGGCAGGCTGGATTGTTCTTTTTCCTCGTCCTCGTCCTTGCCCTCTATATACACAATAGTAAAACCCGGGAAAGTATTTACCGAGCTGGTAGTCCTAAGCAGATAGCGGGTTTTTGATGGCTGGTGCTTGGCCTCTATATCTATAGTTGTATTGTCAAAGACGGCAGGGCTCATCTGGCTGGCTATCATGCGTTGCCAGATAAGCTGGTAAAGCTTGAACTGGTCTGCCGACAAACTCTTCTTGATAAAATCAGGTGTGCGGTTTATGCGGGTAGGGCGGATAGCTTCATGAGCTTCCTGTGCTCCCTTAACTTTGCTTGAGAATACTCTGGCCTGTTTGGGCAGGTAGGCAGGGCCGTATTTTTCAGTTATATAATCACGGGTTTCGGCTACAGCAGTTCGGGCTACATTGGTAGAGTCAGTACGCATATAGGTGATAAGACCCACTTCTCCTTCACCCTCTACGTTCAGGCCTTCATATAGTTGCTGGGCTATGACCATGGTTTGCTTGGCTGAAAAACGGAGTTTCCGCCAGGCTTCCTGCTGGAGAGTGCTGGTAATAAAGGGTGCAGGAGATTGTCTGAGGTTTGATTTTCTTTTTATTTTTAGTACCTGATAGTCAGATACCTCAAGCTCTTTTTTGATTTGGTCAGCTTCAGATTCGTTATGTATTTCCAGTTTGCCTTTGGTTACATAACCGGCCAGAGTGGCTTTGAAGGCGGCTGATTTTACTTTTTTACTCAGCAAGGCCTCTATGTTCCAGTATTCAGTAGATACAAACTTCTCTATTTCCCGTTCACGGTCAACTATTATTTTCAGGGAGACAGATTGTACCCGTCCGGCTGAAAGTCCCCTTTGAACCTTTCGCCAGAGCAGGGGGCTTAGTTTGTAACCCACCAGCCGGTCAAGCACCCGGCGGGCTTGCTGGGCATTTACCAGATCCATATCCAGTTCACGGGTATTTTTGAAAGCCTTGTCTATGGCTTCTTTGGTAATTTCGTGAAACACCACCCGTTTAGGGTTGGATAGATTGGCTTTGGTGACTTCGGATATATGCCAGGCAATGGCCTCACCTTCGCGGTCAGGGTCGGTAGCCAGATATATTGCCTTGGAATTCTTGACTGCTTCCTTAAGTTCCTTTATAACCTTGGCCTTAGCCTTCAGGGAAACATATTTGGGGGTAAAATTGTTTTCAACATCTACGCCCAGCGTACTTTTAGGCAAATCCCGTATATGCCCCATGGTGGCCATAATATTAAAGTCCTTACCCAGCATTTTGCTGATAGTACGGGCTTTGGCAGGTGACTCAACTATAACAAGTTTTTCTTTCATGACAGCTTAATTCATCTCCAGCTGGTAGATTTCCTTCTTTTCCCGGGTTCGCACATAATTCATGCCTCCGGTAGAACGGACCTGACCTTTCAGTTCCATTATGGCCAGGGTGCCACTGACCAAGGCTACACCCAGAGCGCACTCACGGCAAATCTGGTCAATATGTACAGGCTCATAGCCAAGTTTACCCAATATCAAGCTTTCAGTCTGGTTTTCAGGTATAATTTCAACGGTAGTATTCTCCTCTGAAAACAGGCTGATATTCAGTTCTTCAAGTACGTCTTTGACAGAGCTAACCAGCTTTGCCCCTTCCTGAATAAGGCGGTTAGTCCCCAATGAAGACGGTGATAGTATACTCCCCGGAACGGCAAAAATCTCGCGGTTTTGTTCAAGTGCGTAATTTGCGGTTATAACTGCCCCGCTGTTTTCTCCAGCCTCGGTTACCAGTATGCCGCGGCATAAACCCGAGAGTATACGGTTGCGGCGGGGGAAAAATTCGGGGCGGGGACGGATTCCGGGCGGATGTTCGCTTATAAGCGCTCCGTTTTCAGCTATCTGGCGGGCAAGTGAATGGTTTTCTGAGGGGTAAATAATATCCAGCCCGCAACCAAAAACCGCAATGCTTCTGCCGCCGGCCTTTAGGGCTGCGGTATGGGCAACAGTATCTATGCCTCTAGCCAGACCTGAGACTATGGTCAGACCGGCCCGTGCCAGAGACTCCGCCAGTTCTTCGGTTACCAGTTTTCCGTATACCGTGGGCTGGCGGGTACCTACTATACCCAAACACAGTTCGTCTGCTGGTAAAAGCTGTCCTTTTACAAAAATAAGGGGCGGATAATCATGTATTTGCCTTAAGCTGGCAGGATAATCTTTATCCGTGTGGGCATATGTCTGTATATCATGCCGTTTCAGGGTTTCAAGGGTTTTAGAGAGGTCTATTTTAGGACGGTGAGCCACAATATTTTCGGCCAGAGTGTTATCAAGTCCGGCTGATATCAGAGCTTCTTTGCCGGCATGCCAGGCATTTTCCAGATTGCCGAAATAGTTATCCAGCAGGTTCAGGCGTACCCGGCCGACCCCGTTTATATAACTGAAACCTATGGCGTAGTTGTTATCTTGGTTTTGCATCTTGTTCTTTTGGAATTCTAGCACAGGCACAATATGCAGACAACCAAAACCTTATATGGAAGGGATATTCTGGCTGAATGGCAAAAAAATAGCCCTCATAATTTGAGGGCTTTAGCGTTCAAATTTAATGGCGGAGAAGGTGGGATTCGAACCCACGGTCACCTTGCGGCGACACACGCTTTCCAGGCGTGCCTGATAGACCACTCCAGCACCTCTCCGTATCTTATCTGTAAGTATTCTTTTATTAAGCCCTATGGCGGAGAGGGTGGGATTCGAACCCACGCTCCGCTTTCACGGAGACCGCTTTTCGAGAGCAGCACCATCAACCACTCGGACACCTCTCCAGAGGCTATATTTTACTTGAATACAAGCAAAATTAAAAGCCAATCAAGAGTGTATCCAAGCCTGCAGGAGTAATAATATAATGAAACCTGCCCTGAATTCAAATTTGTCTGGTAGTATCTTTGGAAGGTACGGCATATTGTACAAATACCAATGGCTTTGCCCAGTCTAAAAAGGCAGTTTCATCTGGTAAATATCTGCATGTATGCGGAGGTTTATTCCTTAAAATTCAGATAGGTTTACATAACTATGCATATTTTCGGCAGGGGAAAGAATTTATCCCGGCAGGGCAGAATTAAAGTTTGTAGATGTATATACAGGATAATTTATTGTTTCAAAATATATTTTCCCGCGGGTAGCTTGCCGTACCAATTAGCAAATTAGATTATCGGCAGTTTTTTTGCTAGAATAGGTCAAATTATTCTTAAGTGGCGGGTATGGAAACAGAAATATATTTTAAATTCATACTTTCTTTCGGTCTTATTTTGCTTGTTGCCCGTTTGGGCGGAGCTATTGCCGAGCGTTTTCTTAAGCAACCGGCGGTTATTGGCGAACTCTTAGCCGGTATTATTATTTCGCCCTTTCTGCTGGGTCAATTCCTCTTTGCCAATGACCCGGTTATTATGAACTTTGCCCTTATTGATGGTGTGTTTAGCCAGAATGGTGAACATCTGAGCGGATTTGCTCCCATGGAAATTATTTCGCAGATAGCGGTAGTAGTGCTGCTGTTTGTGGCAGGGTTAGAAACCAACGTTACTTCGTTTATAAAAAACAGCTTTACCGGTGCTATGGTGGCCATAGGCGGGGTGGTTGTTCCATTTGCTTTGGGTGTGTTTAGCGCCATGTACTTTTTCCCTGACTTGCATATGGCCGGCTGGCTCTTTATCGGTGCCATATTGACTGCTACCAGCATTGGCATTACGGTGCGTATCCTGATGGATATGGGCAAACTCAGTTCCCGTGAAGGCACTATCATTCTGGTAGCTGCGGTGGTAGATGATATTATCGGTCTGGTTATCCTGTCTGTGGTTATTTCCATGGCTCAAAGTGGCAGTGTAAATGCACTTAGTGCCGTAACCACCGGTGTTATTGGTTTTGCCGTCTGGCTGGGTATACTTTTGCTGGGCGTATATGGTCACAAATATATATCCAAATATATACTTACCCCGTTCAAATCTTCCGGCACTATGCCGGTTATGGCTTTGATTGTGGGTTTGATAGTTTCCTATCTGGTCACTCTGGTAGATTTGCACCCGGTGGTTGGTGCCTATGTAGCCGGGCTTATGTTTGCTTCCACAATGGAAAAAGAGGAAATACTCCACCAGACCCGCCCTATAATGCTTTTTATCGCCCCGTTCTTCTTCGCTTACCTTGGTATGCAGGTAGACTTGAGGGAAGTCTGGGCTGTTATTGTACCGGCACTGGTTATAGTGGTACTGGCCATTATCGGCAAGATTGTAGGCTGTTACTTCCCTGCCCGGTTCGTGGGCAAGACCAGCCATAACGGTGCCATGATAGTAGGCGTAGGTATGGTACCCAGAGGTGAGGTGGGACTTATCGTAGCCGGGGCGGGGCTTATTGCCGGGGCTATCACCCGTGACCTTTTCGGCATTGCGGTAGCTGTCAGTATTTTGACTACTCTTGTTATGCCTGTCATGATAAAACCTTTCTTTAAACCAAAAGCTGAAGCTAACGCCAAACGGCTTCCTTGAGGAAAAACATAGCTTAAGGTAAAATTGGGTATTATGCCTCTGTAGCTCAGTGGATAGAGCACCAGCCTCCGAAGCTGGTGGCGAGAGTTCGAGTCTCTCCAGGGGCACTTTTATAAAGCGGGGAGGACTACCACCATAGACATGAAACATTTTATTGAAATCAGATGGCATGGGCGTGGCGGTCAGGGTGCGGTAACCTCAGCTGAGCTTATCGCCCAGGCAGCAATCGGTAAGGGAAAGTATGCTCAGGCATTCCCCAGTTTCGGGCCTGAACGCAGAGGTGCCCCGGTTCAATCTTTCAATCGTATCAGTGACAACAATCCCATCCGTGAACGTTCAGGTATCAACCAGCCGGATATTGTGGTGGTGCTTGACCCCAGTTTGGTTATCATCGGGAATGTAATCTCAGGTCTTAAAGATGGTGGCACTCTTATTATCAACACCACAAAGCCTCTGGAACATTTTGCTTCTCAATACGGTGATCGCTGGAAAGTAGCCACAGTTGATGCAACTGCTATTGCCAAAGAAGTCTTAGGTGTCAATATTGTTAATACAACCATGCTTGGCGCCCTTATAAAGGCTACCGGTCTGGCGGATATGGAAGCCTTCGAAGAACCTTTAAAACACCGCTTTGGAAAGCTGGCTGCCAAAAATATGGCTGCTATGAAAAAGGCCTTTGAAGAGACTGTTGTAAAGGAGCTTAAAGTTGGCTAAACAGGAAAACCAGATTACCTGGCAGGAAGTGACACCCGGCTGTATAGTCAGTGAACCCGGCAATGCCAGCCAGTACAAGACCGGTGATTGGCGTTCCCAACTACCTATTCACAATTTTAAAAAATGTATAAAATGCGGCGTATGCTATATATTTTGCCCCGAAGGTTGCATAAATGAGACCAAAGAGGGCTTTTTCGAAGCAGACCTTTTCTATTGCAAGGGTTGCGGCATCTGCGCTCATGAATGTCCCACCGGAGCTATTGTTATGAAGGATGAGGAGGAGAAATAATGCCCAGAGTAGGCTTAGAAGTTTCTATTGCCCTGAGTGAGGCAGTTGGGCTTTGCAATGCTGATGTTATTGCTGCTTATCCCATTACTCCTCAAACTCATATTGTTGAACATTTGGCCGAGATGGTGGCTGAAGGCGAGCTGGATGCTGAATATATACCGGTGGAATCTGAACATTCAGCCCTGAGTGCCTGTTTGGGCTCGGCGGCAGCCGGTGCCCGCACTTTTACCGCAACTGCCGGGCAAGGGCTTGAGCTTATGCACGAGGTGCTTTATGTGGCTTCCTCTATGCGGCTGCCTATTATGATGGCAGTTGCCAATAGGGCTCTTTCCGGTCCGCTTTCAGTTTGGGGTGACCACTCTGACGTAATGTCCTGCCGTGATATCGGCTGGATACAAATATTTACTGAAAACGGGCAGGAAGTGGTTGATAACACTATCTGTTCATTTAAAATAGGCGAAGACAAACGGGTGCTCTTACCTGTTATGGTTCACTTGGACGGTTTTCATCTTTCTCATGTTATTGAGCCTATTGAGATGCCTGAGAGAAAGCAGGTAGATGCTTTCCTTAGTGTTAACGACTATCCGTATGCACTAAACCCTGATAATCCCCGTGCTATGGGTGATTTTGCCCCCCCGGTGATTTTCACCGAAGCCAAGTGGGCACAGGAACAGGATTTTCAAAAATCCAAAGCTGTTATTTTGGAAGTCTGGAAGGACTTTGAGAAGCAGTTTGGCCGTTCTTACAAACCGGTGGAAACCTATCGCACCGAAGGTGCTGAAAACCTGCTGTTCACTATGGGCAGTTTTTCAGAGACTGCCATGTCCGCCATTGATAAAATGCGTGATGACGGCATGAGTGTGGGGCTGGTTCGGCTTCGGCTTTGGCGCCCCTTCCCCTTTGAGGAGTTGCGCACTGCTGTCAAAGATGCCAAAAACCTCATCGTGCTTGATCGTGCCTTGTCAATAGGTGGTCCGGGTGGTCCGGTCTGTTCCGAAATCAAGGCCGCTCTATATCCTCTGGAGAAAAAACCCAAGATTGTCAGCATTATCGGCGGTTTGGGTGGACGGGATATAACCGTTGCCAATTTTGAGGATATCATGAAGAAAGGTCTGGCGATTGCTGAAAAAGGCAGTCCTAACGAATACGAAATATATGGAGTGAGGGCATAATGCAGAACTATTCAGTATTTGTTCCCAAGCTACTGCCCAAACGTGAGTTATTTGCCCCCGGACATCGCGGGTGCATAGGTTGCGGCGAGGCTCTGGCAGTCCGTCTGGCTACCAAGGCTATGGATGAAAATACCATAATAGTAAATGCCACCGGCTGTATGGAAATTATCGCCTCCCAGTACCCCTATACCTCATGGCGTTTACCCTGGATACATACGCTGTTTGAAAATACAGCAGCAGTTGCCTCCGGTGTGGAGTCGGCGCTCAAGGTGCTTAAACGTAAAAAACGGATAGAAGACAAGGATATAAAGATTGTAGCCATCGGGGGTGATGGAGCAACCGTAGATATCGGGCTTCAGGCACTTTCGGGTGCTATGGAGCGCGGCCATAATTTTACTTATATCTGTTTTGACAATGAAGCCTATATGAACACCGGTATCCAGCGTTCTTCAGCTACCCCCTTCGGGGCAGCCACCACAACCTCGCCGGCCGGCAAGGTAGGCAAAGGCCAGTTTTCATGGAAAAAGGATATGCCGGCTATTGCAGTTGCCCATAATATCCCGTATGTGGCCACCTGTTGCCCCAGCTATCCCTTTGACATGATTGAAAAAGTCAGCAAAGCTTTGGCGGCTGACGGGCCGGCCTATATACATTGTTTGTCTGTTTGTCCTACCGGCTGGCGCTGTGCAACCGAAGATACCATAAAGATTGGACGGTTGGCAGTTGAAACCGGTGTTTTCCCCCTGTACGAGGTTGTTAATGGTGAGTACAAGATGAGCATGGAAACTCCCGCACTTAAGCCATTAAAGGAATACACCAGTCTTCAGCGGCGGTTCCGCCACCTGACAGAAGAATCTCTGGACCTTATTCAGGAAAGAGTTCAGCTGGAATACAATAAGATTGCAGAGAGGGCGGCATGTGCACTGAAACTAGAGAAATAGTAGCGCCAAAAGTTAAAGACATTCTGAATAAATATGCCAAAGACAAAGGTATGCTGGTAGCCATACTGCAGGATATCCAGACAGAGTTCAATTATCTGCCCCGTCCTGCTCTGGAAGCTGTAAGCCAGGGACTGGGTGTTCCTATGAGTCAGGTTTATAGTGTGGCCACTTTTTTCAAGGCCTTTAGCCTGAAACCCAAGGGCAAGCATTCCGTTCATGTGTGTATGGGGACTGCCTGCCACGTACGCGGTGCCAGCAAGATACTGGATAAACTGGTTGAAAAACTGGGTTGCTGTGCAGGTGAAAATACCGAAGACATGAAATTCAGCCTTGATGCTGTAAACTGTGTCGGTGCTTGTGCTTTGGGGCCTGTAGTTGTAGTAGATGGCCAGTACGTGGGCAATATGACTACCGAAAAGGTAAAACCTTTGATTGAGGGATGCCAGTAATGAGTAATATAGCGATTAAAAAGTTTAGCAGTGCAACCGAACTTGAAGCCAAAAGGCAGGAAATTCTTAAAAGCAGGAATTCGGGGCAGGCGGTTATTGCTATTTGTTGCGGTACCGGTTGTCAGGCTTACGGGGCTAAAAAAGTTGCAGATGCCTTTGAAGAAGAACTGGCTAAAGCCGGTTTGGGAGATAAGGTTGAGGTAAGGACTACCGGTTGTCATGGTTTTTGTGAACGCGGTCCACTGGTAGTTATCCGCCCCCAGAATATTTTCTACCAACGTCTAAAAATTTCAGATATACCTGAAATCATTGAAAAAACCATAAAGAATAACGAAGTAATAGAACGATTGTTGTATGTTGATCCCATGACCAAAGAGAAAAAGGTGCATGAACATGATGTGCCTTTTTACAAAAAACAGATGCGTCTGGTTTTTGGCAACAACGGCAATATAGACCCTACCTCTATAGAGGACTATCTAGCGGTAGGCGGCTATAAATCTCTGGCCAAGGCTATATCCAGCCTGAAGCCTGATGAAATTGTGGAAGAAATTATTAAATCCGGTCTGCGCGGTCGGGGTGGCGGCGGTTTTCCCACCGGCTGGAAATGGAAGTCCTGCAGGGAAGCCCATGACCCGGTAAAGTATGTAATCTGTAACTGTGACGAAGGTGATCCCGGTGCATTTATGGATCGTTCCCTTATGGAGGGCAATCCCCATAGTGTTATAGAAGGCATGATTATCGGTGCTTATGCTATTGGCTCGCACGAGGCGTATATTTACATTCGTGATGAATATCCTATGGCGGTTAAGCACGCCCTTCTGGCCATAAAACAGGCCGAAGATTATGGTTTGCTGGGTGAAAATATACTGGGCAGCGGGTTTAGCCTGAAAATCCATATAAACAGAGGCGGCGGAGCTTTTGTTTGCGGTGAATCTACCGCCCTTATGGCCTCCCTTGAGGGTAAGGTTGGCGAACCCCGTGCCAAGTATGTTCATACCTCTGAAAAGGGTCTATACGACAAGCCTACCACTCTTAATAACGTAGAGACTTGGGCGAATATACCCCTGATTATAGAAAAAGGGGCAGACTGGTTTAACAAAATAGGCACTGCTGGCAGTAAGGGTACCAAGATATTCTCACTGGTAGGCAAGGTCAACAACACTGGGCTTATTGAAGTTCCCATGGGGATTACCCTTAGGGAAATTGTGTATGATATTGGCGGTGGTATCCCCAAAGGCAAGAAATTCAAAGCTATTCAGACTGGCGGCCCTTCCGGCGGCTGTTTGCCCGAAAGTATGCTGGATCTGCCGGTGGACTTTGATGAGCTTACCAAGGCCGGCTCTATGATGGGTTCAGGTGCCATGATTGTTATGGATGAAGATAACTGCATGGTGGAGATTGCCCGTTACTTCCTGAGCTTCCTTGAGGGTGAATCCTGCGGCAAATGTGTACCTTGCCGTGAGGGTGTCAAACGTATGCGCCAGATTCTAGAAAAGATAACTAAAGGTGAGGGCGAAGAGGGAGACATAGAGCATCTGGAACAGCTTTCACAGGCTATACAAGACGCTTCTTTGTGCGCTCTGGGCGGCAGTGCTCCCAATCCGGTTATGTCCACCATAAAATACTTCCGTGAGGAGTATGAAGCCCATATCCGGCAAAAGACCTGCCCCGCCAAGGAATGCAAGGCTCTTATTACCTATAACATTATTGATGCCAACTGTCCCGGCTGCGGTTTGTGCTATAAAGCCTGTGCAACAGGGGCTATCATTTCGCAGGGCAAAAAGATGCCGGTCATACTTGACCAAAGCAAATGTACTAAATGCGGTGCGTGTTTTGACGCTTGTAAGCTACACGCCGTAGAAATCAGATAAGGTAGGGTGGCTATGATAAATTTAACCATAGACGGCAAGAAGTATCAGGCAGAAGAAGGTCAAACAGTACTGGAAGTAGCCCACCGGCATGGTATTTTTATTCCTACCTTATGTGTAGATGAAGCGGTTTCAGCCTATGGAGCTTGCCGCTTATGCATGGTGGAGATTGATAGAAAAGGGCGGAAAAAACTGGTTGCTTCCTGCCTGTATCAGGTTGAAGAGGGTTTGGTAGTTACCACCCAGAATGACCGGATTACAAATATCCGCAAAACGGTGATAGAACTCCTGCTGGCACGTTGCCCTCAGTCAGAGGGTGTTCAGACCATGGCAAAAAAACTGGGTGTAAATGGGACACGGTTTGAAAGCGAAAAACCTGAAAATTTATGTACCCTATGCGCCCTTTGTACCAGAGTTTGTTCCGAGGTAGTGGGCAAGAGTGCCATAAGTCTGGTAAGCAGGGGTACCGGCCGTGAAGTCGCCTTGCCGTATTACGAGGATAAGACAGATTGCATAGCCTGCGGCTCTTGCGCTTATATATGTCCCACCGGGGCCATAAAAATGAAAGATGGGAATGGTGTGCGTACTATCACTTGGCCTAACTGCGAGGTCAGTTTCAAGCTTAGGCGTTGTGCCAAGTGTGGCGCTGAATGGATTCCTGAAAAACAGATAAAGCATATTCTAAATACCACCGAAGTTCCTGAAGATTTCTTTAATATCTGTCCTGATTGCCGTTAATTCGGGTATAAGGCTTCCTTGACCCTGTAACATAGCTTTGTTATACTGGCGCCTGCGGGGTGTAGCGCAGTCTGGTTAGCGCGCAGCGTTTGGGACGCTGAAGTCGGAGGTTCGAATCCTCTCACCCCGACCAGGCCATTTCCAAAAGCCAGTCCGATGCGTTTGTGTTATTATTAAGTGTGTAGTAATGCAAACGGTTTTCTGCCATGAAGGGGAGAAAACAATGGATTTAAAACGCGGGTTTGGGGTCTTGGTAGTCCTGCTTCTTGCCGTCTCCATGTTTCTAAATTCCCAAAACATATCTTTTGGCGACATATTTTCTAATGATACCCCGGTTACCTTGGATGGGGTACAGATACTGGAATATGAAGGCAAAGATCTTACCTCTATCCTAAACCTCAGAGATAATTCCATTTCCGGCCCACCCGAAATTGATACCGTGTCTTATACCTTGAATATTAACGGGCTGGTCGGCCAGGAACTTTCGTTTACTTACGATGAACTAAGAACCCGTTTCAACCCTTATACAAAAGTAGTCACCCTGCATTGCGTAGAAGGCTGGGATGCTACTATGCTTTGGGAAGGTGTTCTTTTTAAAGACATTGCAGGTATGGCGGGTATTAAGGGTGAAGCTGATACGGTCATTTTTCACGCTCTGGATGGATATACCACCGCTCTCAGCCTTGATTACCTGATCTCAAATAATATCATGCTGGCCTATAAACTGAACGGTGTAACTCTGCCTGCCAAGTATGGTTTTCCTCTTCAACTGGTTGCTGAAAGCAAGTGGGGCTATAAATGGATAAAATGGGTTAGCCAGATTGAATTTTCTGATGATGAAAATTATCTGGGTACTTGGGAACGGCAGGGATATTCCAATGATGCAGACTTGAACAAAGGGTTCTTTGACTAAAACCATTGACTTGCCGCAAACGCCTGATAGAATAAAACTAACTGCCTGCCTAAGTCTAAAATTACATAATATTATCAGGTGGGTTGCCGAATAGACGGGGTAGGGGAGAGGTTTAATCCCGCCGGGCTTCAGCAGGTTTGTCAGACGGAAAGAGAACAGGTATGAAATTTCAATATGATCTGGTGGTTATTGGCAGCGGATTGGCCGGGTTTACTTCGACTGTTTTTGCTAACGGACTGGGTAAGAAAGTAGCTATGGTGGAAAAGGGCAAATTGGGTGGTGCCTGTACATGGAATGCGTGTGTGCCATCCAAGACTTTGCTTCAAATAGGACGCCGTGTCGGTCAAATAAAAAAATACAACCAGAATGGGTTGAAACTGGTCAGTGTAAACTTGCAAACGGAAAATATTATGCCATACCTGCATTCCGTTCTGGAAGATATTTCCGGGGTTGATGATTTTGATAATTTGGAAAAGACAGGCATAAATATACTAAAAGGTGAAGCCGTATTTACCGATAGGCATCATATCAGTTTGAACGGACAGGTTGTTTCAGCAAAACATTTTATTATTGCCACTGGCTCAAGTCCGGCAATTCCTCCTGTAGAAGGATTGGCAGATATACCTTATTATACAAATGAAACAGTATTTGACATAAAATCCATACCATCCTCGATGATTGTACTGGGAGGAGGGCCAGCCGGTATCGAACTGGGGCTGGCCTTTGCCTGGTTGGGATGCAAAGTGGATATTATTGAAATGGCAGAACGTATACTGCCGAAAGATGACACCGAACTAAGCGGGTTATTACTAGATTATCTGAATGCTGAAGAAAACCTGCAAATTCATGTTTCTACCAAGGCAATTCGTTTTCAAAAACAGGATAATGGCCAGTTGAAGCTTGAAATGCAAACCCGTGAAGGAAAAATTAGTGAAATCACGGCCGAAACAGTGCTGGTTGCGGTGGGCAGGCGGGCAAATGTGGCGGGGCTTGCACTGGAAAAAGCCGGGGTGAAATATACAGCACGGGGCATCAGTGTTAACAGCAAACTCCAAACCAGCTCTTTAAATATATTTGCAGCCGGTGATGTGGCAGGTCCTATCCAGTTGGGCATGATGGCCGAAAAACAGGCTATTTTGGCAGCAAGCAACGCCTGCTTGCCATTCAAACAGAGCATTAGGTATGACGATGTGGCTTGGGTAACATATTCCGAACCTCAAATGGCCCATATTGGTCTGACTGAAGATGAGGCCAGACGTAAGTACGGCAATAACATTCGGATTATCCGCTACCCGCTAACCAAAGTACGCAGGGCGGTTATGGATCATGATATTCGCGGTATGTGTAAATTTGTACTGGACAAACATGACAGGTTGATAGGGGCACACCTGCTGTGTTCACAGGCTGAAAACCTTATCCATGAACTGCAAATAGTAAAATGCCTGCATAAACCACTTTCAAGACTTCATACTATTCCCCATATTTATCCCACTTATGAAGAAGGGATAATAAAACGGGCAGCAGATATCAGCTATACAATGAAAATGCGTCGCAATCCGTTTGTCAGGCTGGTACTGCGCTACTGGCATGGTTACAAAGACAAGCTGGATACAGTGATAAACCGCCTCTGACCTTGGTTTGGCGATTATATCTCAGGGGAAGAAAGATGGAGCGGGAGACGGGGCTCGAACCCGCGACAGCCTGCTTGGAAGGCAGGAACTCTACCACTGAGTTACTCCCGCTAATTAGCAGGGTTATTCTAACCTGAACAATCAAACATGTCAAAGGTATTTTATGAGTAAAGGCCACTATCTTTTTGCTTGAACGAAGATATAAAACATGTTAGAATTCTCTGCAGATTAAAGATAACAAGTTCATCGGAGGTAACTCATGCCAATCTACGAATATTCATGTTCAAAGTGTAATAAAGTCTTTGAAATTATGAGACCCCGGAGTGAGTCCAGCTTGTCAGCCACTTGCCCTGTTTGCAGTGCCGAATCTACACGCATTATTTCGGATTTTACTCATGGCGTAGCTTTTTCAAAAGATGCACCTGAAATGCGCAAGGATTCTGCCAACGAAAAAATGTGGATTTCTGAACAAAAAGTTGCTGAAAACAAAATTAAAGATCCTGATCCGCTGAAGAAATGGCGTGAAGAACGCGAAAAATCCTGCGGCAAGGGGCCTGAGGCTTGGGTGGAATATGCCAAACAGGAAGAGGCCAAAGAACAAAAAGTTAAAGATTACGGTACCGGATTTACCGGCCGCGAAGTATAAAGTAGTTTTATCCTGAGGGCTCGTAGCTCAGGGGCAGAGCGGGCGGCTCATAACCGCTTGGTCGTAGGTTCGAAACCTACCGAGCCCACCATATATAGAAAGTAAAGGGGGGAGAGTTAAATACTCTCCCCCCTGTTTATTTGAGGATTTACCACTGGTGTTAAACTAACAGAGCACCGCCGTCAGCCACAATCACACTTCCCACCATGTAATCTGCAGCTGCACTTGCCAGGAAGAGGACTACCTTGCCGATATCATCCGGTTCACCCATCCTCTTGAGCGGCAATTTTGCCACAAAAGATTTAGATAACTCTATCAACTGTTCGGCTGACATACTGCCGCTTGGCATCAAGGCAGATGCACCGGGAGTATTTATCCCACCCGGGGCCACAGCATTTACCAGTATGCCATGGGGTGCCCATTCCTGAGCCATAGCTTTGGTAAGCATAATTACCCCGCCTTTGGATGCGTCATAATGAGCCAGATTGCCGGTAGGGCGGAAGCCATCTATAGAAGCTATATTTATTATCTTTCCTCCATGTTTTGCCGCCATCATAGCTTTGGCGGCTGCCTGCGAGAAGAACATAAGCCCCTTAAGATTTATACCAAGAGTCTTATCCCACATGGCTTCGGTCATATCAATAGCAGGCATAAAACGGTAAATGCCGGCATTATTCACCATAATATCCAGATCTCCAAATGCCTTCAGGGTGGCATCTATAACTTTTTGAGCATCGTTTATATTGTTTACATCAGCCTGGATTGCAGTAGCTTTGCCTCCCAAAGCTTTAATCTCGGCTGATGTTTTTTGGGCAACCTCCAGATTCAAGTCAGGAATCATTATGCTGGCACCCGCTTCGGCTAAACGCATGGAAATCCCTTTTCCAATACCCATTGCGCCGCCGGTCACGATAGCCACTTTGCCCCTCAGGTCAAACAACTCGGCTATGGTCATCATTATTGCTTCCTCCTATATAGTATTAGTCCATTGGTACTAGCTCTTATTTTGAATTATCAGGTGGAGGTGTGTCAATACGTGTTTTAACTTAATTATGGAGGCAATATGGTATATAATAGATGAATATGTATATACTTTACATAAATGGAGGATACCATCAATAAAACAGTTGGAAATAATGTAGTAATACAGCCGGAAAGAGCTGTTTTGGCAGCGGTGGATACCAACCGTAATTCAAACTGGGCTATAGAAGACTCA
The DNA here is from genome assembly GCF_000830885.1 of Dehalococcoides mccartyi CG5. Classification (NCBI taxonomy): domain Bacteria; kingdom Bacillati; phylum Chloroflexota; class Dehalococcoidia; order Dehalococcoidales; family Dehalococcoidaceae; genus Dehalococcoides; species Dehalococcoides mccartyi. The sequence goes on from NZ_CP006951.1 coordinate 548,151, forward strand.
CTGGACGAATTATGCCAGCTGGTGGCTACCGCCGGTGCAACTGTAGTAGGGCGTATAATCCAGAAGCTTCATGCACCTGCCCGAAACTCATACTTGGGAAAAGGCAAGCTGGACGAACTGATAGAGATGAAAAAGGAACTTGACTACAATCTGGTCATTTTTGATGATGAACTTTCGCCTATTCAACAAAGGTCACTTGAGGAAGCATTGGGTGTAAAGGTAATTGATCGGGTGGCCCTTATTTTGGATATATTTGCCAAACATGCCAATACCCGTGAGGGCCAGCTTCAGGTAGAGCTTGCACAAATGCAGTATTTACTGCCAAGGTTGGCAGGCCAATGGAGTCATCTTGAAAGACTTGGCGGCGGTATAGGTACCAGAGGACCGGGTGAATCCCAGCTTGAAACTGATAAGCGTATTGTTCGTACCAAGATACGTAATCTGAAAGAACACCTGGATGAAGTAACCATTCAACGGGAACTGTACCGTGAGAGAAGGCGCATGCGTGGCGTACCGGTGGTTTCATTGGTTGGCTATACCAATAGCGGTAAAAGTAGCCTGCTGAATGCCGTTGCCAGAACAGATGTACTGGCTGAAAACAAACTTTTTGCTACTCTTGATCCAACTACCAGAAGGTTGTATATAAACGGATTGGGCAATGTATTGTTGACAGATACAGTGGGCTTCATTCGCAAGTTGCCTCCCGCCATTGTAAAGGCTTTTCGGGCTACGCTGGAAGAAATAAACCAAGCTGATTTGCTGGTACACGTAGTTGACATAACTGCTAAGAATGCTTTTGAACAGTGTCAAACAGTGGAAAAAATACTTACAGACATGGGTGTAGCTGATAAACCGCGCTTGACTGCTATGAATAAAATAGACCTGAAATTGGATACTAACCGCAACTGGACTGAAGAAGAGGCCTTAAATTTATTAAAAACAGAATGTCCGGTGGCGGAAAATACAGTGCTTATTTCTGCTGTGAAGCGTTGGGGGTTGATCGAATTGAACCTCATGCTCAAAGAAAAGTTGATTAGTATGGGTTTTAACCCCGGGTATGCGGTTTATGATGAAATTGGGGAAAAGAAAGAGCAGTAACAAATGGAAAATGAATTGGCCGGCAATATTATGTCCTGTTTTGATGAATTAGCCCTAGGGCTTAGCCGCCGGCGGGAATTATTAGCTAGAAAAGGTGCCTGTGAAAACTATTATTTTTATTATGATTTAGCGGCTATTGATGAAGAGGAAAGCAAGGCTTTAAACAGGCTGAATAACCTGGTCAAGCAGGATATAGAGAGAAATACCGCTATTTAAACGTAGAAAAAGACAGCCCGTAGAATCCAAATCTAGGGCCTTTTATGGGGCAAGCAATGCAATCCTTTAGTATATTGTACCCTTTGTTACCCCTTAATTAATTAAAATCATCAAACATGACTAGATTGTAGGTCATGTTTGTTTAAGCGGGATTTAGGATAGGGGGCTAAGGGTTTTATCACAGCATATACATTTATCTAATTGGTCGCATATATTTTGTTGATAAAAGTCTAAAATATATTACACTCTTATAAATCAAAATTACCCGTGATTGTAGTAGCCATAGTACCAGTCATTTATTAAGCTTTATAGTGGTTCGCACTATATATGTTATGTAATATGTACGAATAAAATATGGACTTAACATAATAATGGGGTAAAAAATATATTACAGATATTTAATAAATAGTTGGATTTGCCGCAGTTGCGGTTTGGGATTTATGCATGCCCGAAAATGTTTTAATTTAAAATTTGGGGGCTTTGGGCTGGCTATTCCAACGAAGCTATTGAAATAACCCCCTACTGATATTGGCTGATTGTCGAAACGATATATCAAAAGGGGGTTCACGCCGTGAAATCTTTGAACTCCTTACGTGAACCCCCTAAAACTAGCTAAAGAAGACTTGTCTAAGACGATTTTTTATAGCCAGCCAGTTTGGCAATACCCTTTTCAATCTGTTCATCAGGTACGGTCAGCGATAACCTTATATAGCCTTCGCCGGCAGTCCCATAGCCTGTACCGGGGGTGACGACTACGCCGGTTTTATCCAGCAGTTCTGTAGCAAAGCTGGCTGAGGTATAGCTTTCAGGTACAGGTGCCCAGATGTATAAACTGGCTTTGGGGGCTGTAACCTCCATACCTATATTGCGTAGTGATTCTACCAAGCGGTCACGACGGCGCTGATATATGGCACAATTCTGGTTTATAATTTCTTGTGAACCGTTCAAAGCCGCAATAGCCATCAGCTGGATAGCTTGAGGTATGCCTGAATCAAGGTTGGATTTGAAACGTCTCAAGGCATCTATCATTTTGGCATTACCAACGGCCATGCCTATCCGCCAGCCAGTCATATTATAACTCTTGGAGAGGGAATGAAACTCAATCCCTACATCTTTGGCACCGTCAGCCTCAAGGAAACTGACAGGTTTGTAGCCGTCAAAAGCTATTTCAGAGTAAGGTCCGTCATGGCAAACTGCCAAGTTGTGTTTGGCGGCAAAATTAGCTACTTCTTGAAAAAAACTTAGGCCAGCTACGGCGCCGGTCGGATTGTTGGGATAGTTTATCCAGAGAACTTTGGCCTTTGAAAGGATATTTTGCGGTATGGCTTCCAGGTTAGGCAGGAAGTTATTCCCCTTGTTTAGCGGCAGGTTAAATACCTCTGCGCCTGCCAGTTGACTGCTGATGGCATAAACCGGATAGGCAGGGTTTGGCACCAGCGCAATATCCCCGGGGTCAAGGAAACACCAGGCGGCGTGCCCTATACCCTCTTTAGAACCTATCAAGGGTAAAACCTCGGTGTCCGGGTTTAGTTTTACTCCGAAACGTTTTTGATACCATTCCGCCATAGCTTTACGTAGTACTGGCAGCCCCTCGGTTTCAGGGTAACGGTGGTTAGATGGATCTTCGGCCGCTTTGCAAAGTTCCGCCAAGATGTGTTTCGGGGTGGGTAAATCAGGATCGCCAATGGCAAAACTGATTACTTCCTCTCCTTTGGCGCGTTTTTCAGCTATCTTTTTGCTTATCTGGACAAAAAGATACGGCGGCAGATTCTCAATCCGTTTAGATAATTTCATCTTTCAACCATTCTCCCGTGTATATAATTTCAGCTTTTCCGGTCAGATAAACGTCATCATGACCGTCCCATTCAACTCCAAGTGTTCCGCCCGGTAACTTTATGTAAACGAATTTACCGACATATCCCAGTATCTGGGCGGCAACCGCCACTGCAGATGCACCGCTACCGCAACCCAGCGTCTCCCCTACCCCTCGTTCCCAAACCCGCACTTTTATATGCTCGGTATCAAGAATATTTGCAACTTCAAAATTGGTACGTTTTGGGAAAGCTTTATGGATTTCCACCTGTGAGCCCACTTCACCCAGAGGGAATTCTTCAACCGGTTTGGTGCAAAAATGGATAGCATGCGGATTACCCATAGATACCAGTGAAACAAGCACCCGTCGGTTATTTATATTTAAAGGAAAATCAGAAATAAGCTGTCCGTTATAGTGCTTTGGATCTGGTTCGGCGGCAACAGGTATCTGGTGGGCTTCAAACATGGGTTTGCCCATGGTGGTGCGTATCCGTCCGTCTTTAAATATCTGGGCGTGCCGCATACCCGCCAGAGTTTCAATACTCAGTTCGTCTAGGTTGCCAAGTAGTTTGTTTACAGCTATATAATGAATAAGGCAACGCAAGCCATTGCCGCAGATTTCGGCTTCAGAGCCGTCTGCGTTGAAAATGCGCATCCGGAAATCTGCTTTCTCGGAAGGCAAAATCAGCATCAGCCCGTCAGCACCGGCACCAAAGTGGCGGTGGCACATATGGAGTGCCAGTTTTGGCCAATCCTGCTCTTCACCTTGCGGGTCCAAGAGAACAAAGTCATTGCCTACGCTTTGCAATTTAGTGAATTTCATTTTTATTCTCCGTAGCCAGGAAATCACAGACTAGTTGGATAATTCCGTTACTCCTGCTTTCTTCAAGTGTTATCCAGTGTATATTAGTATCCGTCAGACGGAAATAGGTATTTTGCTGGCGGATAAGGCGGTGGGTTTCAAATTTCATCTGTTCCACTGCCTCCGTCAGGCTGATACCGCCCTCAATGTATTTGGCTATCTGGCGGTAGCCTATGCCTGACATAGATGGCAAACTGGCTTTATAGCCTTTTTCCAGCAGAGAGCGAACTTCCGCCTCCAGACCTTGTTCTAACATTTTTTCTACCCGCAAGTCAACGGTGCGGTAAAGTTCTTCACGGGGTATATGTATACCTATCTTAAATACCCTGTACGGCGGTGGATTTTTGATAAGGAGTCCAGAAAATTTTCCTCCGGTTTTGTGGATAACCTCCAGTGCCCGTACAACCCGGCGGATATTGCGGGGGTCTATCTGGGTAGCAGCCTGCGGGTCCTTTTTTTCTAGTTCTGTAAAAATGACATCTCCCCCTTCTTTTTCCGCTTTTTCGAATAGAGCGGCACGAAAGGTTTCATCAGGGGCTACCGGGGGAATACTCCAACCCTCAAGCACGGCTTTCAGGTATTGCCCGCTCCCACCTACCAATACAGGTAAACGGTTTTGGGTATGGAGACTATCTATAGCCTGATAAGCAAGTGTCTGATATTCTGCCAGACTGAAAGGCTGGTCAGGTTGAATAAAACTGTAAAGATAGTGAGGTATTTCTAACATTTCTGACAGGGTGGGTTTGGCGGTGGCAATATCCATCCGGGAATATATCTGGCGGCTATCCGCATTTATTATGCCGGCAGGGATAACTTTTGCTAAATTTATAGCCAGAGCGCTTTTACCTGAGCCGGTGTTGCCCAGAATGACCAGTAAAGGCGACAGGGGCAAATTTGAGGCGTTTGCACCGGTGGTGCTATCAATTATACTCATTGGTCTCCCTGTATGGCTTAAAAAGGGTTTAGGAACGCTGAAGAATTTGCTGAGTTTCTTTTTAGTGCTTATTTTGAATAACGGCGGCTTGGCGGCAAATGCTTACAAAAGATTCAGCCTTTAGGGAAGCGCCACCCACCAAAGCCCCGTCAATATTCGTCTGAGAAAGAATTTCGGTAATATTTTTTTCATTTACACTGCCGCCATATAGTATAGGAGAAGTTTGGGCTGCGGCATTACCAAGAGTATCACCAAGCACCCGGCGGATATAACCAATGGAAGAGTTGGCTTCTGAAGCGGTAGCGGCCTTGCCGGTGCCGATTGCCCAGATGGGTTCGTAGGCTATTATGATACAGCTGAGGTTAAGCCCTTCCAGAGCCTCTTTTAGCTGGGTTTCCAATACTTGGCGGGTTTGGCCGTTTTCATTCTCTTCAGGCTTTTCGCCCACGCATACTATCGGGAGTAGGCCAGCCTGAAGAGCGGCCTTTATCTTTTGGTTGACCACCTGTCCTGTTTCACCGAAATATGCCCGTCTTTCAGAGTGGCCTATAATAACGTATTGGCAGAGTTCTTCCAGCATCAGAGGGGATATCTCACCTGTATAAGCCCCTTTTTCCTGATAGAAAAGGTTTTGAGCACCTAGTTTGATGCTGCTATTTTCCAGCATGGTTTTTATGGGATACAGCGATATAAAGGGCGGGCAGATTATTTTCTCAATGCCTTCTATCCGCTCAAGTTCGCATTTCATGCTCTGAACAAGTGTACAAGCTTCGGAAAGAGTGGTATTCATTTTCCAGTTTCCAGCAATAATAATTTGCCTCATAAAGCTTGCTCCTAGGCTCCGAATTTGCCAAGTTTAAGGGCATTAGCCATGGCTAGCGGCATAATATCACTGGCTGGTATATGCCCTAGTCCGCCCTGCAGGCAGTCTGTTTCCGAAAACCGGCAGACCTTGTCCGGACGGCAATATTTCGAATAAATAAGCACCGGTACTTCATGCCAGCTGTGACCCTGAATAACAGCCGGGGTGGAATGGTCACCGCTTATGGCTACCACATCCGGTTTTAAACTCAATATTTCAGGTAGTATCTGGTCCAGTTCTTCCAGTGCCTTGACCTTGCGTTCAAAGTCACCGTCTTCACCGGCGGCATCTGTGGCTTTGACGTGAAGAAAGAAAAAGTCGTATTTTTCAAAGTTAGCCTTATAAGTGGCTATTTCATCACTTAGCATTGAACCGGTAGGCAATACGTCCATGCCTACCACTTTTGAAAGTCCCCGGTACATGGGGTAACTGGCAATCGCGGCCGTCTTAAGTTTATAAATTTCGTTCATAGTGGCAAAGCAGGGTTTTTCTGAAAATCCCCGCAGCAGTATCATGTTGGCCGGGGCATGGTCTTTAAGGGTTTTAGCTGCAAATTGCAAAAACCGGTTTGCTACTTTTGCCATAAGCCGGGCATTTTCAGCTAAGGGTTTAACCTCTTCGGGAACAGCTCCAAGTTTTTGGGGGTCTGAATCAGTAACCTTTTCAGATAAACCGCTACCCCTGAATATAACTACCAGACGGTGGTCTTTTACCGGTTTTACAATTACCCTGATACCATCAAACTCCTGTCCGTCCAGAAGGGTACAAAGTTTGGCACTGACTAAGCTTGAAACCCGGCCAGCTCGGCGGTCACAAATAAGCCCCTGCTTATCTACTGTACAGAAGTTGCCCCTAGTGGCCACATCTCCCGGTTTTAGGTCAAAATCTATTCCCAATGCTTCCAATACCCCACGCCCTATTAGGCAGTCAACCGGGTCATAACCGAACAGTCCCAGATGGCCGGGGGCACTACCGGGGGTTATACCGGCCGCAACCGGACTCGCCATACCGCAGATGCTTTTGCGGGCTAATTCATCCAGATTGGGGGTACGGGCGGTCTCAAGTTCGGTCTGCCCGCTTTCGGGGTGTGGCAAACCGCCCAATCCGTCTATTACTAGAAGTACAATCTTGCTGGGAGTAGTTTGTGAAAGCTGGCTGACAAGATTTAATTTATTCATTTTTCTTTGCAAGCACCTCTACGCCAGGTAATTTCTCACCGCTGAGAAACTTGAGTGAAGCTCCGCCACCGGTGGAGACGAAGCTCATCTTGCTGGCAATATTCAGTTCAGTTACAATCTCGGCGGTAGAACCTCCGCCGATAATGGTAGTGGCATGAAGACGGGTCATAGTATTTACCATTGCCCGTGTACCCTCTGAAAATTGGGGTATTTCATAAATGCCCATAGGACCGTTCCAGAAGACTGTCTTGCATTTCTCAAGATGCTTGGTAAAATGGGTAATCGTAAGAAGACCAATATCTACAATCTTGGCTGTGTGAGGTATATTTTCAACACTCACATTTTCTGCTCTGGCCTCAGGGCCTATTTTATCAAATGTAACCAGCACGTCATCCGGCAAAATAATTTTAACATTTTTTGACTTTGCTTTGTCCATAAGCATTTTGGCGGTATCCAGACTATCATCAATAAGCGAATCACCTATCTCAAGTCCCTGAGCCTTTAGGAAAGTGGCTGCCATGCCTCCGCCAATAAGAATGGTATCCACCTTATCCATTACGTTTTCCAGCATGCCTACCTTGTCACTTACCTTGGCACCGCCCAGCAATATCATAAACGGTCTGGGAGGATGTTCAAGTACTTTCCCCAGAGCATTAAGTTCTTTTTCAAGGAGCAAGCCTGCCACAGCCGGCAGGTATTTGGCAACCCCTACAATAGATGCATGTTTGCGGTGGGCAGTACCAAAAGCATCATCTATATATATATCAGCCAGATCTGCCAGTTTTTTAGCAAATATAGGGTCATTGGCTTCTTCCTCAGGGTGGAAACGCAGATTTTCCAGCAATAGAACCTGGCTGTCTTCCAGCGCATCTACCTTGGCTGCTACCTCATCTCCGATGCAATCAGAGACTGTAAATACTTCCTGTCTGAGTATTTCAGATAGGCGTTTCGCCACCGGGGCAAGGCGCATGCTTTCAACTATCATACCATCCGGCCTTCCCAAGTGGCTGCATAAAATAACTTTGGCCTGGTGGTCCAGCAGATAATCAATGGTAGGAATTGCCGCCCGTATGCGGCTATCATCATTGATAGTACCGGTTTCTTCATTTATGGGGACGTTAAAGTCCACTCTCACCAGAGCTTTTTTACCAGAGAAATTTAAATCTCTGATTGTTAAGTTTTCCATGAACGCTCCTGAAAAGGTCTTATTATTCATAACCGACACCAACCTTCCTAAGGTGGTTTCGGGTTATAGCGGTTAATAATTTTCAGTAGTTGGTTTCCCTATGGGCAAATTATTTGAGGGTGTTTCATTTCATTGGGATTGCCTACCAGAGATAATACTCTTTGGGCTATACCTTTTCCGTCTAATCCGTATTTGGCACGAAGCAGGCTTTGGTTACCATGTTCAACAAATTTATCCGGTATGCCAATATTGGCAATCTTGATTTTATTCACCAATCCGGCTTCTGCAAGGAGAGTGTTTATTCGGCTCCCCAAGCCTCCGGAGATTACGTTTTCCTCAACTGTAACGAGGTACTTATGGCTTTGGGCTATTTTTAAAACAAGTTCGCTGTCCAGTGGGCTGATATAGCGGTTATTTACTAAAGTGGGTTTAATACCGCTTTCGGTCAGTATTTCCAGGGCGTCTTTGGCAAAAGCTACGCTTTTACCGGTGGCTAAAATAGCTACGTCACTGCCATTGACCAGGATTTCATTTTGACCTATTGGTATATTATGTAAACTACTTTCTATTTCAGCCCCTTCGCCAAATCCTCTGGGATAGCGAAGAGCAAAAGGTTTACCCGAATTGACAGCGGTATATATCAGATGTTGCAGGTCATTTTCATCAGATGGTGCGGATACAACCATATCAGGTATCAAAGACATGAAGGATAGGTCAAAAATACCCTGATGGGTTTTACCGTCATCTCCTACAATGCCGCCCCTATCAATCGCAAATACTACCGGCAGTTTTTGCAAACAGACGTCATGGATTATCTGGTCAAAACCGCGCTGGAGGAAAGTAGAATAAATAACTACTACGGGTATATAACCCTGGGTAGCCATTCCGGCTGCAAAAGTGACGGCATGCTGTTCGCAAATGCCCACATCAAATACCCTGTCAGGGAAAGCTGCGGCAATTTCACCCAGCCCGCAGCCATCTGTCATGGCGGCAGTTATGGCTACTACCTGCGGGTTTTGGGACATAATTTTATGTAAAGTTTGACCGAATACCTGGCTATAGGAAAGCCCATGACTACTCTTCAACCCGCCGGATTTGGGCGAGATTCCGTGATATTTTACAGCGTCAGCTTCAGCATCATCATAGCCTTTGCCCTTTTTTGTAATCATATGGATAAGTACCGGCTTGGATTCAAAGTCTTTGGCGCGTTTAAGTGCCGCCTCAAGTTCGCGTATATTATGCCCATCCACCGGCCCCAGGTAAATAAAGCCCAATTCTTCCCAGAGACTGCCAGGTAGCATGGATTTTTCAAATTTGCGTTTAATGCTTTTAGTAAAAGCCCAAACAGCTTTGCCGAAAGGCATATTAGTTATGGTTTGCTTGGCATTCCGTTTGGCAAATTCAAAACGCGGATCAAAGCGGACATTATTTAAAAACTTGGATAAAGCCCCGGTAGAAGGAGATATGGCCATGCCGTTGTCATTAAGAATAACTATAAACTTGGTGTGTAAATGTCCGGCATTATTGATAGCCTCAAAAGACATGCCGCCGGAAATGGCTCCGTCTCCGATTACTGAAATAACGCTGTAATCTTCTTTGGCCAAATCACGGGCTACAGCCATGCCCAGTCCGGCTGAGATGGAGGTGCTGGCGTGGCCTGCCCCGAACGGGTCGTGCGGGCTTTCATCACGGCAGGTAAAACCCGATAATCCGCCATGCTGGCGAAGCGTGGCAAATTGTTCGCGGCGGCCGGTTAAAAGCTTGTGGGCATAAGACTGATGGCCCACATCCCAGATTATTTTATCTTTGGGGCTTTCAAAAACGCGATGCAACGCAATCGTAAGCTCAACGACGCCTAAGCTTGAGGCTAAATGTCCCCCGTTTAAAGTCACTCGGTTAACGAGCTCTTCGCGGATTTGGACAGCCAGCTCTCTTAGTTCGTCCAGAGAAAGCTTTTTCAGGTCTGAGGGACTATTTATTGTGTCTAGCAGTTTTGACATTTCCAAGTTGTGTAGAATAGAAATTTCCAATCCTGTATTCAAATTATAGTAACAGTTGTGTTCATACTAGTCAAGCTAGAAAATGTTGACTATCCTAGCAGTATTTGCTAGAGTTTTGGGGACAATAGGCATATAAAATGCCAAAAGAGGTTATAAAAAGGACTTGTCATCAGAATTTTGGCTTGGCTTGGGGTTACCACCGGAGTTGCTGGTTTTCCTGGCAGCAGTTCTGCCTGTTTCTGAGTTACGCGGGGCTTTGCCGCTGGCTATAAATGTGCTTGGTATACCATGGTATTGGGCGTACTTGATTGCACTGGCAGGTAATCTATTGCCAATACCAGTTATATTAGTTTTGCTGGAAAAAGTATTAAACCTGCTTGAGCGTTTCAGTTTTATGCGTGGTTTTACCCGGTGGATTTATGCTTTGGGTCAAAGAAGAAGCACTCCGGTTGAAAAGTATAAACGCATCGGGCTTATGATGTTGGTGGCTGTACCACTGCCCGTTACCGGTGCTTGGACAGGCTCATTGGTGGCAGTAGTACTGGGTCTTAACTACAAAGAGGCTTTGATTTATATCAGTCTGGGGGTGGCTATTGCAGGGGTAATAGTGACCTCTTTGTGTTTGCTGGGCTGGTTCGGAGCTATACTTGCGGGAGGAGTGCTGGGTGGTATCGGGGTTTACCGCATAATACACTCAAAAAACCGACCTCTTTAACTTGACCTTAAAAGCTGTAAAATGGTAGCATTTTGTCGTGTCCCCGTAGCTCAGTTGGATAGAGCAACTGCCTTCTAAGTAGTGGGCCGAGAGTTCGAATCTCTCCGGGGACGCCACTTGATTTTTCCTCCTGCTGCTATAAAAATATTTCCCCTGTTCCAAGCGTCATATATGTCAAATATTTAATAGATTTGCGAATACTAAACTAATTAAGGGTGTATGAGAGCGCCCTTTTCATTTACACAGGTGTGGATAGTTTTAAATACGGTTGCTGGTGTATCAGCGGGTGTGGCATATTAAAACTGTCCCAAGTGACCGAAGCAATGGCGACGGAAACTGACCCAGATAACCTTAGTAAGTTCTACCAAAATACGGAGCTAGGTAATCTAAAGAGCCCTCTCTGAAGATTGTCCAGGAACTGGGTAGGTAGAAACCGAAAGGGAGCTCCAAGGTTAAAACGTCCCGAATGCATAGGCTACTTGGGGCAACTATTTTATCAGGGTTTAAAATCAGGGGTTCTGTTTTATACCGGGTATGCCTATAAACGGAAGATTCCGGTATTCCTCATGGTAATCCAGCCCATACCCTACCACAAATTCATCCGGCAGTTCAAAACCTACATAGTCAATATTTATGTCAATAAGTCGTCTTACCTTGCGGTCAAGAAGGGTGCAAACCTTGAGGCTGGCAGGATTTTTAGACCTGAGATGGTTTAACAGATAGTTCAGGGTTATGCCTGTATCCACAATGTCTTCAACAAGCAGCACATCTCTGCCAGCTACCTCCAGATCCATGTCCTTGGTGATGCGTACCATAGATGCATTGCTGCCGCTGTAATAGGATATGGTCATAAAATCTATATCCAGCGGAATAGCTATCTGGCGTATTAGGTCTGCCATAAAACAGATAAATCCCCTTTGCACCCCGATAAGTATGGGGCGGTTATCCGGGTAATCATCAGATATTTGGCGTGCCAAGCTGGCCACTCTCTCGGCGATATCCCCGGCGGTATAAAGCACCCTGTCTATGCCGTGAGCTCTGGTCTGAGCCAATGGGCCGCACCCGTACTTGGATAACAGACGTGCATAATCATTTTTATATAACAGGCTTATTTTTATATCAGGGTAAAGCTCTCTTAGCATTTTGAGTTTATGGTTTTTGGTAGTAACCAGACTTTGCTTCAAAGTGGTCAGCTCTATATACATGTCCAACCCCGGCAGATAAAAATCAGGGGTAAACATTTCAGTAACCAGTTCACCTTCCCAATCCAGCGGGAAAGAACGGGGTTCATATATCCACTCTATATTATAGAAATCCAGTAAACGGGCAAATTCAGTCTCGCTCTGGTGGGCAAAGGTGATATTTTGGGCGGTTTTCAGGTTTGAAGCTGGCATTGAGGCAGTGTTATCCACAGGTGCTGTGGTTGTCGGCAATGTACAAAAGGCCAAAGAGATTATACGTGCCATATTTTCAGCAAAAGTTATATCCTGCTGGCTGAATTCGTAAAAATCTTTGCAGTAAAACCTTATACTGCCGATAACTTTTTCCCGATAAATAATAGGACTACCCAAGATAGAAGAAAATCCGGCTTTTAAAGCCATCTGCGGGAACTGGATACGGTGGTCATTTTGGACATCGGTTATGGCTGTAGTTTGAATGTTTACCGTTTCTCCTATGCTGTCTGCGGCTGAAAGAACGCCTTTGTGGATATAAAACTGGGGCAGACCGAAGGAGATATTGTGGGAAAGTTTTTGTCCTGCCGCATCTATAAGCAGTAGTGATACGGCACAATGACTGGCCCGTGCCGCCAGACGGATAATCCCTTCCAGCTTTGCCTTAAGTTCAGCCGGGGTGTTTAGACTTTGGATTGACCGGCTAACGGCTTTGTAAAAAGCCCGCTCTTTGTTCAAGGCACACTCCCTTAATGCAATTGTAAAATGGCAGATGGGGTATGTCAATTTAATAAATGGAAAAACCGCTGTTTTTCGACAGCGGTCAATTATCCATTTGGGTGGTTTAGGCTTAGTTAGCTTTAGCAGCAGCGGCTTTGGCAGCCACAGCGGCGAAAGCAACAGTGTCTGATATGGCCATATCGGCTAAAACTTTACGGTTTATATCAATACCGGCAACCTTAAGCCCTGATATAAGCTCACCATAAGTAAGCCCTTCAGCCCTGGCAGCCGCATTGATACGGGTAATCCAAAGCCTGCGCATATCACCTTTGCGTGCTCGTCTGTGGGCAAAAGCATAGCTCATGGCATGAACCATGGACTCATGTGCCCGCTTGAACAGCGAATGTCTGGTTGAAGCGTGGCCCTTTGTTAAGGCCAGGACCTTCTTATGTCTTTTATGTGTGGCTAAGCCACCTTTAATACGTGCCAATGTAATACCCCTCCCTAGTTAGCTTACACCATACGGAATTAATTTCTGAATACGAGCCCTGTCCACTCCGGCCACCTGAGACATTTCGTCAAACTGACGGAGTACTCTGGCGGATTTATTACGGCGCAGGTGGCTTTTCATGCCCTTGCTGCGCATAATTTTGCCGGTACCGGTTACATGAAAGCGCTTTGCAGCGGTCTTTCTGGTTTTCATTTTAGGCATTCGCGGTTTCCTGTCCTTCCTTTACCTTAGACACTTTGATAGCTGCCTTAGGCAAAAGTGTTAAATGCATTCTGGATCCGAGTAACGAAGGTTGTCCTTCTATAGTTGCAATATCAGTTAACGAATCAGCCATTTTCTTAAGTAACCTCAGCCCCAGTTCAGCGTGGGTTATTTCCCGTCCCCGGAACATAACAGTTAGCTTTACTTTATCTCCGCTTTCAAGTTGTTTGCGGGCGGATCGGGCTTTAGCATCAAAATCATGCTCACCAATTTTGGGACGCACACGTATCTCTTTTAACAGGGATACCTTCTGCGTTCTCTTAGCCTCACGGTCCTTCTTGGTTTGTTCAAAGCGGTATTTACCGTAATCCATCAAACGGCACACGGGGGGTACCGCTGTAGGAGCAACTTCAACCAAATCAAGATTGATTTTCCTGGCCTGTTCCCGGGCCTGTAAAATTGGCAAAATTCCTAACTGTTCACCTTTGTCACCTACAAGGCGACATTCCCGGGCAGTTATTTGATTATTGATGCGAAGTTCCTTAAATATTCCTGGCTACCTCCTTAACGGACAAGTGTCTATTCTGGCAAAATATACCATAGTTCAGCTAGGTAATCAAATCTCAGTTGACTTGGTTTTTATTTTAGCAAGGAGCATAGATTTAAACTCTGCAAATGGCATTACCTGTTGGCTGCCGGTGCGGGTTCTTACAGCTACACTCTGGGTTTCAATCTCTTTGTCCCCAACTACCAGCATATATGGTATCTTGGCAAGCTGGGCCTGACGGATTTTCTGGTTCATGGTCTCAGAGCGGCTGTCTACCTCTACCCTTACTTCTTCTTCCCTCAGTTCACAAGCCAGCTTTTCGGCAAATTCGGTATGGCGATCTGCAATTGGTATTACTATAGCCTGCTTTGGTGATAACCATGCAGGGAAAGCCCCGCCATATTGTTCAGTCAAACAGGACATGAACCGTTCCATACTGCCTAGTACTGTGCGGTGCACCATAGCAACCGGTTGGTCTTTGCCATCTTCGCCTACTACGCTTACATCAAAACGTTCGGGTAGCTGGAAATCCACCTGAATAGTTGGGCCTTGCCATGCACGTCCCAGTGCATCTTCAAACTTTATGTCAATCTTTGGACCATAGAAGACACCCTCTCCGGGGTCTACCTGATAAGGAATCTGGTTGGCTTCCAGCGCTTTTGCCAAAATATCAGTGGCATATTCCCATTTATCCAGCTCGCCTACGTATTTTTCGGGGCGGGTGGAAAGCATAACCTTGTATTTGGTAAAACCAAATGTATCAATCATGAATTTAGCCAGATCCAGCACTTTTACAACTTCTTTTTCCAGTTGATCATACAAACAGAAAATATGGGCATCATCCTGAGTAAATCCGCGTACTCTTGAAAGTCCGTGCAGCACACCGGAACGTTCATAGCGGTAAACAGTACCCAGTTCAGCCATGCGGATAGGCAGTTCTTTATATGAGCGGGTGCGGTTTTTGAACATGAGTATATGATAAACGCAGTTCATCGGTTTAAGTACATACTCTTCGCCGTCAATATCCATCGGGCTGTACATATTCTCACGGTAAAAACCCCAGTGGCCGCTTGTCTTCCAGAGGTCTACTTTGGCTATATGGGGTGTATAGACCAGGTCATAACCCCGTTTCAGGTGTTCTTTCTTCCAGAACTCTTCAATGAGATGGCGCACTATGGCACCGTTTGGCAGCCAGTTTACCAAACCGCCACCTATCTCCTGGTGAAGTGAAAACAGTTCCAGTTCTTTGCCCAATTTGCGGTGGTCGCGTTTAGCGGCTTCTTCAAGCATATTCAAATATTCGGCCAGAGAGGCCTTGTCCAGAAAGGCTGCCCCGTATATACGCTGCAACATGGGGCGTTTTTCGTCACCTCTCCAATATGCACCGGCAATAGACAAAAGCTTAAAGGCCTTGACCTTGCTGGTGTAGTTGACGTGAGGCCCGCGGCAAAGGTCGCAAAAATTACCCTGTCGGTAAATACTTACGGTCTCATCAGTTATATCATTTAGCAGTTCCAGTTTATACGGCTGGTTGGCAAAGAGTTTTCGGGCTTCGTCCTTGGACATTTCTTCACGTCTGAAGGGGAGATTAGATTTAACCAGCTGGTTCATTCGGGTTTCTATTTCCGGCAGGTCTTCGGGAGTGAGGGTGCGTGGCAGGTCAAAATCATAGTAGAAACCGGTATCAATAGCCGGCCCTATGCCAAGCTTGGCCTCAGGAAACATGGACAAGACCGCTTCAGCCATAATATGGGCGGCGGAGTGACGCATGATTTCAAGGTCGCTTATGGGTTTTGATTCGTCTATTTGGTTGGCCATAAGATTCACCTCTAATCTAAATAAAAGCCTCTCACCCACCGTTTCCGGTTAATGAGAGGCTTTTTCTCTCTGGGTTAGCTTTTGTAACTAATTATACATGGGCTAAGCCAAATTAGGCAATATTATTAGATAAGTGCGCCAAATGCGGTAGCCAGGAGTACGGCTGCAAAAACTATACTTAAGTTTATGATAACCAAGATTGAAATCCACTCCCAGCTGGTAAGGCGTTTGATAACGGCCTTGACCAAAGCTTCTTGGGCTTTGCTCATAGCTTCTTCGGCAGCCAGTTTGGCCGCATTGGCAATGCTTTCTGCTTTGGCACCGGCATCTTCAGCTGCACGGCGGGCTTTTTCAACCTCGGCTGCGGCTTTCATCTGGGCATCACGCATCATAGCTTCTGCCTGAGAGCGGGATATTTTGGCAAAGTCTTCGGCTGAACGTTTGGCATCAATACCCACCTGTTCAGCTCTGTTTATAAGGTCCTGAATAATACTCATTGAAGCATGGATAGCGGCATCCCCTGCTTCATCAGCCAAAGTAGCCTTTTTGCGGGTTTCCTCAGCTACCTTAAACCCTGACTTGGCGGATTCCTTAGCAGCATATCCGGCATCCTCAGCCCGTTTGGCAATGTCACCGCTGACTCTGGTTGCGGCTTCAAGGGCTTCATCTCCGGCCATCTCAGCCAGGGAAGCTTTGCGGGCAGTTTCTTCGGCCAGTTGAAGGGCAGCAGTAGCCGCCATTTTAGCCTTGCGGCCGGCTTCGTCTGCCTTACGGGCACTGTTAGCATCTTTCCGTGTATTGGCTTCAGTAGTTGCCGTATTGGCAGCAGCAGTTGCCTCAGTAGCATTATTTCCAGCCTTATTAGCGGCCAGAATGGTTTTATCAAGCTCTGCCTTTGCAGTCAAAGCTATCTGGCTGGCCCGGATAGCAGATGCCTCAGCAGCTTTTTTATTGGCCAAAGCAGTTTCTTTGGCAGTGAGAGCTACTTCGTCTGCCCGGTTGGTAGCTTCTTCAGCTGCCAGTTTGGCGGCTTTGGCGGTATCTTCAGCCTTATAGGCAGCTTCTTCTGCCCTCGAAGCAGCAGCGGCGGCAGCAGCAGCGGCGGCGGCAGAAGCCTGTTCAGCTCTGCGGGTAGCTTCCTCTGCGGCTAGTTGAGCTTTCTTGGCGGCATCTTCAGCGGCTTTGGTGGCAGCCTTTACAGCATCATCAACAGCTAGTTTGGCAGCTGCTATAGCTTCTTCAGCCTTTTTAGTAGCAGCGGCAGCGGCAGCTTCAGCTCTTTTTGCTGCTTCGTTGGCAGCATTTGTGGCATTGGCAGCAGCCAGTTTGGCGGCTTCGCCAGCAATTTTAACGGCCTCATCGGCTTTTTGTGTAGCAGCCAAAGCAGCCGCTTCGGCCCGTTTGGCCGCTAGATCGGCAGCTTTTATGGCATCTTCAGCCTTTTGAGTGGAAAGCAGGCTGGCATTCTCGGCTTTTTTAGATGCCTCAGCAGCAGCAGCTTCAGCTTTTCGGGCGGCATCTTCAGCTACCAAAATAGCTTTTTCAGCCGAAGACTTGGCAGCGGCAACCGCCGCTTCAGATTTCATAGCCGCAGACATAGCAGCTTCACTGGCTGAAGCTATAGCCTCAGCGGCAGCTTTTTTTGAAGCCAAAAGGGCTTCCTCTGCTTTTAAGGTGGCGGCTTTGGCCGCAGCTTCGGCTCTAAGTGCAGCCTCATTGGCTGCTTTTATAGCTTGTTCGGCTGCAGATTTCGCAATAGCACTGGCTTCCTCTGCTTTTTTAGCAGCAGCCATAGCGGCGGCAGTAGCCATAGCGGCAGCTTCTTTGGCAGCCAGACTGGCGGCTTCGGCCCTTTTAGCTGCTTCACTGGCAGATTTGGTAGCATTTTCAGCTGCATTGGTAGCAGCTAAACTAGCCGCTTCGGCTTTACGAGCAGCTTCTTCAGCTTTTAACACTGCTTCACGAGAAGCATTAGTAGCATCTTCAGCGGTTTTTCTGGCTAAGGCAGAAGCCTGTTCGGCTCTATGGGCAGCGTCTTCAGCAGCGTTGGTCGCCAGTTCCGAAGCCTGAATAGCCGCAATCGTGGCATCTTGGGCTTCGCGAATGGCTTTTTCAGCTGCCTGACGGGCATTTTCACCGGCATCTTCAGCCCTTTGGGCGGCGGATTCAGCCACAAGTATGGCATTATCTGCTGCATCACGGGCGGCTTGACTGGCGGCCTCTGCACGTCTAGCAGCTTCTTCCGCTACTCTTTTAAAATCATCAGCAGCCTTAGCTGCCCCTCTTTCAGCATCTTCAGCTTTACGGGAAGCTAATTCTGCGGCTTTCAGGGCTTCATTGGCAGCGTTAGTAGCTAATTTAGCAGTTTTTTCGGCTGCAGCAGCAGCTTCAGCAGCGGCTCTGGTAGCGGTTTCAGCTGCTTTTTCACCAGCCAAACGGGCATCTTCTGCTCGTTTTTCAGCTAAATTGGCAGCATGGGTAGCACTTTCAGCAGCTTTGCCGGCAGTGACAGCCGCTTCTTGTGCCCGGCGGGCGGCTTCGGCAGCCGCACGTATATTAGCATCCATTTCATCAAGAATCTGGGGTAAGGGCTTAGTTAAAATCTTGGGTTGGGCAACAGGCTCATTATTTGAAGAAATATTTTTCTTTCCTTCCATTTTTTAGATTCCTCTCACCATTATTAACCAAAAAACCTAAAGCCTCCCAGCCGAGTTAAACGGTTGAGAGGCTTTTGTATCAGGTTTGACCACCACGAAGTGATTATATCACCCGTAATAGACCATCAACAAGATATATTATTAAATCAAGGCGCCAAGAGCAGTAGCAATAAGTACTGCTGCGAATACTATACTAAGGTTAATTACTACCAGAATTACGATCCATTCCCAGCTGGTAAGGCGTTTGATGACGGCTTTGACCAGAGCCTCCTCGGCCTTGGCAAGTGCCTCTTCAGCAGCTCTACGCGCACTTTGGGCAACTTCTTCGGCTGTCTGCCTGACCCGTGATACCTCTGCTACGGCTCTATCTGCAGCAGCTCTGGCGGTAGTTTCAGCGCCGGTGGCCCGTTCAGCAGCAGCTTTGGCGGTAGCTTCAGCACCGGTGGCTCGCTCAGCGGCAGATTTGGCGGTGCTTTCAGCCCGGCTAGCTAGCTCTTGCAAGATGGACATAGCAGTCCGGATAGCATCATCGCCGGCTTTGTCTGCAGATACAGCTTGCTGAGCCATGTTTTCGGCAATTTTAAAACCATTGGCAGCAGATTCTTTGGCCATTCGGCCAGCTTCATCAACTGCTGTTGCCAATTTGCCGCTAACCTTGGTGGCAGCTTCAATGGCTTCATCTCCGGCCACATCGGCCATTTCAGCCTTGTGGGACAATTGTTCAGATAAGTGTAAAGCAGATATCGCCATTTCCTTGGCTTTGCGCCCGGCATCATCAGCGGTTTTACCTGCTTCGGTAGTTAGTTTGATAGTGGCATCTTTGCCGGCAGATTTGGCGGCAGCTATAGCGGCTGCAACTTCAACACTGTTTTTTTCAGCCTGTTTAATAAGCCTCTCAAGGGCTTCTTTGGCGGCTTTTGCAATTTCTTCAGCCCTGATTGCAGCTTGTTCAGCGGCTCTTTGGGCAGCTAAGGCAGCTTCTTTTGAGGAACGGGCAACTTCATCAGCTTTAGCAGTTGCTTCCTCAGCAGCATATATGGCGGCTCTAGCCGTTTCTTCGGCACGCATGGCGGCTTCTTCAGCCCGTCTGGCGGCTTCTTCAGCAGATAAACTAGCTTGAGCAGCTGCCTCAGCGGCAGAGGCTCTAGCTTTTTCGCTGGCTTCTTCAGCCGCTTTCTTGAAAGTTTCAGCTGCTTTTACTGCGGCCCTATCAGCTTCTACTGAACGTAAAATAGCTTCCTGAGCCTTTGCAGTAGCTTCGGCAGCTTTAGCAACTGCTTCGGCAGCAGCTTTTTTGGCTACCGCTGCAGCGTTTTCGCCTGCAAGCCGGGCATCTTCAGCCCGTTTTTCCGCCACCTCAGCGGCACGCATAGAAGTACCGGCAGATGCACTTGCTTGTTTGGCTGCTTCCTCTGCACGTCTGGCAGCTTCCGCGGCAGCGCGGATATTGGCTTCCATTTCGTCCAGAATGATAGGCAGAGGCTTGGTCATAATCTTGGGACCGGGTTGGTCTACATGCTGACCCAGAGCGGGGCTTTTATTCTCCATTTCATCCTCTTTCCTTGGCCGGCTAGTAGTACCAATGCCACAAATAGCCGTTGCCAAAAACTATATATAGCTCTGACAATTAAAACGCACTATTAAACAAGCAAGTACTTATATATCACTCACGTGTAGTCTAATCTATGCTCAAGGCAGAGTCAATACGAAATCATGAGTGATCAAGAATAAATTCTATTATGTAAAGAAGTCTTAATGGGTTACATTGTAGAAATTTTAGTAGAAATGGGTAAATATATCTGTGTTAAATTACCCGAAGAAAAAATACTGCTTAGTAACATATAGATAATGCTGCCAAATTGGATTGGCAATATTTTATATAATTTGTAAACCTTCGTTTCTGTGGATGTGAAGAACGCCTGCTGATATAGTACTTGAAGGTAATCAATTGTTGTCCTAGAAGACCTTTTGCCGGGTGATCAATAATATACTGGCATAGCGAAAGATAATTGGGGGTTATGTTGAGCTATGATTTCAGGTTTGAATTTAGTGGTGGGGAAGCGGGGACTCGAACCCCGACGCCTTTCGACACATGATCCTAAGTCATGCCCGTCTGCCAATTCCGGCACTCCCCCACTTTGAAAGTACATATTAACATTTTGTGATGTGCCTCTCAAGCTAAAGACAGATAATCAGTTTGACAAGCGGGCCTTTCCATTATAACATCACTCTATGATTGTTCTGTTTGGAAACAAAGCTTACTTTGATATTTTAGGATATATGGTCACTACCTGTCCGGGATGCAAGACCACCTCCGTAATGACTGTCGAGCAGCAACGCAAAAAACTTACGGTTTATTTTATTCCCACCTTTGATTTTTCCCGTAAGCAATACATGTATTGCGGCCATTGCCATGAGCGGTTTGAAATTGATAAAAGTCTCCAATCCACGGTGAAAGCTCGCCTGCTTAGCAAAAAACAGATGGAAAAACTGATGGTGGAACTGGAGATGGAAAAACCCCGGTACGAATGTGCAAATTGTGAATCAAGAATAGAAGCCGGTATGAAGTTCTGTCCTCAATGCGGAAATAATTTGGGTTGACGGTGAATGCATGTACGAAAATATTGCCCAAAACATAAGAGATATTCTGGCGGAGCTACCGCCTGACGTAGTGCTTGTGGCAGCTGTCAAAAAACGCCAACCGGCTGAAATATTAGCTGCTATAGCCGCTGGGGTAAAAATTATCGGGCATAACTATCTCTCCGAGGCTGAAGAAACCTATCCTTTTATCGGTGATAAGGCCGAGTGGCACTTTATCGGAAAACTCCAATCAAATAAATGCAAAAAGATAGCCCGACTGTTCTCAGTTGTGGAAACAGTGGATAGCTTTGAAATAGCATCTGAGCTAAATCGCAGAGCCGCCGAAATTGATAAAGTTATGTCGGTTTTTATAGAAATAAACAGCGGCAGGGAAAAACAGAAATCAGGGGTATTGCCTGAAGAAACTGTAGAACTGGCAAAGCGGATATCCGGCTTGTCTAATCTTAAACTGGCCGGTTTGATGACTATGGGGCCGGCACTGGAAGATCCTGAGGAACTCCGCACCATATTCCGTCTTACCAAGATAAAATTTGACGAAATAGCTGTTATGGGTTTGCCGAACACCGAGCTTAAGTTTCTTTCCATGGGCATGTCAGTCTCTTACAAAGTGGCCGTTCAGGAAGGGACCAATCTGGTTAGGTTGGGCACGCGTATCTTTGGCAACCGCCCCTAGCGGGGTATTGTTTTCAGACGGGATACAACGTCATGCAGGTCTTGAAACGGATAACAGGGTAAATTGCTCTGTTTAAAGCGGTCTAGAAGCATATCCGTAGCAAAAGTATATTCACAAAGTTTGGCGGGTGGGAAATCCGAAGGGCCGTTGCCTGCATAAATGACCTGATAGTTCTGTGAGATAAAATGATTGGTATAGCTTTCCTTAAAACCATTCTCCACCATTTTGCCGTCGGGGCCGTAATAGCGGGCATCCAGCCCGTTACTGGTGAAAAGTGTACGAGCAGCGTTTATCTCAATATCCTTAAATCCCAGTTCTTCCAACATGGTATGAATATAAAAGTCTAATCCATTGCTTACCACCGAAAAGCGGATATTTTCCTGGCGGCAGTAATTGATAAGTTCATATATGCCTTTCTTGGGTACGGCATTCTTGCGGATAAATTCAACCAGTGTTTCCCTGTCTTCCTTTACCAGTGCAAAAGCCCTGTAGTTAAAATCACCCACACTTATTTTGCCTTGTTGATACTCGCGTAAAATGGCACACCAATCACCTTGAGCATATTTCTCAAGTATTAAAAAGCTTACATCCCCTTCGGTAAGGGTGCCGTCAAAATCACTCTGAAACATTAGTTTCGGGTTATGAGAAAAAGGCATATATAACAGTCCTATTCGTTTGGCTATTCACGGATTTCTTCGGGCATTTCATCATCCGGCCCTATCTCGTGCAATTGGTCTTCACTCTCAAGGTGGTCTATATAAAGGATACCGTCCAGATGTTCGGTTTCATGTTCCAGTAGCTGGGCTACAATACCGGTTCCTTTTATACGGCAGGCCTTGCCATGGCGGTCAAGACCTTTGGCAGTTACTGTTTCGGCTCTGGTAAGTTCACCAAAATAACCCGGAATGGAGAGACAACCTTCGGTAACCTGTCTCTGACCTTCTTTTTTGACAATCTCCGGGTTGATAAGCACGGTGGCTTCTTTGGTATCTGGTTCACGGAAAACCACTAACCTTAAAGATACGCCTACTTGAGGGGCGGCTAACCCCGCTCCGTCAGCGCTATTCATAGTTTCTATCATGTCATCAATGAGAGTTTGGATAGAACCATCAATAGAAGGCACTTTTTTGGCTTTTTTCCTTAAAACTGGCTCAGGCAACTCACAGATGCGGCGGATAGCCATGAAACATTTCTCCGTTTACGAATTAGTTTATAAAATTACACTATAACTATAACATATTTAGCTTTACCGGACAAAAATTCAGACTTGCTCAAAGTTAATCTCTGTGCTACCATATCTTGCACAGTCGGGGTGTAGCGCAGCCTGGTAGCGCACCTGAATGGGGTTCAGGTGGTCGGAGGTTCAAATCCTCTCACCCCGACCATTTTCTCTAAACTAAAGCCCTCTTTCAAAAGAGGGCTTTTTTATTAGGTAAATAATTAATCTTATGTAGCTATATGATTTAGCTTAAGAACCACCCGCCAGTGCTCCGCCAAATACCTGCCAGGCAAGAGCTGTCTTGGCTGTAAGGCTCAGGAATATATAAACCCTCTCACCGAATAGATAATCCCGCCACTTGCCTACTTTTTTGTACTGCAGCCACATATTTAAAGCGAAGCTGAAGAAGAAAATGAACAGAGTAGGCAAAATGAAGTAAACAAAGGTTGGAATATTATCGCTGGCTTGTGATATTGCTCCGAAGAAATAAATACTGATAGCTACCCATGGCATAAATCCGGCAAAACACCCGAAAGTATAAGAAAGCCAGTTGGTTTTGGGAGTAGTCTGGTTGTGAAGCTCCATCATCAGCCCGAACAGGTTCATGGCGGCATTTGCCCCGAAAATAGCAATCAAAGTAGCCACGTCATATATGCCGCTAAGCATGGCAATCAGGACAATCATAATGGAGGAACTCAAGGCATATTCATACCAGCGGGCGTAGTTAATGCCTTTGCTAAGGTTTGTCTTGTACCATTCAAATACGCCCGGTGAAGACAGCAGGAAGTGGGCTATGGCCGAAAGCAATAGGAATATAGCTACCATAGGGCCTATGGGCAGGTCAAATAGCATTTCCGGTGGTTTAAAAGTAATGCCGCCGGGGCCGCCGCCAATAAAGTTGGTAGTGACCGGGAGCGAAAAATTGTTGCTAAGAAACAGAATAAGTATTGACTGGGCCAAATGGAAACTACCCATAACGAGGTTGTAAACCCGCAGTTTCTTAAAGGTTTGCAACTGGTTTGATTCAGACTGTTTAGCTTTCTTGTTAGCCATGTTGCCTCCTATTACCCTTTCTTTGTTGGCAGAAAAACAGGCAAACTCCTAGAAAGGTTACAGACTATACAAAATACCGCCTGTTAAACCGGCGGCAGCACCCAAAAAAGTCCCCCAGCCTATATCTACCAGAGCCATTTTCAGGCTGAAGCTATTAAGGGTGGAATAATTAGTCAAGTCGTGAATGCCATAAGTAATAAACCCGAAAAGGCCGCCATACGCCAGAGCAGCAAAAATATTATCTTCCGCTAAAGGCAGTGCCATGGCTACGATACCCAAACTGATAAGCAGATAAACCAGTATGGCCGAAGGCCAGTCAGGTGACATCCCTCCTCCGCTCCAGCGGGCAATAGGAGAAAGTTCGGTTACATAAAATTTTTTGGCAATCAATCCAATCCAGATAAGATCCAGAACAAAGACAAGCACCAACACTATCAAGTAGACCAGTAGACTGCTCATCTTTCCTCCTTAAACTTGCTTTTCCATGTATTCTATAAACCAGCCACCTGCCAGTTCGGCTACTTTTTCCAATGCACCCGGTTCTTCAAAAAGGTGACCGGCTCCCGGTAATATGCAGAGATGGTTGGGGGCGCGCATTTGCTTTTGAGACTGGGTATTCAGCTTTAATACCTGAGAGTCATTTTCGCCAACTATAAATAAAGTGGGAGATTCCACCATGGGCAGCAGTTCTCTGGCAAGGTCAGGCCTTCCCCCCCTTGAGACAACGGCTTTAATTTGTCTGGGCAGTAATGCGGATGCATAAAGTGCAACTGCGGCCCCGGTGCTTGCCCCGAAATAACCTAACGGCAGGTCTTGGGTTTCTTCTCTGGCCTTCAGCATTTCGGTTACTTTTATAACCCTGTCTGCCAGAAAACGGAAATTGTAGCGGGTATTGGCAATAAGGATATCCACCATATCCTCTTTGGGTGTCAACAAATCAAATAGAAAGGTAGCCAGCCCGTAGCTGTTTAATTGATGAGCAACCTGACGGTTACGCGGACTCTGGTGGTTAGAACCTGAACCATGTACAAATATCACCAGCCCTATAGGTTCTGGTGGTATAGCCAAATCACCGGGCAAATTGGTAGTGCCTATCACAACATTTATGGTTTTTTCGTATATCTGCATAAAAATTCCTAGCTATAGTATAGGATATTACTGTGCCAAAGTCATTATAAATAAAGCAAAGTTGTTAATTTTTATTTAAAAATAGGTGTTTTCCCATAGGTCAAATAAGTACTAATACGCATTATCTTTGATGGTCAACTATTGTAACCTTCTAACACATACAGACTCTCTACCCCACCGTGTTTGAGTCAATTAAAGTGGAGGAGGCCGCCATGAAAGTTACAATAAACGCCTGCCCCAAATGTAAAAAGGAAAGGGTCATTCGGATAGAGGACGAAAATAACCTCTATGAATATCGGGAAAAATATGTGCATCAGGACTGCACTAAGTGTGTAGCAAAAGAAATGGAATCTAAAGCAGTGGGTGCTTCAGCCTGACCGTTAATATGTTATAAAATCAAAGCCCCCCGGTCTTGCAACCCGGGGGCTTTGATTTTAACTAACTATTTTACTAGATAAAGAGAGGTGCCAATACCAAAGTAATGGTGGAGAGCAACTTTATCAGTACGTGGATTGACGGTCCGGCAGTATCCTTGAAGGGGTCACCTACTGTATCACCTACCACGGTTGCGGCGTGGGTGACTGTATGTTTAAGAACAGGACTGCCATCTTTTTCCAGCATTTCGCCGGTCTCAATGTACTTTTTGGCATTGTCCCAAGCACCGCCTGAGTTATTCAGATATGCAGCCATCATAATGCCGCCTATGGTGCCAACCATCAGGAATCCGGCAATGGCCATAGCTGAATCATAGCCAGTCAGTTTCAGGAAAACACCCAGCACTATGGGAGAAAGTACGGGTAGCAGGCCGGGGAAAATCATTTCGCGCAGACCGGCGGCAGCGGTGATATCCACTGCACGGGCATAATCCGGGCGTGAAGTTCCCGCCAGAATACCGGGGTCAGCTTTGAACTGACGGCGTACTTCTTCAATAATCTTGGAAGCAGTTCTGCCTACAGCCTTGATGGCTACAGCGGAGAAGAAGAATACCAAAGCAACAGCCAATAAACCACCTACGAATACTTCTATACGTGAAAGGTCGACTGCCATCATCTCTGTTTCACCGCGAAGGAAGGCAACCCGCTCCAGATAGGCTTCAAAGAGCAGGAAGGCGGCCAGACCGGCAGAGGCCAAAGCATAACCTTTGGTCAAAGCCTTGGTGGTATTACCAACGGCATCCAGACGGTCAGTAATTTTTCTTACCTTGCCGCCTACTCCGGCCATTTCAATAACACCGTTTGCGTTATCGGTAATAGGGCCGAAGGTATCCATGGCCAGAATGAAGGGACAGGTCATAAGCATACCCATGGTAGCAGCGGCAGTACCAAACACTGCGCCTCCTGCGATACCGGTTTGTCCGCCCATCCAGTAAGAAAGAAGCAGAGCGGCACCAATAGTAATAGCGGTAGGCATGGCGGTCTCAAGACCGACAGCCGTACCGGAAACGATATTGGTAGCAGCACCGGTGCGTGAAGCGTTAGCAATTTCTTGTACCGGTTTATAGCGGAATTCAGTGTAGTACTGGGTTATGAAAACCATGGCTACACTGGTCAGGATACCGATAACGCCTGCGCCAAACAGCCACAGGTCACCACCAATGGTTTGGTTAGCTATAAAGATACCGATTATAGATAAACCTACAGCAGTAAAATAGCCGCGGTTGAGGGCATTCATGGGGCTTTCGTTATCTTTACCGCGTACAAACATAATACCCACTATTGAGGCCAAGATGCCGAAGGCACGGACAACCAACGGGAAGAGTACCCATGCGGCGTTTCCGGTAGCCAGATACAGGGTAATACCCAATATCATAGCACCTATGTTTTCGGCGGCAGTAGATTCAAATAAATCAGCACCGCGGCCGGCGCAGTCACCTACATTATCGCCCACCAGGTCTGCGATAACTGCGGCATTGCGGGGGTCGTCTTCGGGGATACCGGCTTCAACTTTACCAACCAGGTCAGCCCCCATGTCAGCGGCCTTGGTATAAATACCTCCACCCAGCTGGGCAAACAGGGCTACAAAGCTGGCACCGAAACCAAAACCGATGATAAGATGGGGAGTTACTTCGGGGTTTCCGCCGTACATGTAGTAGATGCCGGCAACACCCAGTAAACTTAAGGCTACAATAAGGAAACCGGAAACAGCGCCACCTCTGATAGCTACAGTAACAGCTTCAGAGAGGCCACCTTTTGCGGCAGCGGCAGCACATCTAAGGTTTGATTTCACCGAGATGTACATACCGATAACGCCGGAGATACCAGAGCACAGAGCACCTGCCAGGAAGGCAAGGGCAGTTCGCCAGGCAATACCGATTCCGGTTATGCCATAGGCTTCCAACCCGCGTTCGCCACCTAGCAAACCAACCACTGCACCCACAGCTACCGCAGCCACAACGGCCAGAATAGCAATGGTGCGATATTGTCGCCGCAAGAAGGCAACAGCGCCTTCAAGAATACGGCCGGCAATATCCTGCATAGCCGGGGTACCGGAATCACGACGCATAACATCGCGAATCAGGTAGAGGGCAAATAGCACGGCAATCAGCCCTGCTGTCCACACCAACCAGGAAAGATCCACAGTCTTCTCCTTTTCTTTTTTTGATCTTCTATTTTTAAACGCCGTAAGTATAAGTTATAAGTGCATTTTCGTCAAACATGCAGACACCATGTAAGTAAGTGGCATATACGTATAGGCACATTAAGGCTGGATGTTGTTTTGCAAAGCCGGTTATATTCTGATATAAATACCCTCTAGGAGATAGGGTGTATGGGTATTGCCAGTTTTGTAATAGGGCTTTTTAGTCTGGTCAGTATGGGAGTGGGCTTAATTCCTCTGCTGGGGACGATTAATTTTTTCAATTTATTCTTTGCGCTTATCGGTTTGGGATTAGGGGTAGGCGGTATGCTGCGTTCTCCCCGTCACCGCCTTAGTCTGACAGGGATTGTGCTGTGCGGACTATCTTTGGTGCTGGGTTTTGTAAAATATATTCTGGGTTAATAAAAAATCTGTCTAATATAAAAAAGCCAGACTTCGCGTCTGGCTTAATGTTATCCCCGGGTTTAGGTTATTTGTTTGCCCAGCGTTCGGCAATATCACCCGCAATGGGCAGTTTGTATTTAAGCCCCTGTGAAGCCTTTACTATCAGGACTATCCACAGTATAAATGAGAGTACGCTTATTGCCCAGCTGATAAATACGCCAAGCACAGGTATTATGTTAAAAACCAAGACGATAATCTGAAGTGAACCGAAAACCACCAGTGATTGATACGCATGGAAGCAGACAAATTTATTGTCTTTCTCAAGGATAAGGAATATGATAGCGGAAACCTAGGCGAGTACGTAACACAGTAATCCGGCAACATTTTCTTGCAAACCGGTAGAGGTTTTGGTCATTAATATCTCCTTTGATGATGTAATTTAAGACTATATTATTTTAATTCACCCGTCAATACATTTGTTATATTTTAATGTTTGGAATTCAGCTGTCCTGTTTCTATTTCCTGCCGCATCTGAAGGTATTCTATCAGATTGGTGCGGGAAATCAGTCCTATCAGTTTACCTTCAGACAAGACTGGCAACTGGTTGATATCTTCGGATTGCAGCAAGTTCAGTACATTACCAAGGTGTTCTTCAGGACCTACCGTCCGCAGTTTTTCAAAAGGGGTCATCGCTTGCCGTACAGATGTTTGATTGAGTTGGTTTGTTGGTATTTTTTTAATATCACTCAGGCTTATCAGGCCGGCTAGTTTTCCGTTTTCAAATACCGGTAGTGCTCTCTGGTTAAGGGGCAATATATATTCATGCAGTGCCTGATAAAGTGTGTTGTCAGGTTCAATGGTTTTAAATTCCCGTTTCATCACCCTGCTTATATTTACTTCTCGGAGTATTTCGGAGATAACCGTCTGCTGGAATGACCCTTGGGCAGCGGAAGCCAGAAACCAGCCGATAAGCGCCAGCCAGAGGCCGCTTATGCCTATACCAAGGAAAGCAGCGGCAATCCCCCCAAATATAAGCAGATAGGCGAAGCCCAGTCCCACCCCGGCAGAAATTCTGGTTGCCCGTCTGATGTCATTTGAGGCATTCCAGATAATAGCTCTGAGTACCCGCCCGCCATCCAGAGGGAAACCGGGGATAAGGTTAAAAATAGCCAGCATGGCATTTATCTGAGCCAGATATAAAAATACTCCGGCCAAAGTGGCATTTTGTGAGGAAAAGACTATCTGGAATACCCAGAATACCAGTGCCAGTACAATGCTGACTGCCGGGCCGGAGATAGCCATACGGAATTCGGCTGCAGGATTATCCGGTTCTTTTGTGAGGTTTGAAACCCCGCCGAAAATGAAAAGGTCTATGCTTTTAACGGGTATTCCCTGGCGTATGGCTATAAAAGAGTGCCCCAGTTCGTGGGCTAAAACCGAGCCGAAAAGGAGCAGGCTACTTAGAATACCCAGTGTCCAGCCGGTAAAGGGGCTTATATTTTCGTCTATTGAAGGGTAATAAGCCACAGACAGAGACCAGCTGAGCAGGGCGAAGATAATAAACCATGAGGCATGAATGCCTATTTCTATGCCCAGAATTCGTCCAAGCTTGAAAGAGGATTTCATGGTCTCCCTCCAGTAACTGTAAGGAGTTATTTAAAGCTTATATCTTCTATTACGTATTGTAAAGTACCGGAAGGGACTTCTATTTCTATATTGTCTCCCTTGCTTCGGTTGAAGAGAGCTTTGCCAATGGGTGATGAGGCTGATATTCTGCCCTTCAAGGGTTCTATTTCTTTAGGGCTTACCAAAGTATAAATGCACTGTTCCCCGTTTTTCAGGTCACGGAGTTTTACAGTGTTGCCCATATTCACTTTTGAGGTGTTGTTATCGGTATATT
The DNA here is from genome assembly GCF_000830885.1 of Dehalococcoides mccartyi CG5. NCBI lineage: Bacteria > Bacillati > Chloroflexota > Dehalococcoidia > Dehalococcoidales > Dehalococcoidaceae > Dehalococcoides > Dehalococcoides mccartyi. Next base: position 578,193 of record NZ_CP006951.1, read on the forward strand.
CGCTGACTTCGGCATGTTTCAGCTCATGTTCTATTTCTTTTATGCGTCCTTCTATTTGGCCGCGTTGTTCCTTGGCGGCATGGTAAGGGGCATTTTCACGCATATCCTTATCCAGGGCAGCCAGTCGCATTTCTTCGATAACTGCAATCCGTTTTACCTTCAAGATACCCAGTTCGTCTTCCAGTTTTTTGTAACCACTGGCGGTCATGGGTATCTTTTCAACCGCATTCTGGCTTGTGCGGGTGGCGGATTTACGCGAAGCCAGTTTTTTTATCTTGATGTGTGAAGAAAGGTTGTAATCTACCCAACCCTGTTCATTTAGGTACGTAAGAAAAGCCCGTATTGACTGGAGTTTGACAGATACTTCTTTGTCGGAAGATGATATGCATTCAGGGTAGCGGGATACCTCAATGGCAGTCATGCGGCAGACAAGCTTGTCTTTTCCGCACCAACGGGTAAAATGAACCAGCGAATTCTGATGGATTTTCTTGTTACTGTTATCGTTAAGGTATTGATTTAATGCTTCGTCAAGGTTAATGCCGCTGTTTTGCATAAAAATTCTGATTGACTCCGATTTTCTTTTTTAACTGCGAACAAGGTCAAACGGATTCTTTAGCAAGTGGCCAAATGCTTTGCCATGCCAGTCAAATCTCAGGTGACTCTTTGCAGCCATCTTCTCAATCATACCACTTGTAGCACATTTTTTAAAAATTTGTTCAAGCAGACGGTCATCAATCCCCGTGTATGCCCTGCTGAGAAGTCTGCCAATGTATAGCTCAGACCCGATAAGGGATTTCCAGTTTTTTCATATTCAGCCAGATTGGCTTTGGAAAGTTTATTGGTTTTTATATTTTTGTCCAAACAGGACACAGCCAAATCAGCACACAGCAAACCAAAATATATTCCCCCTCCGGTAGTCGGTTTTAACTGGCCGGCAAAATCACCTACTGCCAGTACTCTGTCCCCAAAGCTGGCAGAAAGATTGCCTATAGGAACCGGGCGGCAGACATAGTTAATATGCTTAGCGGTTATCAACCCTTGCTTGTATAAAGTATTATGTAAAGCACTCCAGCATTCAAATGGATTTTTGCGGGTAAGCAGTCCCATTTTGGCGGTGCAGTCATTTATGGAGCTAAGCCAACCGAAATATCCCTGAGATATGGCTTTGCCGGTAAAAAGTGACAAATTGGACGGAATAGAAGTATCAACTTCGGCCTGAAGTCCGTAAGCGAAGTTATTTATTTCCCCCAGTCCGGTTGCCCGGCTGAGAGCAGTATTGTAACCTGCGGCCAGAACAACCGCTTTGGCGGTGAAAGACTGCCCTTCTTTGGTGGTTATGCGAAGCCCGTTTTCAATATATTCAATACTGTTTGCCTGAAAACCGAAGCTTGTTCGCACCCCGCAGTTAATTGCCTGTTGTAATAATTTGGCCTGAAAGCTTGCTCTGTCCAGCATTATTGCCTGCGGTGTATCCCGTTTGAGCAACAGCTTTTGACCGCCGGGTGAATATACGCTTGCCTCTGAAAAATAATTTTGTATGTATTTGCCATCGAAGCCGTATTTAGAGGCGCACTCGGTGCTGATTATGCCTGTACAGCAAACCTGCTTTGCCGCTTCAGGTTTTTTTTCCAGTAGCCGTACTTCGTAGCCGCACTCGGCCAGACACTTGGCGGTATGCAGCCCTACAGGGCCTGCCCCTATTACCAGTACATCGGTATTCATAGTTACATTATCCGGTTTTTTAGCAAAAAAGACAATTGGCATATAAAACACAAAAGGGTATTGTGCTTAAAAAGTATTAAAGCTATAATGGAAGACAAAAGTATAGTATTATGCTTTCTAACTGGTTTTGAGGTGCGTATATGATAGTCACTGTAACCAGTGTGACCACTGCGACTGCGGCTGGTTTGGCATCTGTTATCGGCGGTGTTTCACTGGCCTCTCTGATAGTGTTTCTGATTGCCCGTGAAATGGCACTGGCCCGGAAGTCAGATGTTTCAATGAGGATTGCGCGTTACCTGCATATCAGCATTTTGCCGTTGTTTTTGGTAATGGGTGTTATTGTTATTACCAGAGTGCTGGAAACTCTAGCCCAGTAAAAGTGGCGCTATGGCAAAGAGTATTATGTTGGTTAGCCCGTGAGCTATTGTTACACCCAGTATGGAGCCGGTTTTTTTGACCAGATAGCCAAATACGAGTGCTACCCCAAAGACAAAAAATATATCCAATATAGAAAAAAACCCTATATGAAGCACGGCAAATATCAGGCTTATATAGATTATGCCTCTTGATCCGAATGAATCCAGCGCTGCTTTCTGTAAAACTCCCCTGAAAATCAGTTCCTCTACAAATCCGGTTGTGAGCAGTAGTATTATGCCGGGCAATATCAGATTACTCCAGCTCAGTGTTTCTGCAATAGCATCAGGTTTCAAGATAGCGTATTCGGCAAAACCCAGTCCTATACCTGTCAGTCCTATCAGTATCTGCACCGGTATTTTGCCCCAGATGAGGCCTATATCTTTTAAAGTGTATTCCAGCATTTTGGCTACCATGATCGTCGCTATCAGTAAAGGCAGGTAGATAATCGGATACCACCATATCTGGGGAATGTCTGAAAGTGGCATAGCCAGGCTTATTATCCGTATCAAGGCTACCAGCGAAAGTGCCAGAATAAGCCGGTCAGGATGAAAACGGTTAGTCTTGGCAACCTGTATGATGATGCTGAATAGAAGGACTGTATAGATGCCCAGACCTAAAAGAGGGTGGAAGGCTACTGTGACAATCTCGGCGGTGGTGATTATCAGCAGGTAGAACAGGGCACTAGGCATCCGTAAAGCCCTTTTCTGAGGCTTTATTCATATATGCTATAAGGCTGTCCAGAGTTATAAAACTTACTCGGGTATCTTCACTAGCTAGCCTGACTATTTCTATTTTGTCTTCATTCATGCGCCGGGCAATATCCAGAGCATTTGTGTCTGATGGTATGACGGGTATTTCATTGATAGGCGTATATAATTCAGCCAGAGTAGACTTAAGGTTATCTTTATTTTTCAGGCTGTGCTGGTTTATTATACCCGCCAGTCCGTTTTCATCTTCAACCAGTATATAATCCCCGTTTGGTGTTTGGGTCAGATAGTCAGCAAAAATCTGGGTGGATTTGGCTCTGGGTATATCTGATGCTACCACTTCTACAGGAGTGACTCTTTTCAAAATCTGCTGTAAAGTATATTGGCGAAAGCTGTTACGGGCAGTATCAGATAAATACCAACCCAATAACCCCAGCCAGATGCCGGAAAGCCAGTCTTGGGTGCGTATCAGTATAAATACACCTGCCAGTATAAACAGATAGCCGAATATCTGGCCGGCTATGGTGGAAATACGGGTGGATTTAGCCAAGTCTTTGGTAGTTTGCCAGAAAACTGCCCTAAGAATACGCCCCCCGTCCAGAGGGAAACCCGGTATCAGGTTGAATACAGCCAGTATCAGGTTAATTTGAGCCAGCCAGTAATTCATTATAGCCAGTTCAGGGCTTTGGCCGTTGAGGTTTATATATAGTACATAAAATATACCTGACAGCCCCAGACTTGCGGCCGGACCGGCCAGTGCCATTTTAAATTCACTGCCGGCAGTTTCTGCTTCTTCACTCATATTAGCAGCACCGCCGAATATAAACAGGGTGATGCTTTTTACCTTCATCCCGTTAGCTTTGCCTACCAGACTGTGGGCAAGTTCATGGACAATTACCGAAGCAAAAAACAGCAGGCTGGTACAAATGCCCATAATCCAGAGTTGTAGATTGGTAGCATTATCCAGAGTATCAGGAAACACTTGGGTAGCTAGAAACACAGATACCAGACCGAATATGATAAACCAGCCGTAATGAAGGCGAAATTGGATACCGAAGAGTTTACCTATATTTATGCCCTGTTCCATATCACCTGACAATCTTTTAAAAAATATATCTTATGCTAGCACCGTGAGACAGAAACGCCAAGATGTTTTTCAGCCAGTTCCATGGCGCAAAAGTCTCCGCACATGCTGCAGGCTTTCCCTCTGGTTTTAAAACGGTCGCGGGTAACTCTGGCGTGTTCAGGGTCAAGTGAAAGCTTAAGTTGGGTTTCCCAGTCCAGTTTTTTGCGGGCAATGGCCATCTGGCGGTCCCGTTCAGCCGCCCCGTTGACCCCTTTTACAATATCGGCGGCATGGGCGGCAATGCGTGAAGCGATTACCCCGTTTCTGACATCTGTTACGTCCGGCAGAGACAGATGCTCAGCAGGGGTAACGTAGCACAGGAAATCCGCTCCGGCGGCCGCGGCAATAGCCCCGCCGATAGCTCCGGTGATATGGTCGTAGCCGGGGGCGATATCCGTAACCAGCGGGCCCAGCACATAAAAAGGAGCATCTTCGCAGATGGATTTCTGCAGTCGTACATTGGCCTCTATCTGGTTCAAAGGTACATGCCCGGGTCCTTCCACCATTACCTGTACTTCAGCTTCTCTGGCTCTTTTTACCAGTTCGCCCAGCACCAGCAGTTCAGCTACCTGTGCCCGATCAGTTGCATCTGCAATACAGCCGGGACGCAGTCCGTCACCCAGACTCAGGGTGACATCATATTCCCGGCAGATATCCAGCAGACGGTCAAAATGTTCGTACAGCGGGTTTTCAGCGCCATGAAACACCATCCAGCCGGCAGTAAAAGTGCCCCCGCGGGATACTATATCTGTAAGTCTGCCCTGTCCTTTAAATGTATCTATTACCTGACGGGTGACCCCGCAGTGTACGGTTACAAAGTCCACCCCTTCTCTGGCTTGGGATTCTATGGCACCGAACAGGTCGTCAGCCGTCATCTTTACCATAGCCCCGTAACGGTCTTTGGCTTCAACAGCGGCTTGATATACAGGTACAGTCCCCAGCGGCAGGCAGGTATTTTCCAGTATGGCCTTACGGATAGTGTTTATCTTGGGGCCGGTGGATAGGTCCATTATGGTATCGGCACCCACCATTTCGGCCATTTTCAGCTTTTCAACTTCACTTGCCACTGAACCAAAGTCTGTGGAAGTGCCTATGTTGGCGTTTACCTTGGTGGAAAGCCCCTTGCCTATACCGCACAGCTTCAGGTTTTTACGGAGTTTATTGACAGGTATTACAATATTGCCGTCAGCTATGCCTTTAAGGATAAACTCCGGCTGGAGTCCTTCAGTTTTGGCTACAGCTTCCATTTCGGGAGTGACGATGCCTTTTCGGGCTTGCTTGAGTTGGGTCATGATTTTCCCCTGAAAATAAATTAACCAAGGCAAAGCGTTAACTTTAGACCCTGGTCTCAAAGTTCGCTTCCCTACGCTCGCATTACCGAGTTCAGGTTTTAGGGTTGGCTATGTGCCTCTCAGCCTTGAGCACCCCTAGCGAGTTTATGTAAATCAATGATAACATGATTAATTTGTTAAATGCAAAAATAGAGCCTGAAATTTGGCTTTGTGATATATTACTATGCATGAATGAACTTGTTTACGGCTTATCTGCTCTGGGTATTTCTTTGAATTCTGTCCAGCTTGGGCAGTTTGAAACCTATTACCAAGAACTGGTGGACTATAACAGCCGGATAAACCTGACTGCCATTACCGAATATAAAGACGTCCAGATAAAACACTTTTTGGATTCTGTTTCATTGGTATTAGCTGGTATCAAGGGTGACGAAAAATTGCTGGATGTGGGCAGCGGAGCCGGTTTTCCCGGTCTGCCTCTTAAGATACTTTTCCCCGCTATACAGCTTGGATTGCTGGAAGCCACTCAGAAAAAGGCCCGATTTTTAAGCGAAATTACTGTCAAACTGGGTTTATCCGGTGTTGAGATAATATCCCAAAGGGCGGAAGATACCGCCCAAAACCCTCTCTACCGCCAGAAATATAGTCTGGTTACCTCACGGGCAGTGGCAGATATGGCTACTCTAGCCGAACTGACTCTGCCGTTTTGTGCTATCGGAGGTCGGGTTATTGCCCCCAAAAAAGGTGATATTGAGGAAGAGATGGACAGAGCAGCTACCGCTGTTAAAAAGATGGGGGGGAGGGTTTTCAAAGTAATAAAAGTGGAACTGCCGGGGCTGGAAGACGGCCGTAAGCTGGTTTTGCTGGAAAAAATTTCAAATACCCCTGCTTTGTATCCCCGCCGGGCAGGAATACCGGCTAAAACCCCCCTGATTTAGCTTGTTTGGGGTATAATATAAATAGTAAAATACAAGCGGATAGTACAGGGGGCAATATCCCTCAGGGGAGATTAGATATAGAAGTCTTTGCTATCAAAGAAAATCTAGTCCAGATATTCCAAGGATTGGGTGCTGTCATGCCCCATACGGGTATAAAGCAGATAGAGCCCGATAAACTGATTTCCCTGAGGGGTTGGTAAAAAGATTACGGAGGCAGATATGCCTGAACTTTTAACTGATGACCTTAATGCTTTACTGGAGGTACTGCCTCCCCATATACGCCAGCCACTGACAGACCCTGCCAACCGCGAAAATCTCATAGAGATTGTTATGGATTTGGGGCGTACCCCTGAAGCCCGTTTCCCTGACCGTGAGATTATCCTGTCTGAGCGGGATGTTACCCAGGAAGATATAGATTATGTTTCTTCCCGTACCGGGGATTTTGGTGATGATAACCGGGCAGGTATTGAGCGTACCTTGCATCGCATTTCAGCCATACGTAACCGCAAAGGCAAAATAGTAGGTCTGACCCTTAGAGTAGGACGGGCGGTTTTCGGTACTATCAAAATTATCCAAGACCTTATCAAGTCAGACCAGAGTGTGCTAATGCTGGGCAGACCGGGTGTGGGTAAAACTACCATGCTCAGGGAAGTGGCCAGAGTACTGGCTGGCGACCTGAAAAAACGGGTGGTAATCGTGGATACCTCCAACGAAATTGCAGGAGATGGTGATATCCCCCACCCCGCCATCGGGCATGCCCGCCGCATGCAGGTACGCACACCGGATATGCAGCATGCTGTCATGATAGAGGCGGTTGAAAATCACATGCCGCAGGTGATTGTGATAGACGAAATAGGCACAGAGCTTGAGGCACTGGCCGCCCGTACTATTGCTGAACGGGGTGTCCAACTTGTAGGCACGGCTCACGGCAATGTGCTGGACAACCTGATGCTCAACCCCACCTTAAGTGACCTTATCGGCGGTATTCAGTCTGTTACACTGGGTGATGAAGAAGCCCGCAGACGCGGCACTCAGAAAACCATACTGGAACGGCGCGCCCCGCCCACTTTTCAGGTGATTGTGGAAATACAGGATAGGAATAAAGTGGCTGTTCACCCTGATGTGGGTGCGGCGGTAGACTCTATTTTGAGGGGTGTGTCCCCTTCTGCCGAAATCCGCTATCTTGATGGAAACGGTGAAGTGGTTATCAGCAAACAACAGCCCAGTGAAGAAAAGGTAAAATCCGCACCGGAAAGCCTGACTGTTTTCAGGGGTAAAGAACTGCCGATAATGTATCTTTTCGGGGTAAACCGCAGCCGAATGGAAGAAATTGCCCGTGAAATGCATCTGGATATCCAAATATCTGAACGCCTTGAGCAGGCACAGTTGATGGTTACTTCGCGGAATTACTACCGCAGTAAACCTCAAAGAGTACGTGATGCCGAAAATATGAATATACCTATATATGTACTTAAGAGCCATACTCCGGGGCAGTTCCAACAGCTTTTGGCTACTCTGAGCGGCAGAGATGTGGCTTATGCTGTAGAAAAGCCCCCTGAGATAGATGTAGCCATACATGAAGCCGAAGAAGCGGTAGCACAGGTTAAAACTTCCCACATACCTGTGGAGCTAAGTCCTCAGGGCGCATATATAAGACGGTTTCAGCATATTATAGCCGAAAAAGAGCATCTTTCCTCACACAGTTTGGGCAGGGAACCGCATCGCAGGGTAAGAATATCAAGGGGTTAAATATGTCTTTATTTATTACATTTGAGGGCGGAGAAGGCTGCGGTAAAAGCACCCAGTCCAAAGCTTTGTACCGTTATTTGAAAAAACTGGGGCTGGGGTGTGTGCTCACTCACGAACCCGGCGGTAGCAAATCAGGCGATAAAATAACCCGTTTGCTTAAATGGTCTAAAGAAGAACACATCTCACCACTTACGGAACTGCTTCTCTTCAATGCCTCACGTTCTATCCTTATAGACAATGTTATCAAACCTGCCTTGCAGGATGGCAAAATAGTTATATGTGACCGTTATACAGATTCTACTCTGGCATATCAGGGTTATGGGCGGGGACTTGATTTGGATACGGTAAAGTGTGTAAACAGTCTGGCAAGCGGGGGTCTTGTTCCTGACCTTACTATCTGGCTGGATATGGATGACAAAGCTGCCCTGCTTCGCAAAGGTGAGTTGCCGCCTGACCGCTTTGAGAGTGAAAATAACGGCTTTCACCAGAGAGTCAGAAATGGTTTTGGAGCCATTTATGCTACCGAACCGGACAGATTCCTGAAGCTGGATGCTTCACTTCCTCAGTCAGAGATTTTCAGCCGCATTAAACAAAGGGTGACTATACTGCTTGGTTGCCGAAATGAGTGACAGTTCTGAACTGGTAATGGTGGCTATGAGTGGCGGGGTGGATTCTTCGGTTACAGCCATGTTGCTTCTTGAACAGGGCTATAACGTAGCCGGGGTGAGTCTGCAACTTAAATCCAACAATGAACCCTATGGAAACGGGTACAACCTTAAACTTATTAACCGGGCACGTGAAGTGGCTGCCGCCCTAAATATTCCTCATTATGTGGTGGATTTGAGTGATATTTTTTCCCAAAGAGTTATTGCAGATTTTTGCCAGCAGTATTCGCAAGGCCGTACCCCCAACCCCTGTATCCGTTGTAATTATTATGTAAAGATAGGCGCCCTGTTGAATAAAATACAGGATTTCAAGGCGGATTATCTGGCAACCGGGCATTATGCCCGCATTGTTTCAGATGAAAATGGCACTCACCTCCTTCGGGGTGCGGATGGAAAAAAAGACCAGTCATATTTTCTGTATACCCTGCCGCCAGAATCTCTATCACGCCTGATGTTTCCATTGGGGCAAAAATACAAAAAGGATATTGTCCGTTTAGCCACTAATATGAAACTGCCGGTTTCCCAAAAAGAAAGCCAGGATGTATGTTTTATACCTGACGGTGATTATAAATCTTTTCTGGCCACCCGTATGGGATTTACCCCCGGCAAAATTCTGGACACCACAGGTAAAATACTGGGAGAGCATCAGGGACTGCCCCTTTATACCGTAGGCCAAAGGCAAGGGCTGGGGTTGGCTTCAAATGAAAAGCTGTTTGTATCTGACATGAATGCAGATGCTAATACAATTACGGTTGCCGGCCATGACCAGCTCTATACCAGCCGTATTTTACTGAGTAATTTTATCTGGAGGGAAAGCGGTATCCCTCTGGATACCTCCGGCATGATAGTCAAAGTCCGCTACAAAGCCGCTCCCGCTGAGGTTAAAAAGATATCTCAATCAGGTGATTTTTATATACTGGAATTGGCAAGCCCGGTCTGGGCAGCCACTCCCGGTCAAGCGGCAGTAATCTATCTGGATGATATGGTGCTTGGCGGTGGTATTATCGAATCCGGCGGAGATACTATCTGATATGCCTGCAACTGTTATTTGCCCCAGCCGGGCTGAAGAAAAACTGCTTCGTAAACAGGGTTTTATCCTTATTGCAGGTTTGGATGAAGCCGGCAGAGGTTGTCTGGCTGGGCCGGTGGTGGCAGGAGCTGTTATCATGCCGCCACGTTTAAAGGGTGACTGGGTGGAGATGGTAAGGGATAGTAAGGTCCTCAGCCCCGCAAAACGCGAATATCTTTACTGTCACATTGTTTCCATGGCTGTAACCTTCGGGGTGGGTGCGGTAGATAACGAACAGATTGACAGCATGGGCATTGCCCCCGCTACCAGACTGGCCATGAAACAGGCCGTGGAAGACTTAACTTGCCAGCCGGATTTTCTGCTGGTTGATTACCTTAAGCTGCCGGATATTCCCCTGCCTCAAAAGGGTATTGTAGACGGTGATGCTCTCTGTTTCAGTATTGCCTGCGCCTCCATTGTGGCCAAGGTTAGCCGTGACCGCCTGATGTCCAAGCTGGATATGGAGTATCCCGGATACTATCTTGCCAAACACAAGGGGTACGGTACGGCCCTGCATGTGGAGTGTATTTGCCAAAAGGGTATTTCTCCTATTCACCGCCGCACTTTTGCCCCATTGAAGGGTATGATTGATGGCCTATAACCGCAAGGAAACAGGCGAATTTGGGGAAAAACTGGCCGCAGAGTACCTAAAAGGCATGGGATACAGCATCATCCAGACCAACTGCCGTTTGCCCGAAGGTGAAATTGATATAGTCGGGCAAGACGGTGAGTATCTGGTATTCATTGAGGTGCGAACCAAACGCCGTTTGGGCTATGGCTTGCCTGCCGAATCTGTTACACCGCGTAAAAAGGCCCATCTTATGGCCAGTGCCGAAAGTTATATTCAAAAACACCGGCTGGAACATTTCCCCTGCCGGATAGATTTTGTTTCGGTAGACCTCAGCCAGCCTGAGCCTAGGCTGGAACTAATCAAAAATGCACTGGGTGAAGAATGAAGACGACAGATACAGGTTTGTGTTAAAATCTTGCCGTGGATAACCTTGAAAAATTGTGGCGGATAGTTGATGTAAACCAGAACCGATTGAGTGAAGGTTTGCGGATACTGGAAGAGATTGCCCGCCTATACCTTGAAAATGAAACGCTGACTCTGCGTTTAAAAAATCTGCGTCACGCACTTACTCTGCAGGATACTGCCTCCAACTGCCATCTTTTATTCTCCCGCCAGGCTGATACGGATATAGGTGCTCATCTGAAAACGGTTGACCAGTCCAAACCTGAAACCCTGTTTTCGCTTATCAGTGCCAATGCCAAGCGGGCTGAACAATCACTGCGGGTTTTGGAAGAATTTGCCGGTCTGCTTGAACTTGGTCTTGACACCTCTATTTACAGCCGGGGGCGTTTTGAACTTTATACCCTTGAAAAAGATTTGGCGGCCATACTCTTGCGGAAAAACCGCCGGGATATGATAAAAGGTCTGTATGTAGCGATAGATGTGGATTATTTGGCCGGGCGGGATATACCACGGGTTACTAAAGAAGTCCTTGAAGGCGGTTGCCGCCTTGTCCAGCTAAGAGCCAAAACCGCTTCTGCCAGACAATTTCTGTCATTGGCACTCAGCTTAAAAGAACTTTGTATTGAGTATGGTGCGGTGTTTATTGTAAATGACCGTCTGGATATTGCTCTTGCCTGCGGGGCTGACGGGCTTCATCTGGGGCAGACAGATTTGCCTCTGTCGCAAGCCCGCCGCCTTATGCCGGCCGGCAGTATTATAGGTATTTCGGCGGATTCGCCTGAAGATGCTGCTTCGGCACAGGCAGGAGATGCGGATTATGTAGCCGCCGGGGCGGTTTTTCCCACCCAAACCAAGCTGGACGTTCTTTATGGCGGTCTTTCAGGCTTAAAAGCCATACGACAGGTGGTTAACATACCTTTGGTTGCTATCGGCGGAATAAATAAGTCCAATTACAATGAAGCCTTGCAGGCAGGCGCAGACAGCCTCTGCCTGATAAGTGCTGTTTTAGGTGCACCTGATATCAAAAAGGCTACTTCTGAATTTATGACCCTTGTGGAGGCAGAAAAAAATGACTAACATCAGCGTCAAAATGGAACAAATATCTGATAGCATACGGGAAAATTTCAAGACCCGTGATGCCGCCCGTGAAAAATCTCTGCCTATCAGCCGGGAAGCTATCCGATATTGCAGTCTGGCCATTAGGGCGGTTCACCGGCAGGAACTGGCGCAGGCAAGGGAAATGCTGGTTTCAGCCAGAGCCCTTATCAAAGAGGCCGGGCAGGCCATAGATGATTGCGGTGAACTGTCCAACACCACTTTTTTTCTGGATGCCCAGAAAGAGTACGCTGAAGCTAATACGGTACTGGCTCTGGTAAACGGGAAGGATATGCCCTCGCCTGAGGAACTGGAAGTGGACAATGCCGCATATTTAAACGGCATAGGTGAGGCGGCAGGTGAACTGCGGCGTTATATACTGGACGGCCTGCGAAAGGGTGAAGACACCCGCGGCGAAGAGCTTCTTCAGGCTATGGACGATATCTACGAAGTACTGGTTACCATGGACTTTCCGGATGCTATTACCGGCGGGCTTCGCCGTACTACTGACATGGTACGGGGAGTGCTGGAACGAACCAGAAGTGATCTTACTTTGTACATTCAGCAAAAGGGGCTTGAACAAAAACTGGAAGTATTCCAGTCAAAACTGACCCGGAAAGGGGAATAATTTAGTGTCTATCTGGATTGCATTGGTTGTCGGTTTGGTAGGTCTGGCAGTTGCCGGACTGCTTGCCAAATTTGTCCTCAAACAAGATGAGGGCACACCCAAGGTGCGGGAAATCGCAGCTGCCATCAAGGAAGGTGCCATGGCCTTTATTACCCGTGAATACACGGTGATGGCTATCTTCGTGGCGGCAGTAACTATCATACTGGCGTTTTTACCCTCGCTGGGTTGGCCGGTATCGGTTTCATTCCTGTTTGGGGCATTATGCTCAGGTCTGGCTGGTTTTATTGGTATGAGCATCGCCGTCAGGGCTAACTCACGCACCACCACTGCCGCCAGCCACAGCCTTAATCAGGGCTTAAAACTTTCTTTTAGAGCCGGTTCGGTAATGGGCATGTGTGTAGTTGGCATAGGCATTATTGGTCTTTCAATAATGTACTTTGCTTTCGGCAGTGACGTAGACTTTATCAAGATTTTGCCCGGATATGGTTTTGGTGCTTCCTCTGTGGCTATCTTTGCCAGAGTGGGCGGGGGTATTTTTACCAAGGCGGCTGATACCGGTGCGGATATTGTTGGTAAGGTAGAAAAAGGTATCCCCGAAGATGACCCCCGCAATGCGGCAGTAGTAGCTGACTTTGTGGGTGACAACGTGGGTGATGTAGCCGGCATGGGTGCTGACCTTTTTGAATCTTATGTGGATTCCATTATCGCTACCATGGCGTTGGCTACTATCGGGGCTTTTTCCATGAAACTGGGATATGCCCTTGTTCCGTCTCAGGAAGCCGCTTTCTTCCTGCCCATGCTGGTTGCGGCCGGCGGCATATTGGCTTCTGTTATTGGTATTTTTCTGGTACGTACCGGAGAAAAACTTCAGATGAAGGCCTTGCTGGCGGCTTTGCGCAAGGGCACTCTGGCGGCAGCCTTTTTATCGGCGGTATTCTCCTTTTTAGCTGTATGGTATCTTCAGGCAGATTTGGGTCTTTTCTTTGCCATTCTAGCCGGCCTAGTGGCTGGTGTGCTTATAGGTGAGAGTACCAACTACTTTACTTCTTATGTTTATAAACCCACTCTGGGTATTGCTGCATCCTGCCAGACGGGTGCGGCCACCAATATTATTTCGGGTTTTTCAGTAGGGCTTATGAGTGTAGTTCCTCCAATAGTTCTGGTGGTAATAGCCATCGTAATTTCCTATGCTTTTGGTGATGTTTACGGCGTAGCTCTGGCGGGAGTTGGTATGCTGGCTACTCTGGGTATACAGGATGCCACCGATGCTTACGGTCCGGTTGCGGACAATGCCGGTGGTATCGCCGAAATGTCCGGTTTACCCAAAGAAGTACGCGAACGGACTGATGCACTTGATTCCCTTGGCAACACTACTGCCGCCATTGGCAAAGGTTTTGCCATAGGCTCAGCCGGGCTTACTTCACTGGCACTTTTACTTTCTTATACTCAGGCTGTGGGTATATCTGCTTCGCAAGTCAGCTTACTGGATGTTAAAGTTCTGGCAGGACTTTTGCTGGGTGTTATGATGCCGGCTGTTTTCTGTTCACTCACCCTAAAAGCGGTGGGTGTTACCAGTTTTTCCATTGTGAATGAAGTGCGGCGTCAGTTCAAAGAGATTGCAGGTATAATGGAAGGCACCGCCAAACCCGAATACGGCAAATGCGTAGACATCTGCACCCGTGATTCAATCAAGCAGATGATTCTGCCCGGTGTTATCACAGTGGTTTCACCGGTGATAGTCGGTTGGTTATTGGGTCCGGTAGCGGTAGTGGGTTTCCTGACGGGCACTATCCTGTGCGGGTTTATACTGGCGGTTACTTTTGCCAATGCCGGCGGTGCCTGGGACAACGCCAAGAAATGGGTTGAAACGGGTGCTTATGGCGGTAAAGGATCAGATGCCCATAAAGCAGCAGTGGTAGGTGATACGGTTGGTGATCCTATGAAGGATACTGCCGGACCTTCGCTTAATATAATGATTAAGCTGGTTGCCATTATTGCCCTGGTTATGGCACCTATACTGGCTACTTTCAACGGCATAATTTAAGAGTACTAAAGCTAAATAAACGGGTTGCCGGTCTTTTCTTTGCCGATAGTTGTTTCCCGGCCGTGTCCGGGGAAGACTAGGGTTTCAGGGGGAAGGCTGAGCAATCCGTTTACTATATTCTGGCGTAAAGCTTCCGTGTCACTTTTATCAAAATCTGACCGCCCTATTCCTGAGTTAAAAAGGGTGTCTCCGCTGAATAAATAGCCCCTAGTATACAGGCAGATACCACCCGGTGTATGACCGGGGATAGAAATAACCGAAAATTTGATTTTACCTAGTTCCAGCGTACTGCCTTCGCTTAGCGGGATATCAGGTGCAAGGGTTGGCAAGGCGGACATTCCCAAATAACTTACCAGCTCAACGTTTTCACTTAAACTGGCATCTGCCGGGTGAAAACACAGTTTAGCTTCCGGGTAAAGTTTTCTTGCATATTCCAGCCCTGCCAAATGGTCAAGATGCCCGTGTGTAAGTACGATATATTTTACATCAAGGTGATATTCAGTAACTGTTTCGGGGATGGAGTTTGAGATAGCAGCCGGGTCAATTATAAGCCCATGGCGGCTTTCCTCATCACCCAGTATATAGCAGTTTGTACCCAGTAAACCTAAACGGAGTTTGCGGTTAAGCATGTTTGTATAAGCCTCAAGGATAATATTTTGGCACA
Source organism: Dehalococcoides mccartyi CG5 (assembly GCF_000830885.1). NCBI lineage: Bacteria > Bacillati > Chloroflexota > Dehalococcoidia > Dehalococcoidales > Dehalococcoidaceae > Dehalococcoides > Dehalococcoides mccartyi. The sequence goes on from NZ_CP006951.1 coordinate 593,279, forward strand.
TTCTAGCACTAAAGCTGGTATCCGCCAAAATATTTTTGACTTATTTGCCCAAAGCTGATAACTTTTTATTCATGAGTATAGATAATCAGCCGAATCTGCCTGCCGCTTCATTCAGGTTTCGTCCTGTTTATTTTATGGCACCCCTGATGGTATTGGTTATTTCACTTCTCCTTACGGCTGTCTATTATGGTCGTTTGCCGTCAGACGTAGCTTACCGCTTCAGCATTGACGGTGCACCTGTTACCTATATAGATGCCGGGCTTATAACAGGAGTGCTCCTCGGTGTGCAGCTCCTGCTGGTACTATTTGCGTTTGGTCTGGCGATTTTTTTGCCAAGACTTGGTTTTTTCAAAAACAACCAGACTGATTTCTGGGTAAAACCGGGAACACTGCTTGGTTTTATGGGTAATATCATGGCTGTACCCCAGCTTATACTGGCGTATGCCCTTCTGGATGTTTTTGTTTATAATGTTCATCAAATCCACCTGTTGCCGCTCTGGTTGTTTGCCATTATCCTTATAGTTATAGCGGCTATAGTGATAGGTATATTTGCCATTCCGGTATTTGTCAGGGCCTACAAAACTTTCAATGGCCCAAGTGCAAGCAAAAAGGAGTAATTGACCTTGTCTGAAAACATTTCTCAGCCTGTTGCCATGGATAAAATAGTTTCTCTGGCCCGCCGCAGGGGGTTTATATTCCCCAGCAGTGAAATTTACGGCGGCCTGAATAGTTGCTGGGACTATGGTCCCTTGGGCGTAGAACTGAAACGCAATGTTAAAGAAGCCTGGTGGCGCTATATGGTACGTGACCGGGATGATGTGGTTGGTTTGGATGCCAGCATTATCATGCACCCCCGCGTTTGGGAAGCCAGCGGTCACGTGGCCGGTTTTTCCGACCCGATGGTTGACTGCAAAAAATGTAAAATGCGCTGGCGTCCGACAGATTTGGCTGAACCCAAGTGTCCTGCCTGCGGCGGTGAACTTACCGAATCACGCCAGTTTAACCTTATGTTTAAAACTTTTATGGGACCAGTTGAAGAAGCCGCCAGTATTGTTTACCTGCGGCCGGAAACTGCTCAGGGTATATTTGTAAATTTTGAAAATGTTTTAAATACCACCCGCAAAAAACTCCCCTTTGGTATTGCCCAGATAGGTAAATCATTCCGTAATGAAATCACCACCGGAAACTTCATTTTCCGTTCCCGCGAATTTGAACAGATGGAACTGGAGTATTTTGTAAAACCGGGTGCGGATGATGCCTGCTTGGAAGAATGGACTCAGTACCGCCTGAACTGGTATAAAAATTTGGGTATGAATCCGGAAAATCTGCGGCTTCGGGCTCACCGCTCTGACGAACTTGCTCACTATGCTAAAGGTTGCTATGACGTGGAATACAATTTCCCTATGGGTTGGAGTGAGCTTGAAGGTATAGCCAACCGGCGTGACTTTGATCTGACCCAACATGCCAAATACAGTGGCAAGTCACTGGAGTATTTTGACGAAGAAACCAAGGAACATTTTGTGCCTTATGTAATAGAACCTTCGGCTGGGGTTGAACGTTCTACTCTGGCTTTCCTGATTGATGCTTATGCCGAAGAACCTGACAAGGACGAGATACGGACTGTTTTGCACCTGCACCCGGCACTTGCCCCTTACAAAATAGCCGTATTGCCCCTTTCCAAAAAGGAAATACTGTCTGATTATGCCCGCAAGATTTATGCAGACCTCAGAAAGTGCTGGATGGTAGCTTACGATGATTCCCAGAGTATCGGCCGCCGTTACCGCCGTCAGGACGAAATAGGTACTCCCTACTGTGTGACGGTGGATTTCCAGTCTCTGGAGGACGGCATGGTTACCGTCCGTGACCGAGACAGCATGGCTCAGATACGGGTAAAGGTTTCCGAGCTGAGTTATATACTGGCAGCTAAACTTTCGGGTGAGCCGTTCAATAGCTGATTTGGAGGCGAAATTGAAAATTCTCCACTTTGCAGATCTGCACATAGGGGTGGAGAATTATGGCCGTTTTGACAGTGCAACCGGGCTTTCCTCCCGGTTGGCTGATTTTTTAACTGCGTTTGATCGTTTGGTAGCATATGCCATTGATAAAAAAGTGGATCTGGTGGTTTTCAGCGGAGATGCTTACAAGAGCCGTGACCCCTCCCAGACCCAGCAACGGGAATTTGCCCGCCGTGTAAGTACTCTGGCAAGTAGCGGTATTCAGGTGTTTTTACTGGTGGGCAACCATGACCAGCCTAATGCTGCCGGGCGGGCTACTACTACCGAAATATTTGATACTCTGGATATTGCCAATGTGCATGTTTCCGGCAAGGCCGAGGTGCATCTGATAAATACCCGAAACGGACCTATTCAGATAGCCTCCCTGCCATGGTTACGCCGTTCATCTGTTCTTTCAGTATCAAACCAAAAGGAAGAAAAGAACTTAAGCATTGAGGAACTGAACCAGAGGGTGGAGAGCTATCTGGCAGGTATTATAGAAAATCTGGCAGGCCAGCTTGATAAAAATATACCGTCCATTCTCTCTGCTCATCTTTCGGTCAATACTGCCAAAGTAGGTTCAGAGCGGAATATTTCCATAGGGTATGAACCTACAGTTATGTTAAGCAATATTGCCAACCCTGCTTTTGATTATGTTGCCTTGGGGCATATTCATAAACAGCAGGTCTTGTCTTCTGCCCCTCCGGTTATTTACCCCGGCAGTTTGGAAAGGCTGGATTTTGGTGAGGAAAAAGATGATAAAGGTTTTTATCTGGTTGAGATAGACCCGCTAAGCCATAAAACTGATTTTGAGTTTATAAAGCTGGAAGGCCGCCGTTTTCTGACTATAGAGCTGAATCTGAACGCTGACAGTCTTGACCCCACGCTGGAAGTAATAAATATATTACAGGCAAGGCAGCAAGATATAAAAGATGCCATAGTCCGCTTGAAACTGGAGTTGCCGGCGGAGATTGGCGGGCAACTGCGGGATAGCGATATAAGAGAAGCTCTTCGCGAAGCTCACAATTTCACTATCTCTAAAAATGTTATAAGATTAACTCGACAGAGGGCAGATGGCTTCAAGGTGGAAGGTCTGGATCCTATTCAGGCCTTGGAACATTATCTGGAAATAAAGCAAACATCCGCACAGGAAAAGAAGACCCTGCTGGAATATGGCCGCAGGCTTTACAGTACACTGGATAACAAGCAGACAAAAATTTAATATCCGGTATAAAGGAACATTAAATGGCCTACAATTCTTCTTCAGATACCTCACTGGTCAAAGTTCTGGTGGAAGCCAGGCTTGGCTCACGCCGCAAAATGGCCGAGGCTATAAAACAAGGGTTGGTTACCCTGAACGGGCAAAAAGCGGAATCTTATTCCCAGCCGGTAAATACCCAAAAGGATAAGGTAACCTTTGAGGGCAAACTTGTTGTACTTAGCCGCGTACGCCGCATTTACCTTATGTTAAATAAGCCCCCCGAAATAGTATCAACCACCAGTGATGAATTGGGCCGTAAAACAGTGATGGATTTGCTCCACCGCCGTTATGAAGGGGCTGGTCTCTTCCCTGTGGGCAGGCTGGATGAAGCCACTACCGGTCTTATATTGCTGACCAACGACGGTGAAATGACTAACCGCCTTACTCACCCCAGTTATGAAATAGAAAAAGAATACCTTATATCTATTGATGCTGCTCTGACTCAGGCAGATAAAGAAAGTCTGGAAAAGGGTATCCTGCTGGATGACGGGCTTACCTCGCCTGCCCGCTTGAGCAGGGTTACGGATGAACCACCGTATAACTACAAGCTGATAATCCATGAAGGTAAAAAAAGGATAGTCCGCCGCATGTTTGCCCGTTTGGGGCATCCGATAAAAGCTTTGAAGCGAAGCCGTATAGCTACACTGCGTTTAGGTAAACTGGAAGAAGGTAAAACCCGTGAGCTTACTCCGGGAGAGATAGCCGCTCTCAGGCGTATTACCCGCCTTAAATAAGGGGTTTACGACGCATGGTCATGCTGGGCGGAGGCAGGTTTTCCGGGCGGAGATTCAGGTTTTGACGGCGCATTTGCCAGTCTTTAAACACCTTTAAACTCTGCTCGTCATCCAATACGTTCCAGTAACGGTAATAATCTGATACATAAAACTTGGGCATAAACCCGTCTGCTACTGTAATAACTTCGTCAGCCACTTTTTCCACCAGCTTGCGGGCAGTTGCTGAAGCGGCGGGTACGGCAGCCACTATTCTGGCCGGCTTTTTGCGTCTTACAGATTCGATTGCGGCCAGCATGGTGTAACCTGAAGCCAACCCGTCATCAATGATAATGGCTATTCGTCCGTTCAGTATTGAAAGTGAGCGGTGCCCCCGGTACAGCAGGCTTCTCTGCTGAACTTCCGCCCGTACCTTATTAACAGTGTAGTTTATTTGCTGTTCTGTCATATGCAGGTAGTTTACTACTTCATGGTTAAGCATGACTGCTCCGTCATCTGCTACTGCCCCGAAGCCTCCTTCCGGCCGAAGAGGTATGGGCAATTTACGGGAAATGATCATATCCATATCGGCATCCAGTGCCAGTGCCACCTGAGTAGCAATGGGTATGCCTCCGTTCGGAATAGCTAAGACTATGGCAGATTTATCTTTATAGTGGCTTAGTTTTTCAGCCAGTTGCCTGCCTGCGTCAAATCGGTTTTCAAATATTGGCGATACCAGCGGTCTATGCATCATGTCTCCTGTGGTATAAGTTTAAAAGTCTTTACGTCTACCAACCCAAGGTCAGTCAAACGGAGTTCCGGTATAACGGGCAGTGCCATAAATGAGAGGGTGGCAAACGGGGTGCTTAACTTGCAGCCCAGTTTGGCTACCTGATTATTTATTTCTTCCAGTTCGGTTACTACTTCTTCAAGTGGTTTGGTGGAAAGCAGCCCGGCAACCGGCAGGGATACCGAAGCTGTCACCTGACCGTCCACCGCCAGAGCAATACCCCCGTTTATTCTTTCCAATTCCTTTATGGCGGTATACAGGTCAGCATCATTAGTGCCCACTGCTACTACATTATGTGAATCATGGGCCACAGATGAGGCGATAGCCCCTTTTTTAAGACCAAAACCTCTTATAAGCCCGTGTCCCATGTTGCCGCTTTGGTGGTGTCTCTCCATCACCACTATTTTTAGCAAATCCAGTTCAGTGTTTGCCTTGATAACTCCGTTTTCGGCGGGTATTTTCAGGTCCAGCCTGCGGGTTACTATTTGGCCGGGTATTACCTCTATTACCGGTATTTGGGGCTGGATGGTTTTCAGAATCAGGTCTTCGGTATCAAAGGGCCTTATATGGATACTATTAAGGAGTGATTTGGGTATGCGGCTTTGGGGTTTAAATAAAGCCTGGCCTTTTTCCGCTACCAGTTTACCTTTGTGAAAGACCATATCTATATCCAGTTGCTCAAGGTTTTGGCAAACTATCATATTGGCCAGATATCCGGGTGCAATTGCCCCATGACCCTGCAAATGGAAATATTCGGCGGTATTTATACTGGCTAACTGGATAGCCCTTACGGGGTCAAGTCCCAGACGGATAGCTTTGCGTACCACCGCATCAATATCCCCGTCACTTTTCAGATCAGCACAACTTCGGTCATCCACCACAAAAAGGCAGCGTTTGTAGGTTTGGTCAGTTACCAGCGGTAAAAGCTCTGCCAGATTTTTTTCTGAAGAACCTTCCCGTATCATTATATACATGCCGCGAGCCAGTTTTTCTTTGGCTTCGGCAAGGTGGATGCATTCATGGTCAGAGTGGATTCCGGCAGATATATAGGCATTCAGGTCTTTACCTGACAGACCGGGGGCATGTCCGTCCATCACTTTGCCCGTGGCGGCGATAATCTTGTCCAGTACCGAAGGAACACCAAAGAGCACTCCGGGGAAATTCATCATTTCTCCCAGTCCGGTTACGTTTGGAAGACGGAGCAAGTCGGCTACATCTTGGGAGTTTATCTCCGCTCCGGCAGTTTCCAGATGGGTGGCAGGTACGCAAGAAGGTACCTGTAAAAAAATGCTCAAAGGTAAATCTGCTGAGGCATCCAAGACATAATCAATGCCCTCTTTACCGCAGACATTACTAATCTCATGCAAGTCTGTTATTAATGCCAAAGTACCGTTGGAGACTACTGCTCTGGCATATTGGGCAATATCCAGCATAGAGCTTTCCACATGGGTATGGCCGTTTATGAGTCCGGGGAGAAGATAAGCCCCCTTCAGGTCTATCACCTCTTTGCCATGCCTGTAGTCACCCACGCCGGCTATCTTGCCGTCAAAAACTGCCACATTGGTTTGTTCTATTTCGGCGTTAAATACATTTATAACTCGGGCATTTAAAAGCACCAAGTCGGCTTCGGTTTCGCCTCTGGCAACTTTTATCAACTGGCTAAGGTTTGTCTGCATCCGGTTTTTCCTCCAGAGCAAATATTTCGGGCAACTGGCGGTAGCATTCTGCCCAGTCCAGTCCGTAACCTACCAGAAACTTGTCCTCAACTTCGCAGCCCAGATAGTCTATTTCTACCGGACAGACTCTTCGGCTGGGTTTACTGAGAAGGGCGCACAGCTTCACAGAGTTTGTGCGGCGTTTTTTCAGATACTTTAGCAGGTAAGAAACAGTTAACCCTGAATCTACAATATCTTCAATCACCAGTATATCTTTTTCCGCGATATCCCGGTTAAGCGGTCTGGTCAGGTGTACTTTGCCACAGCTTTGAGTATTTTTGCCATAGCTGGCCAGACCTACAAAATCCAGTTCAACCGGCATATTCAGGCGGCGGACAAGGTCAGCCATAAAGACAAAAGATCCCTTGAGTACGCCTATAACTACCAGAGGTCTATCCTTGAAATCACGGTTAATCTCATAGGCCAAACGCTCAAGATAAACTTCTATTTCAGTCTTGGGAATAAAAAGTGAAAGTTTCATCCTGTTCATCATCTGGTTGTGATTATAGCCTGCAAATCTCCACCTGTCTAGAAACAGGGGTATTTTTGTTGGTATCTGCCGTTTGTTATTTCAAGCCTAACCTTGGAGTATAAAATACGTTATAGGAAAAGGTGGCTGATTTGGCTTTTTGGGGAGGTGTTTACGGGTGTAGCTTTTTGGGCAACAGGATTGCCTAAACTTTAGTTCTGCAATTATAAGTTTTAAAGCTAAATGGTATGCTTCGGGGAAAAAGAGTGTTATAATTTGTCAGCTAAATTGATAGATAACGAGGATTTTATGAAGTGTTTGAATTGTTCCCGTGATTTTGAGGATAATCTGGTTGAATCGGGTTTGCTGTTTTGCCCTTTCTGCGGGGTTGGCCAGCCCAGAGGTTCCCAAAACCCTGATATCAATAATATGACTTTTTGCAGTTGCGGTCAGGGTATTGTTGGTAAAGTAAATTATTGCCCGGGTTGCGGGCAGATGTTAAACCCTGATGCCCCTCCGCTTGAACTAACCGGCCGTCTCTACAAGAACACAACCCGCCGTGAAACAGCCGACAAGACCCCGCCAGTGGTTCAGGAAATCCCTGAAGATACCGAATATGAAAATGATGAACAGTTAGAGTTTGCCCGTAGGCCACAGGTTTACCGGGATAATGAAGAAACTCCCCCTTCTGCCAGACCTGCCAGGCAAGCCTATCCCTATTATGACCAGCATGAAGAACGGTCTCGTAGCCGTACGTCCCGCCGTTATGCCGCTGATGATGATTATTATGAAGATGAAGAGCCTATTCGTTACCGCAATTCCCGCCGCCCTGCTAAGGCCTACCGCGAAGAACGCAGTTACCGGCCTAACCGCCGAAATGATGTAATGCCGCTCCTTGTGGTACTTTTGATTGCCGGAGTGGGTGTACTGGGCTATGGTATTTATCTGCTCATTCAAAACTTTATCGGCAGTTAGGCATCTTAATCTGTCCTTAATATTATTGATATATAATCAATCTTTATATCAGGGTTGATTATTCCCTTTTACTGCAAATAGAGAAAGGAAACAGATGGTTATTCAAGTGCAAAATCTGGTAAAGGTCTACGGCTCGATTCGGGCAGTGGACGGTATCAGTTTTGAGGTTAAAAAAGGTGAAGTTTTTGGCATGCTTGGTCCTAACGGGGCTGGCAAAACTACCACTGCTGAAATCATTGAAGGTTTGCGTGATGCAGATTCCGGCAGTGTCAGTGTAATGGGTTTGGACGTGCGTAAACAACGTGACCAGATTAAGCAGCTTATCGGTATCCAGCTGCAGGCTCCGGCCTTGTTACCTCTATTAAATGTAGAGGAAATACTTAAACTCTTTACCTCTTTCTATCGTAATTCAGTGCCGGTGGAAAAACTGCTGGACATGGTGTCTCTTACCGAGAGCCGCAAGGTGCTTTCCAAAAATCTTTCAGGCGGTCAGCAACAGCGTTTGTCGGTTGCTATGGCTATGGTAAATAATCCGGAGATTACATTTTTGGATGAACCTACCACAGGGCTTGACCCTCAGGCTCGGCGTGGTTTGTGGTCAGTGATTGAAGAGCTGCGTTCCCAAGGGAAAACAGTTTTCCTTACCACCCATTATATGGATGAGGCTGAAAGGCTTTGTGACCGTATTGCGGTAGTAGACCATGGCAAGATAATAGCTTTGGATACTCCTAAAAAACTTATCTCAGGCAACTTTAAAGAAAGCGCTATTGAGTTCGAAATGGAACCTGTTCCTTCAGGCGAACTTCTGGGTTCTTTCCCCTGTGTGACCAGTGCGTCTGTAGAAGGGTTTGAAGTTATTTTGTACTCAAATAATGTCCCCAAAACTATGGGTGCCATACTTGATTATGCAGACAAAAACAGGGGTAATACCGAACTGCGTAATTTGCATGTTCGTCAGGCCACTCTGGAAGATGTATTTTTGAAGCTGACTGGCAGGAAGATACGGGAATGAACTCATTTATTAGCATGCTAAACGCCAATTTCAAGCAATTTCTTCGGGACAAGACCGCTTTGTTTTTTACACTGGCTTTTCCGGTACTGTTTATTATTATGTTTGGGTTGGTTTTCAGCGGCACAGACAAGATTAGCTATGATGTTGCTCTGGTAAACGAAGACAATTCCCAGATAAGTCAGGGTATCACCGAGGCTTTCAGCCAGGTAACCATCTTTTCGGTAAAAGACAGCCCCCGTGATGAAAGCCTGCAACTGCTCAAAGACGGTAAACTGAAGGCCGTTATAATAATACCTGAGGGTTTGGGAATAGCTGCTCTGTCAGGACAAACTACCGATATCCAAGTTTACTATGATGGTTCTCAAACCAACGTAAATCAGATTCTATTGCCGGTGATTAAAGAAATACTCCAGACCATAAACCGTGAGATAACCCAGACGCCTGTTTTATTTCAAATCAGTGAAGAAACTATCCAGACCAAAGATATGAGCATGATGAGTTTCTTTATACCGGGCGTACTGGCTATGTCCATTATGTTTCTGGGACTTTACTCTGCCATGCCGCTTATACAGCAGAGGGAAAAGAAGATTTTAAAACGGCTGGGGGCTTCCCCTATTTCCCGTTCCACTATTATATTCAGTCAGGTGGTTCTCAGACTGGGGCTGGCAGTACTTCAGACTATTATTATTATAGTCATAGGCCAGCTTATGTTTGGCGTGGAAATTTTGGGTAACTGGTGGCTTCTCTTGGGGCTGGTGATGCTGGGTACACTTTCATTTATCAGTTTGGGGTTTCTGGTGGCCTCGCTTGCCAAGACCGAAGAAGGTGCTATGCCCATCGTTCAGCTTATTCAGTTCCCCATGATGTTCCTTTCCGGTATTTTCTTCCCGCTGGAATTCATGCCTGATTTTATGCGTCCGGTGGTAAACGCTTTACCGCTTACCTATCTGGGAGATGCTTTCAGACAGGTAATGGTGGATGGCGCACCCGCTTTTCCGCTGGGAGTTGATTTACTGGTAGTCACAGGCTGGCTGGTGGTCTGTATGGCTGTATCAATCCGCTTTTTCCGCTGGGAATAAGCAATACAGAAAAGTGCAAATATTAAAGGCCGGGTTAAATCCCCGGCCTTGGTTTTTCAAGACTATTTTGGGGTTATCTGTTTTACAGAATCAGCATGGCATCACCAAAGCTGTAAAAACGGTAATGCTCGCTTATGGCCTTTTCATAAGCTTTCCGGAGAAATGGCCAGCCGGCAAAGGCAGAAGTAAGCATAAGGGGGGTAGAACGCGGGAGGTGGAAATTGGTAATAAAACAGTCTGCCACCCTAAATTTATACCCCGGGAGAATAAATAAATCTGCCCAGCCGGAATAAGATGTGATAAGGCTGGTCTGGCTCAGATGAGAAGCCTGTTCCACCAGTCTGGTTGCCGAAGTGCCTACGCAAAATACCCGTTTGCCGGTTTCTTTGGCACAACAGATAGCCGAAGCTGTTTCCTTGCTTAATATCCCGTATTCGCGGTGGATTTTATGGTCTTTTGGGTCTTCTTCCTTGACCGGGCGAAAGGTATCCAGCCCTATATGCAGGGTTACATAAGTGCATATTACTCCCATTTCAGTCAGCCGCTTTAATAACTCTGGGGTAAAATGAAGCCCCGCGGTGGGTGCGGCTACACTGCCGTTGGTCAGGGCGTACACTGTCTGGTAGCGTTCAGGGTCTGCAACAGGGGTATGAATATAAGGCGGCAAGGGTACTTCACCCAATTTCATCAGGTGGGTTTCATCTGAAAAACGCAAAAGCTTGATGCCGTCTTCTTTATCTGCCAGTACTTCCGCTTGGATAGATACTACTCCCCCCCCTTTCTGATGTATATCAATAATTGTGCCGGGTTTGGTGCGTTTGCTCGGTTTCAAAAGGGCTTCCCAGCAGCCTTCTCCGTCACGTTTTAGCAGGAGGATTTCAATTTTGGCAGAAGTATCCTGTTTGATACCTTTTATACGGGCCGGCAGTACCCTGCTATCATTCATTACCAGCACATCCCCCGGTTTGAAATAGTCAGTGATTTCTCCGAAGATGCGATTGGTCAGCTCTTCGCTTTGGCGGTTCAAAACCAGCAAACGCGAACTATCACGTGGCTCGGCTGGTTTCTGGGCAATGTATTCCTGTGGCAGGTTATAATCAAAATCGCTGGTTTTCATGAATCCTCAAACAAATATGTAAGGCTGGAATAATTGGTTTTTACTTTCTGTAAGTATATCTGGCAGAGATTTTTTAAGCAATTTGGATAACTTGCCTGTATCTGTGTAATGGATACCGATGGTTTGCCCTGTTTTTAAGGGTATGCTAAACTCATCTTTGTTATGAGAATACTGGTAAGCAATGACGATGGTATTTATTCACCCGGCCTGTGGGCATTGGTGAAAAGGCTTAAAGAAGTTGGCGAAGTGATAGTGGTGGCGCCTGACCGTGAGCAAAGTGCCACCGGTACTCAGGTGACCCTGCGCCAGCCGCTCAGGGTGCAGAAGACTCACCCGCTTATTCCGGGGATTGAGGCTTATGCGGTAGAAGGCAGCCCCTGTGACTGTGTAATACTGGGTTTAGCCAAGCTAATAACCGAACCGGTAGATCTAGTGGTTTCGGGTATCAATCACGGTCTGAACTTGGGGGATGATGTGCTTATCTCGGGTACAGTGGGTGCCGCTCTTCAGGGTTATTTGCGTAACATACCTTCAATAGCCATCTCCATACCCGTTACCATGGAAGAACCGGAAAATCTGGATAGTGCCGCCTGTATTACAGCGGAGGTAGCACGCCGGATACAAAACGGAGATATTACAAAGAATTCTTTTCTAAATATAAATATACCTGACCTGCCGCTTTCCCAAATTGAAGAACTTAGGGTTACCCCGCTGGCACATAAAACCCATATAGAAACGGTTGAAGAGGGACATGATGGCAGGAAACGGTATTTTTGGCTTAGACGCCGCCAGTTAAGTTCGGCGGATAATAAAAAAACCGATATCTGGGCTATAGAAAATGGGTATATCACTATAAGCGCTCTCCATGAAAGGCTTTTCCAACAACCCGTGTTTACTCTTAAAGATGCTGAAACTGCCGGGATATTGGCAGCTGCCAGATCCTGCCAGGATAAAATCTAGGTTTGTAAAGACCTTGCCTGCACATATCTAGTTTTTTAGGCAATATCAGATACAACAAGTGGTCTTTTGCTTGACCGGATAGGTTATGTGGTATATCATTTTAAGGTATCACTATGACACCTGAGGTATTAAGATGAATAAAATTTCGAACGGCAAATTTTTGAGAAGTCTGGCGCTCTCTTCACCGGTACTTATTATTGCAGCAGTAAGCATAGTTTTCTCAATATCTACAGCTTTTGAAGGTAAGGTAGCCAGTTCTCCGACCGGAAATACCGATGACAACACACAGGTCACCGCACCTATTGATGATACGTCGACTGACGGTTCAGTTGACCTGACTATAACAGCTGAAACTTTGTATTCGCATTATGTAAACGCCGGTGAAACCAATCCGGACCAATATTATAAAAATAAAAATATAAAGGTTACGGGTTCAGTGGCCGCTGTGGCATACGGCAAGGCTCCCAATAGTTGCTGGGTTACACTTAAAACTGATCAGGGTAACGGTGCCAATATAGTTTGTTATTTTGGCACCAATGTTATTAAAGGAAGTTTTACTGTAGAAATCGGCAGTCATATTGAGATTACAGGTATTTGCATGGGACTGACAGATGGGCGGATAATCTTCATAAATTCGCTTACCGACGATATACTGCTTGAGCCATATGACCAGAATATTGAAGCTTAGCTAAACAGATATATGCCACCGACCGTAACCGGCGGTGAGCGCTTAGAGACTTTAAATTAAATAGATCCCCGCTTGGATCGTAAAACGGCCGAGACGGTAAATAAAAAGATTTTTTAAATGCCTTCTTCGGTTTGCCGGGGAAGGCATTTAATATTATGGGGGTAGCAGGTGCAGAGTATAGGGTTTATAGGGGCTGGTACAGTGGGTAGTGCTTTGGCGCTGGGTTTGTCTGAAAAAGGTTACCCGATTTCAGGCATTGCCAGCCGAACAAGGTTGTCTGCGGAAAAACTTTGCCGGAAAATCCCTTCTGCCAAATTTTGTAATAGTCCCCAGGCAGTGGTTGATACTGCCGATATTGTATTCATTACTACTCCAGATGATACTATCGCCGAAATATGTCGAAGTCTTCACTGGCATTCTAACCAATACGTTATTCACTGTTCCGGGGCTTATTCACTGGAACTGTTGCAGACCGCCCAAGGGTTTGGGGCGTATACAGGGGTACTGCATCCCCTCCAGAGTTTCAGTTTACAGGCAGACCCGGTAAAAAATCTTGAGGGTATTACTTATGCGCTGGAGGGTGATGACCAGACTCTGCCTTTGCTTAAGGATATGGTCAAGGTGCTTGGCGGGGAGTGGATAGTGCTGAAACCATCGGATAAGGTAGCTTACCATGTGGCGGCAGTTTTGGCTTCCAATTATCTGGTTACCCTTATTAAAATGGCTACCGGGCTTTGGCAGAGTTTTGGTATCCCCGAAGATAAAGCCGTAAAAGCCCTTATGCCGCTGGTGCGCGGTACCCTTTCAAATATAGAAAAAGCAGGTGCAACCAATGCTTTGTCAGGGCCTATTGCCAGAGGGGATTGCGGGACGGTTTCAAAACATCTGGCAGCACTTGAAAATATTGCCCCCGAACTGATACCTGCCTATAAAGAATTAGGTAGGCAAACCGTCAAAATCGCACTTGAAAAAGAAAAACCCAATATCACCGGTATAGAAAAGTTATCTCGGATACTGGCAAATTAAGGAGACATATACAGTGAGAATCATGCTGAAAAGCAAAATCCACCGGGCTACCATCACGGATGCCTGCATAGACTATGAAGGCAGTATTACCATTGATAAAAACCTTATGCAGGCAGCCAACTTGCTGCCTTACGAACAGGTACATGTGGTAAATGTAAATAACGGGACACGGTTGGAAACCTATGTTATAGAGGGTTCAGCCGGCAGTGGCCAGATATGCCTAAACGGGGCGGCCGCCCGCATGGGCATGAAGGGTGACAAGATAATCATACTGGGCTATAGCCTGATAACCGAAGAAGATACTCTTATTCACCAGCCAAATCTGGTGTATGTAGATGCGCTTAACCGTATAACCAAAGTAAAAAACGGGGTTGCCAATCAGGGTTTAGAGGTATAAACATGCGTACCACTATCAGCCAACTTAAAGAAATGAAACAAAACAAACAGAAGATAGCCATTTTGACTGCTTATGACTATCCCACTGCCCAAATACTGGATAAAGCCGGTATCCCGGCCATACTGGTAGGAGACAGTCTGGGTATGGTAGTGCTGGGGTATGATTCTACCGTAAGCGTTACTATGGAAGATATGCTGCACCATCTGAAAGCCGTAGTCAGGGGCAGTCAAAAAGCCCTGATTATAGCAGATATGCCATTTATGACCTACCATCTGAGTCCGGAACAGGCGCTGTTAAATGCCGGTCGTTTTATTCAGGAGGGCGGTGCTCAGGCAGTCAAGCTGGAGGGTGGAGTAAATGTGGCTGACAAGGTTAAAAGAATAGTAGACTGCGGTATACCTGTTATGGGGCATATCGGACTTACCCCCCAATCTGTAAACCAGTTAAGCGGATTTAAGGTGCAGGGGAAAACTCTGGCAACTGCCCTATCCCTTATAGAAGATGCCAAGGCTCTGGAAAAAGCCGGGGCCTTTGCAATAGTGCTGGAGACTATGCCGGCTGAACTGGCGGCTATTATTACAGCCGGTATTTCCATACCTACCATAGGTATAGGTGCCGGAGAAGAATGTGACGGGCAGGTACAGGTGATATCAGATATGCTGGGTATGTTTACTGATTTTGTACCCAAGCACACCAAACGGTATGCTGATTTAAATGGCAGTATTACAAAAGCTGTATCTGAATATGCCGCTGAAGTCACTAAAGGTGCGTTTCCCACTTTAAAGGAGAGCTTCACCCTTGATAAAAAGGTACTGGAGGAACTGAAAAAGTGCGTATTATAAGAACAGTAGACGAGATGAAAAAACTGCACCGTGAGATTTGCGGGCCGGTTGGTTTGGTGCCTACCATGGGCTATCTTCACGAGGGGCATTTATCGTTGGTTAGAGCTTCTAAAAAACAGGATATAAATACTGTTGCCAGTATCTTTGTTAATCCTACCCAGTTTGGTCCGCATGAGGATTTCAAGAAGTACCCCCGTGATGAAAAACGGGATATGGCCATGCTGGAAAATGCCGGAGTGGATTACGTCTTTGCGCCATCTGTTGAAGATATGTATCCGGCAGGGTTTGATTCTTGGGTAGAGCCCGGTATTTTACAGCAATGTTTGGAAGGTGCAGTCCGTCCGGGACATTTCCGCGGGGTGTGCACCGTAGTGGCCAAGCTTTTTACTATAATTCGCCCCGACAGGGCATATTTCGGCCAGAAAGATTATCAGCAGTATTTGATAATAAAGAGAATGGCTTCAGACCTTAATCTGGATGTATCGGTGGAAATGCTACCTATTATACGTGAAAATGACGGGTTAGCCTTAAGCAGCCGTAACACCTATCTCTCTCCGGCTGAACGGCAAGCTGCTCTGGTTCTTTACCGTTCCCTGCTTACGGCACGAAGTTTATTTGATGAAAAAGAACACCGGGCAGAGGTTATCCGCAAGAAAATGACTGATGTAATTCAGCATGAATCTATGGCAGAAATAGATTATGTTAGCTTGTCACACCAGGATACCCTCTGTGAATCGGATGAAGTATCTGCCAAGACTATTGCTTTAGTAGCCGCCAGATTTGGCAAAACCCGCCTGATAGATAATATGTTTTTAGCCTAACTTACAGTGGGTGTTTTCTTGGGCGGTTCTTTAATGAATACCAACAAACCTATCACTGCAAGTAACGCCAGTACTGCCCCGAAGTAAAAAGGTGCTGCCGAACCCACCCTGTCCCACAGAATACCCGCTATAAGGCTGGCGGGAAGCAGAGTCAGCCCGACTACACCCTGATACAAACCATAGGCAGTCCCCCGTTTATCAGATGGTATCATATCTGCCACAAAAGCCTTTGCCACCCCATCCACAATCCCGTAGTAAAGCCCGTAACAACCAAACAGTATCCAGATGCCAATCTGGTTTTGGGTAACGGCAAAACCCAGATACACAAGTGCATAAAACAGCCAACCTATGGCTATCACTTTCCTCCGCCCTATTTTGTCTGAAAGCATCCCGGCGGGAAGTGAGACCAGTGTGTAAGTTATGTTAAATACGACCAGCATTAGGCTTATTGCCAATACTGAAACACCCATATCCTGGGCGCGCAGAATTACGAAATAATCGCTGGAATTGCCCAAGGTAAACAAAAACATGACTAACAGAAATAGCTTAAACCGGCTGTCCATGCCCAAAAACAGATTACGAAAATTGAAGCGAACCTTTTCACCTTTGAGTGAGGTGGTTTGCGGATGGTGTTTTTCTTTTACAAATACGGCTAGTACCAACACTGCCAGAAAAGCCGGAATTATCCCCCACCATACCAAAGTTTTATACGTTTCCAGTTCGAGTGTCAGGCTGCCGCTTTGGGTAAAATATATAACCGCTGCCGCAATACCCAAACCCAGAGTTGCACCCAGACTATCCATGGCTTTATGTAAACCGAAACTGCGGCCTCTTTCATGAGGTTCTACCGAATTGGCAATCAAGGCGTCTCTTGGTGAAGACCTTACCCCCTTGCCCACCCTATCTGCGAAGCGGACACCGGTTACTATCCCCCAGTTGTTTGCCAAAAGCATAAATGGCTTGGCAAGGGCGGAAAACCCGTAACCGAATAATGCCAGACTTTTACATCGGTTAATCTTATCACTCAGGTAGCCGCTGAAAATTTTAAAAACAGCTTCAGTAGAATCTGAAAGCCCGCCCACAAAGCCGATTACAGTGGTAGTTGCTCCCAGTACATTGGCCAGAAAAAGAGGAACAAGGGTAAAAATAATCTCACTGGAGATATCTGTTAGGAAACTTACCAGCCCCAAAAAAAATACATTGGGTGCAAAACCCAAAATTCTCTTTTCAGAAGCCGCAGGTTTTATTTCTTGCTCCATTATTCCAGCACCTCGTCTACCAGCTCTCTTATCTGTTTGCGGCACTCGTTAAGCATCTCAGAGCCTTTGAGGGTGGTCCGGTAATACTTTCTCTGCTTGCCCTGCTCTACTCTGGGGAAACTTTCCAGATAGCCCTCAGCCTGCAATCTATGTAGAAGCGGGTAAAGGGTACCGGCAGTGATGGTGTAACAGTGTCTGCCAAGTTCACGGGCTATTTCTGCTCCGAATATGGGCTCATTTTGGGCGTGGTATAATATGTGTATACGTATAAAACCCAGAAAAAATTCACGGTCAACCATTATATCGTCTCGCAATATCAGTATGCGATATAATATGCTTGTTATTCTGGTATTGCAAGATAAAGAGAGCCTTAAAACAGGCTAAAATTCTTGACACCTTTAGCGCTTAAGGCTACAATACTACATGTTTTCGCCGAGGTAGCTCAGCCGGTAGAGCAGCGGACTGAAAATCCGCGTGTCCCCAGTTCGATCCTGGGCCTCGGCACCATTTGATATCGGTATTGTAGTTGCTTAAAATAGCTTTAATCAGCAAACGTAGCCAGCAAAAGTAATCTTAAACCGGCCGAAGTGGCGGAATGGCAGACGCGGCAGTCTCAAACACTGCTGGGGGTAAACCTCGTGTCGGTTCGAGTCCGACCTTCGGCACCATGAGGACTTGAAAGATTTACTTTTAGGCTATGGCGAGTTGTGTAGTGGTAGCACAGAGGACTTTGAATCCTTATGCCCAGGTTCGAATCCTGGCTCGCCAGCCAAATAAAGCGTTCCCGAGTA
This sequence comes from Dehalococcoides mccartyi CG5, assembly GCF_000830885.1. Lineage (NCBI taxonomy): Bacteria > Bacillati > Chloroflexota > Dehalococcoidia > Dehalococcoidales > Dehalococcoidaceae > Dehalococcoides > Dehalococcoides mccartyi. The sequence goes on from NZ_CP006951.1 coordinate 611,185, forward strand.
GCTCAGTGGTAGAGCGGGCGGCTGTTAACCGCTTGGTCGTAGGTTCGAGTCCTACCTCGGGAGCCAAATCTATCAATACGCAGAACTTCCTCTGTAGTGGTTAACCCATTTATCGGTAATGGCATGGTATAGTCAATTACTACTTGGGGTTCATTCAATTCAATCCTCTTAACGAAAGATCTCAAGAACGATTTCTGCTCAATAAAAGAGCTGCTAGCAAGAAGTGCCTTCATACTTGATACGTATTCTTGTATCGTTTTTAAATTTAGTGCTTGAGGAGACTCCTCATTCATCTCATCTAAAAGGCCGTTTCGTTTCTCTTCAAGTTCTTTTTGTTGAGACCTGAGTTCTTTTATGCGAGGTGCCAAATCTTCAAGGTCAATTTTTCCTGTTTCAAGAGCTGCATAGAGTTTGCTCAATTTACTTTGAACCTGCCCTAACTGTTGTCCGACCTCGCTAAGCTGTTCCTCAAAAAATCCACTATTCTTAACTAGCTCCTCGTTAACAAGCTGAACCAGTTGTTTAATATTCTCATCGGTGAGGATATTCTCTCTGATTCGTTCGAGAACAAAGCTTTCGAGTTTGTCTTTACTCATCAATCGACAATTACAGACTTCCTTTCCTTTTTTCTGGTGCTGGACGCAATCGTAGTAGAAATATTTCCCTGATTTAGCCCAGCATCCGCTCATGGCAGCCCCACACTTTCCGCAATGTAATAAGCCGCTTAAAAGATATTGACTGGAGATAGTTCGAGGATGTTGAGAGACAGGGCGTCTCCTTGTGAGAAGCTGCTGAACTCGCCCAAAATCTTCAGTTGAAACGACAGCCTCATGACAATTTGGAACTCGGATGATATCATTAGATGCTGCCTTATGTGAATTTCCATAACCATTATTTCTAAATCTCCAGACGAGTGCACCGGTATAGACTTCGTTCCTTAAGATGTGGTTGATAGCTGTCGTACTGAATTGCTTGCCTAACTTTGTTCTAGTACCCGCAGCATTTAAGGCTTTGGTTATTTCTTTTCCACCTTGACCACCCACTGCCATTTCAAAAATCTTCTTAACGACATTGGATTCATTTTCATCGGGTATCAGTTTTGTCTTATCGGCCATTCCTATCTTTATCTTTGTTCTCTTGTAACCGAAGGGAGTAAATCCACCATTATAGAACCCCCTGCTAGCATTTTCTTTCATTCCCCTAACAGTATCCTGAGAAAGGTTTATCGAATAGAATTCATCTATGACTTCAATAATACCTTCAAGTAAATGTCCTGCCGGGCTTTCATCTACCTGCTCATTTATAGAGATTACCGAGATACCTCGTTTTCTAAGCAACGACTTATAGAGGATAGAGTCCTCGCGATTCCTGGCAAATCTGGAGAGTTTCCAGACCAGAATGGTATCAAAAGGCTTTTCCTTTTTCTTTGCCATGGCTATCATTTCTTTGAAGGCAGGACGATTTGCAGTGCGAGCACTTTCGGCTTCATCTACATACTCAATTACCACGTCCCATCCACGTTCCAATGCATATTTTCTTAAAGCTTTTATCTGGGCAGGTATCGATAGATCTTTTTCAGCTTGTCTTTCGGAAGATACCCTAGCATAAATAGCTGCCTTTCCAAGATTATTAACCATATTTGCCTCCAACTTAACCGTCATAAGTGTCGATGGAATTCTTCTATTATGGTCGGACTTGTCCGCTCGATTTGCGGAACGAGTAAGTATCTATTATTTCCAAGCAAAACCACCTGTGCTACTTTAACTAGAGTTCCTCGAATAACTAAAGGTGTAGCGATAGCTATAAGTCCATCATCGTCTCTGCTGTCGAGGATGGTGATCCGGCTGACTAGGTGTGTTTTTTTGGTTTTAATTACCATATCCACGAGCGACCCGGGGAGAATCGTCCTTCCCTTCCTTGGGAATAATCCATCTGCTCCATAGATATTGGCTTCTGGATCATTGTTGTTGGCACTACCAGTCCAGTAGTTTAATATCCAATTATCCACCTCAGGACCCTGCTCATAAAGGGCGCTATATAGAAAAACACTCCCTTGAAGCACCTCGCCCATTCGGAGAAGCACCTGGGAGCAGCTCTTTGAATAGAGCTTTGAAAGAGCGATAACGTCAAACCCGGTCTCGTAGACTTTGTTCCGGAATTCATCAGTTGGCAACAAGACAGCCGTAGCAAACTTATTAGCAGCTAAGTGTACTGCGTTTGTCCTCAAGGGGCTGTATTCTGTGCACAACTCGGCAAAAACCGGCTCTATCATCTCTCTGAACTCATGAAGAACCGTGTTTTCGATGCCGCTTTTTGTGTCGCCCTTTTTGTAGTAGATGTTTCTCTTATCTTCAAAGACATCATGGTAGCCTCTAATATTTTGCGGCAGCTTCTTGCTATCGACTCCATTTACATAGATGCCGCAAGCTGAGGCGATGGCTCTAAGTGTTCTGATATCTAAAGGTAAATCCCGCAAGTATATCTTACGGAACTCCTGAGCCTTTTCTTCCTCTGAAGCATTTGAGGGCGAGCCGTATTTATTTACAATGTACTCACAAAAATAGCGCAGGTCGCTGAAGTTTTTCAAAGGCTATCCTCCAGGCAATAGCTTCTTACCGGTCGCTTTTTCGTACATCTCTACGATGAAACGCTTGACATCGGTAGTAAGCCCCCCCTTGATACGGGTACCGGATTTATACCTGGGATCATTCATAACGTAGTTGAAGGCCATCTCAATTTCATCATTCTCGCTAATAGAGATGTCTTCATCTTTCAGGTACCCGGCAGCCTTGAGTAGATCCCTTACCGGCACATCATAGACAGGAGCGAGCTTCTTCAGTATATCTGCGCCCGGTATAGGACGTTGACCGCGCTCGATGAGTCCCAGATATGAGTTCGAGACACCGGACTGCTGCTCAACTTCCCGCAGTGATAGCCTTTTCTCAACCCTCAGGGTACGGAGATATTCACCGAAGTTCTCCACCATAGCTCCTCACCTCCTTTTGAAACATAATAGCACTTTTTGTATACCAAGTCAAACACTATTGACACCAATATGCTATCTACAGTGACATTTATCTATTGACAGTCTATGATTAGCCTTTGGTATACTACAGAAAGCGTAATGAGTTCTGAGGTAGCTCAATGGTTAAGGTAAAGTTGAATCGGGTTGCTTTTGAAGTCGCTTTGTCGAGAAAAAACCTCTCCCAGCGTGACCTTGCCGAGAAGATTGGATTTTCCCGCAGTCACTTGTCGCACATCATTAACGGGAGAAGAGAACCCTCACCGGTACTAAGGCGTCTCATCCTGGAGCATCTGCCCGAATACACTTTCGATGACCTATTCATCATTGAGGAGAACGGTAGCAATGTCCGAACGGAAGATTAGCGAGTTCGATAACGGGCTAAGGATACTGGCTCGAATAATTGCGCGAGCCTATCTGAAAGACCTTGCTCAAAAGTTAAATAAGCATAATGCATTTGTGGAAAAGAAGGAGGATGACAATGCCAATCAAAGGTGTGACCGGAGTGGTGAGGCTTCCCCGCCTGGGAAAAGTAAGGCTGGGAGTAAAGAAAGAAAATGCTAGCGGAATATCTTATCCCTGCCCGACGGATCATTTTGTCTGCCCGGAAGAGGTCAAGAAGGTCTTTGGTGAAAAGCCCAAAGAGCTGCGAATCATGTTCCCTACCGATGACCAGACCCAGTGGGCCAGCCAGTATTTAAGATGTTACTCGGCATCGAGAGGACTCGTTTGCCGCGGCGACGGTGAAACGGCAGTCGCCAAGATTGACACCCGTACCGGTGAGATTGCCAACAGAGATTCTGTTGAGACAGAAATGAAGGAAATCACCTGTAATCCGGCCAAGTGTACCTTCTATCAAGTAGCACGGTGCCGCCGGGTGATGAACCTACAATTCCTTTTGCCTGACTGTCCCGGTTTCGGCGTTTACCAGCTCGATACCAGCTCTTTTTATTCTATTGTAAATATTAATTCCAGCCTTGAACTGATTCGCGGCACCTGCGGACGACTGTCTATGATTCCGCTATCACTGAAGCTTGTTGAACAGGAAGTACAGCCGGAAGGAAAGAAAAAGACAGTCAGGGTTCTCAGCATGACGGCGCCATTTTCATTGGTAGAAATCCAACGATACGCACAAATTCCACCCGGGCAGGTACTTCTTTTACCTCCGCCTGACAATGAAGCACCTGATGACCTTTTCCCGGATGAAATCCTGGGTAAAGAAGAAACCCCGAAAACAATCATGGGCACGGACAAAGATTTAATGCTGCTCTGGGACCGTGTCAAGAGTAAGGTCTGGCAAATGAACATGCAGGATTACCAGGTATCAAACTGGTTTCAAAAGAACTATAACCTTGATGTCCATATAACCGACTTTGATCTTTTGACCCCTCCGAACAGGATTAAGTCCGAGTACCTGGAAAACTTCCTGAAGACCCTGGAACGATATACAGATCGCAGCTAGAACACAGGATTCTAATCACCTCGTAGAAAAGTGTTCCTGAAGGATTGCCATGACTGAACTTGTTTTTTCAGAAGCTGTCCCGCAACTCCTGGCTGAGCATCTTACTCATCTAAGTGAAGGAAGCGGTATCAGTCTCGATGTTATCAAAGAAAGAGGATACCGGAGCATACTCGGTAAAAACGAGCTTGCCAAAGCGGGGTTTATCTCGTCTCAGCAGAGAACTGCCGGTATCCTCATTCCCCTGTGGGGAGTTGATGGAGGGCAAGTAGGCTGCCAGTATCGCCCGGATAACCCCCGTTCGGACTCAAGGCAGCGACCGGTGAAATACGAGTCTCCGGTAGGTTCCTCCAATCACCTGGATTGTCCACCTCGCTGCAAACAGATGCTCGGCGACCCAAAGACGCCATTATGGATAACTGAAGGCTCCAAGAAAGCTGACGCCCTGGCTACACATGGAGCCTGCGTAATTTCGCTCACCGGTGTCTGGGGCTTCAAGGGCAAGAATGAGTTCGGTGCTATTACTATACTTTCGGACTGGGACCGCATTGCCATCAAAGACAGGCTAGTCTATCTCGCTTTCGACTCTGACATTGTTTCCAAGGAGATGGTACGAAAAGCCCTCGAACACCTGGGCGAACATCTCAACCGCAAAGGCGCCACTATCCTGGTCGTTTATCTTCCTCAAGAAGGTAACCAGAAAGTCGGCATCGATGACTATTTGCTTAAACATACACTGGAAGAAGCCCGGAAACTGGCGACTGATTTCAAGATTGATGATACCGCGAGCAGAGAGCGATTTGTCCCGGGCTTTGTCCTGCATGACGGCACCGTAGGTGAGATGGTAGTCAGCAATGAGGATGAGCGTGCCTTTATCATCGTGGTCAACGGCTCGGTGCGCAAGGTCTTTCGTTACGAGACACCCAAGGCTATATATCTTCCCACCGACGATCCCCTGGTAACCGAGGTGGTCCACTTCGCCACGACAGCCACCCCTTATGATTCACAAGCGCGTTTGTTTGAAGAGATACGGAGTTTTGTTCACAAGTATCTCGAACTGCCGGCTGACTTCGAGGAAATCTCTTCTCTCTACGTGCTTCTTACCTGGGTTTATGAATTTGCTCCCTCTATACCTTACCTCCGGGTAATAGGCGATTGGGGTACCGGTAAGACACGGTTTCTACAGGTGGTAGGCAGCATCTGCTTTCGACCGACATTTGCTTCTGGAGCGACCACGCCGGCGCCGATATTCCGAATATTAGAGCAGTTCCGAGGGACACTGGTTTTAGATGAGGCGGACTTCAAAGACTCGTCGTCCTGGATGGAAATGGTCAAACTCTTAAACAATGGCTACCGCCCCGGTATGCCGGTGCTCCGGGCAGATAAAGAAAATGGCAAATGGTTCCCGCGGGCATACCAGGTATTTGGCCCGAAACTTATCGCCACCCGTTTCCCTTTCAAAGACGAGGCGTTGGAAAGCAGATGTTTGACTTCGGAGATGATGTCGCTGACGCGGGATGATATTCCCAGAGTATTACCACCCTCTTTTGATAAAGAGATAGATGACCTGCGAGCGAAACTATTGACCTTCCGGCTGGCAAACCTGATTAAGCTAAAGGGTAAAACCTTCGGCAATGACCTGCTGGAACCCAATCTCCAACCCCGGTTACAGGAGATACTCATACCGCTCAAAGCGATGCTTAATGGCGACCGCTCCATGGTCGAAGCAATCACCGGCTTCGTTCACCGTCTCCAGGATAGTCTCTTTATAAGAAGAAGGGAGAGCGCCCCGGGTAGAGTATTGGCGGCGCTGATGGAGCTTCATGAAGAAGGCAAAGAGCTGACATCTGAAAACGTGGCCAGGAAAGCCAATGAAACGGACGATGAAGTTGAGCAGCTCAGTGCTGAAAAAGTTGGCAGAATGACGAAGCGATTGGGCTTTGCCAAAGAGCGGACCGGAAAGTCACGGCAGCGCCTTATCTGCTGGGATGAGTCAAGAGTTACCAAACTAATAGGGTCCTACGGGTTGCAGATGGCTCTTCCATTATCCCAGGAAAAACCGTCCGAACCGTCCTTACTGTCCGCATTAGCTACAAAACAGGCGGACAGTAGTAAAGAGGGCTCCGTATACCGTCCGCCATACTGTCCGCCAAAAACTGAAGCTGACTCAAGCGTGGGGGCGGACAGTAGAACAGAGCGGACAGTAACTGACGATAAATTAACAAAGGAGGCAAGTGGCGGTGAGTAAAAAGAAAAAGAGGACGCTCTATGAATGTGCTCACGCACGGGTGAGAAACGAAAGAATTTGCTGTGATAAAGAATACCCTTTATCACAGGTGTGCGCAGACGGCAGCCTGGATATCCAGCACCTCGCGGAAGGAAAACCGTTAGCGCCAAAGATTTGCCAGCAATGCATCAGCTTCGACCGGATTGGACCGCCCATACCTGAAGAGGAAAGGGGCTGGCTCAAGGTAAAGGAGGCAGTAAAACATGACCGGAATCATCGGCAAGCTTTACGAGAAGTTATGGCGTAAGGTGGGCGGAAAGCCCTGGACGGAGATAGTTCGGGAAGACCAGAAGGCTTCACCCCTGGTGTACCTACTCATCTTTCTGGGACTGGGAATTCTGGTGGCCAGACTAGCTGGTAAAAACTGGTGGCAGATACTGGTCGGGTTTTTACTCGGCATAATTTGCGGACATTTCTGGTGGTAAAGCCGTGGAAGATCAAGTAAAGAAAGCACAAAAGAGGATGACAGAAGCAACAGCAGAAATGATGTCAGGGTGGTTAAGCCAAATGTTGCAAGGTATGTGTAACGACCCGGTATTGGGAGAGCTTTGGTCGGCCATGAAGATGGAAAGTCAATCTACCCATCATGCCGGCATTGATTCCTACCAGGTACTCGGATTAGACAAAGCTGTTGCCGATGATCAGGTTAAGAAACGGTACCGGGAGCTAGTAGTTAGGCTGCATCCCGATACTGCTGGAGTAAAGGGAACCGAGTTTCTCTTCCAGCTCGTAACGGCAGCTTATCAGCAAATCTCAAAAGAAAGGGGGTGGCGATGATGAAAGACGGCGATATGGAGCTAATTACCGAGATCGCAAAGTTTGAGGCATCGGTGGATATGGAGAAAGAGTACCGGATCGGCTGGTCGTGGCGCCACGTTCGTATCTGGCCAGCGACACTGAGCAGGTTATTCAAAGATGGTTATCTGGATAATGTCTTTCGCTCTAACTCCTTTACCGGCTACAAGCTTACTGAGAAAGCAAAGGCCATTCTTCTAGCGAACCAACAAGAAGCTTCTACTGAATCTCATTCAGAATCACCGTTAAATCCCGGTGATGACCTCTTTACGGACATTATAGGGCATGAAGACGTCAAGGTTTTGCTTAAAGCAATTCTTCTGTCAGAAAAGCCGGTGCACGTCATGTTAACCGGACCGCCTGCCCTAGCCAAGACATTGTTCCTCTGGGACATCGAGCAAACCTTTGGCGAACAAGCAATCTGGCTGGTCGGCTCGGCTACTTCCAAGGCAGGACTTTGGGATCTGGTAGCCGAGAGAGAACCGAAGATACTACTGATTGACGAGATGGACAAGATGAATGCCGTCGATATGGCAGCTCTGCTCACCATGATGGAAGGCGGCAGACTGGTCAGGGCCAAGCGAGGTCGAGAGCTCGACATCAATAATCCCCTCAAGGTCATTGCTGCCAGCAACCGGCTGGAGAAGCTATCCCCTGAACTGCGGTCCCGTTTTGCTATCCGCAAGCTTAATCCCTACAGCCGCAGCGAATTCTTGACCGTGGTGAAAGGTGTATTGGTACGTAAAGAAGGCTTGTCCAACGACCTAGCAGAAGAGATTGCCAGGAAACTCGACGGTCGGAGTCAGGATGTCCGGGACGCTACCCGCATAGCCCGGTTGGCACCGCAGGTCGGTGTGGATAAAGCAATCAGCCTCTTACTGGGAGGTGAAACAGGTACAAGTTCAGACTAGACCGGTGACCGGTCGGGAGACAAATTAGCTACGATTTTAAGGATGGCAAGCGTGGTAAAAACCAGACCATTTAGCTTCAAGTGGTCTGACCAGATGACAGCCAGCCCAGATTTGAACGATAAACCAGTGAAAACCACATTAGCTTTGGTGGTCGGAAAGGAGGATATATGGACGACCAGTTTTTAGAAGAAGTCAAAAAACGCAAAGAGCAGGGACAATCGGAAAGGCAGATGGCAACCGAGCTCGGTGTCAGCCGCAGTAAGGTCCACAATGCTTTGCAGGATCTCAAGCTAACTGATACCGGCACTTCCCTAGTACCGGAAGACAAGCTGCGGGTAATTATCCGGGAAGAGCTGGAACGGGTCCGTAACGGAGAGGAAGAAGAGGCAAAAACCAGCAGCGAGTTCCCCATCATCCGCAAGATGGGCGGTGGCATGGAGATGATTGCGCCGGAAGCTGTGCTTAAGCACTACATGGGAGGCACTCCCGAAGGTGAGGTTGAGCTCAGGGCTATTATGAAATTCCGGGCGGCCATGCTAATGGTGATGGATTTGGTGAATATCCAGAAGGGTTCGGCTGAGGCTGACGCCAGGCGTATGGAGCCTATTTTGCGGCTGATGAAAGAGACACGCGAAGAGCAGGATGCGGCGGCAGCCAGGGCAAAGGCTTCCAGTGAGGAAATCGCAGAACGAACCGCTCAGGCAACAGCAGGCCAACTATTTGGAGCAATCTCTCAAAGCAATACCCAGGTAAATAGCACTCTTGCCCAAATCAAGCAAATGGTGGGGGGACAGTCGAATGACCCCTTCAGCCAGGTTGTAAGCATGCTCCAGTCCATGCAGCAGATGTCACAGATGTTCGGGATGCCATTACCCGGCATGATGCCGGGAGCGATGCCGGCAGGTGGACAGCCAGGCATTCAACCGCCGTCAGATCCACCGCCGATTGAAAAACACACAGCCAAAGAATGGGAGGAAAGAAATGTTTGATTTCATGCAGATGGCTAACTCACCCCAGGCAAGGGATATGCTCTTTAAAATGATGAGCCGCCAGATGGGACAGTCTCCGCCGGACGTGAAAGAGGCGATCTCGAAAGTCGAGATTGCCATCAAAAGAAATGAGCGGGGTTTTGAGCTGCGTCTCGGCAAGAGCGAGCATCAGCAGGTCGAGAAGATGCTCCAGGAATCCACCGATAGCTGGATTGAAATGCTCAGCCGCGGCTTTCAGGCTGTAGGCTATAAGGTAAAAATCTATGAATAGCTGGTTTGCGCCCCTCCAGTGGCTGGTATTCCTGGCACTCTGGAGGATGTCCTACGAGACAGCCAATATCAATAAACCGGCCGACTCGTTAAAGAGCTTCCTGATCGAAAAGACACTGCCGGAGGAAACCGCTAACCCGAGGGAAAAAGAGTGGACGGAAAAGGCGGTTAAGAAATACGCCGAAGCTCAGGGAAAGAAATGGCAGCACTGGAACGAGGCCATGTTCGAGAGGTCGGATTGATGCCGCTCATGGTGGAAAGGAAGCTTTTCAAGATCGGCGAAGGTGGCTTTGCTGTCACCCTTCCGAAAGCTTGGATAAACTACCACCGACTTAAACCCGGCGATACGGTCGAGGTCGTAGTAGATGGCGACCTTATTATCCGGGTCAAGGTGAAGACGGAAGAGAAGCTTATATAAGCGTTTATAGACTTGAAAGTCGCAGGGAGACGCGGTACGCTCTTAATGAAGCCCTGCGAGCTTGCCGGTGAAAGTCGGCTCGCAGGGCTTGCTTTATTACCGGCAGCTTCGGGGCTTAAAAAAAGGGGTTAGCAACCTGGACCGGAAGGGTTCAAGGCTAACCCCTTTTTCCTTTTCAGCCAGGTTGCACCCCGCCATTACCCGGCCGCGACCGGGTACGAACGAAAGAGGAGGTGCCCACATGGGTAAGTACGCAAGCTGGAACGAATTCGAGAAAAACGTCCCTATCACCTACAAGGAGAAGGCCACTCCCGAGGCTTTCCGCACCGGGATGAACGGCATTGCGCCGACCGGACTGAAGGTCAAAGAGGGGCGGGTAAATCACTACCGCGATGGCGTGGATGGTAAGGGCGAAGTCGTGGTCGCCGGCTACAAGCGCGCTATGTTCGAGTAGCGCTTTTACCGCTTGATGCCTATCCAAACGAGGGCACTGCCCTTATCGGTTTTACCGCTGTCGCGGTAGCGGTAAAGCTGATGGACCGGATGAGCATCGAGCCTGAAGATTTAGTTTTAGGAGGAGAATATGTTCACAGCACAGCAACTGACCGGGCCGGTAGCACCGGGGCAAATGAGCCCGATGCAGGTCAGCGGTCCGGGCGCCTACTATCCCACACAAACCACTACTGACCCCTTCTCAGGCATGTTCACCAGTATGATGCCGATGATCATGATGATCATGATGTTTGCCATTCTTATGCCCATGATGAAGGGCATGACGGCATCAGCCAAGGACTAACCCCGTAAATATATTATTTTGAGAATTTTAGGAGGTAATCAACAATGTATAAGGCACAGCAGATCGCCGGTCAGCAAATTCGACCCCAGCAGTACCAGTACGGCACGGTCAGTGGTTATTATCCCCTTCAGACCACCGACCCGATTTCGGGAATGTTCACCAGCATGATGCCCATGATCATGATGATCATGATGATGGCCATTCTTATGCCCATGATGAAGGGCGTCACCGGCTCCAGCAAGTCCTAGTGGAGGTGTAATTACATTAAGGAGGTTAATCCATGAAAAACAAAATTGTTCCACAGCAATATGCAGGACAGCGGCCTCCGAAGGGTTGGGTGCCTCCCCTGGGACAGGAATTAACCCTCCTGGGAGTCTATGATAATGACTCAGGCTACTGGATGGGATTGCCGCTCCAGGTTTTGCGGGAAGCGCTGCTGACCGCTGAATCTCTGCATACCGAAGACCGCATTGACGAGCGGGATAAAATCGAGGCCACAGTTCCTAACGCTTCGGCGCAAGATACTGTTAAAACCAAAGAGTTCGAGGTGCCTGCCGGTGAGGTCTGGTATCTCAACCGTCTCAACCTGATAACCGAAGCTGAGATTTCCGGCAATGTCCGCGTCTCCCGATTCCCCAAGGTCGATACAGTGGAAAAGAAGTACCTGGGGACCGACCTGGCGGCCAGCCAGAATGAAGATTATGATCTGGCAAGTCCCGGTCAACTCGGTGCTGATTTGAGGCTCCTCGGGGGCGATAAACTCACCGTAATCGCCACTGTAACCGCCGTGGGCGGTACAACCGCCGACCGCAAAGTTACCCTGAATATTTACGGCCGGAAAGCCAGGAGACTGGTATAGCGGCATAAGGAGGTAATCCTATGCCCTATACCATGACACCACCGGGATATAGGGCTGTCTTAATCGGACAAGCCGTTGCTATCGAGGAACTGGGCACCTTCGCCCCGCTTGAAGAAAGTTCGGCTGAAGGTGCTCTTTTCTTAATGAGGCTCGACTTTACCGAGTCTCCGTCTGCAGAAGTACTGTCTCAGCTTGAACAGGCGTGCTTTGACGCGGGAGTCGAATTGTGGCCGGGTTATAGCCATATTGTCTTTGCCGATGTAGATCAGCCCACAGTTTATCTAGCCTGGCAAAAAGGATTTGCCTGGCTGCCGATCATTATCGGGCTTCTGGTTACCACCGTTTTGCCGCCCTTGTTGGGTTCGCTGGTTTGGTGGCTCATGCCGGAGTCTTTAAAGAACCTGATCAGCGGCATCATCAATATGGGAATCATGCTTTTGGTCATGCTTCTTATCAGCAAGCTTATGCCCTCGTTCACCCAGGATAAAGAGAAGGTGCGGAAAGTAAAACAATCAGAACCGGAGAAATTGGAGGAGGCGAAGGCATGAGTCAGTATCCCATCGAAAATCAAAATTATTCCCCTTACCAGTACCAGGCTTTGCAGTGGCAGGGCGTTGTGGGCACGCTGATGGGTGTGGTCATGTTGATAGCTATGGGCGCCTGGGCTCTATCTCTGGTAAAGAAGGCGTTCAAAGGCGAGGAGGTGAAGTTCCCGCTATGACGACACAGGTAAGCGTCATGTCTGGCTCTTTGGGCGACATCTTCTGGGACCTGCCGCCGTGGATGACCTACACGCCCGGGTTCGACCTGGGTTGCAGTATTTACGTGGCTAATCCCACTGGCGTGGAAAAGGAATATGCCCTGATGGCCAGGTTAAATCGGGAAAGCACCTTGATTAGCGAAGAAGCTTTGCCGGTATTCGGTTATGCCTGGTTCAAGGTCGCTCCCGGCGATTTTGTCCGGCTCCGAGGCGCTCTACGGTTCAATGAAAGCGATGCCGACCTCACAGTGCTTCTGGTAGAGCGAGAGACAGAAGAGGTCACTGACTCCGCGGCTACACGGCTGGTGGCGCCGCAAGGGTCGAGCGCTTTGCCACCGACGTGGCCCGGGTCCACCAGTACTACAGATACCGGCTTCAACTGGAACTCACTACTGGCCATGATGCTGCCGATGATGATGCTGGGTATGGTCGTGGTGTCCGCCAAGCCTCAGCAAGAGAAAGTAGAAGCGAAAGCCACGGCGGGAACCCAGAAGTTACTGCCAGAAGGGAGGAATCGGTAATGCCTGGAGAGTTTTATGTTGAAAATAAAGCGGAAAAGGTCAGTCTTGAGACAGTAGAGTCTAGTCTTGCTGGGCTCAACACTAAGGCAGATGCCATCAAAGTGCGGACCGATAACCTGGCTGGGGAAAACCCCTGGCAGGGAGCCACAACAGCCGACTGGCAAACCGTCGAGGCTAATGTCATCAGTATTGGCGCTGCCGGTATTAGGAATAAGATACACGACCTAACTCTAAGCGTTCATAACCTGGTGGGCACACAAATCAGGGTGAGGTTCTATAAGAAAGTAAACGGTATCGAGCGGAAGGTCTATGACCAGTCTTTTGATGCTACTTCTGATCCGCTAGGACTGCCGGTTATCAATGGTACCTGGGCGATTCACGATGTGCTGAGAGTGACCTTGCAGAGCAATAACGCCACGGATAACGGGAAAGCCGTGGATTACGACTATATGCTGGAAAAGATGCTGTCTTAGGCAGGAAGGTAATAAACATGAGTTTGCTAAGTAAAGGAGCCAATCGACTTTCACAGCTTGAGATAGATGTCAGCAAGGACTGGGCTGGTCGATTAATCAAGAACCTTGGAGACGCCGTTGACAGTAACGATGCTGTGAAAAAAGCACAGGCAATCCTGCAATCGGTCATGACCGGCAGAGGCGATATCCTGTATCGCGGCGATAGCGAGGCGGTCAGGTTAGCTCCGAGCTACGGTGTCGGCTACAACTTTCTTCATATGAAAAACAGCGGCCAGTTCGAACCAGAATGGCTGGATATACAAAGCTTGATTATCTACCTGACCGGGGCAGTAAACCGGGTGATAGTCCCACCGTCATTAATTATCCTGGCGCCGGCGTTATCGATGGGTATCGCCGAGGATCATTCCGGAGGTGGCTTTACGGATTCTCGCAGTCTGTATATACCCGGGCCTGGGATCACGCTTAATACGACAGAAGAGCATTCTGGTGGTGGGCAGGAGACTACTCCGGTCTTAACCATGCCGGTGGCCACAATCGGCGTAACGGCTCAGCTGGTTTAAGTAGAGGGAAAGAGATATGGAGATATTGCGCGAACCTAAAGAACGAAAATATCAGCAACTGAGAAGACTGGGGCAAGAGCTCAAGATTCCCACCTTTGAAGCTTTCCTTGAACTTGAAGTCAGGGATGGAAGTGGACGGATAACACATCACCACCGGCAGCGAAGTCATAGCTGGGTGAGAAATGCCTACAACCAGCTCTTCTGCCAGATGGCGGCCAAGGATTCAAACGATGCTACTTTCGGACCGGGAAAGCTTAGTGGTAAGCAAACCAGCGGAACGGTACGTGGAGTCGCCTATCCCTTCGGCTATGGTGAAAGCAACTCGGTGGACGGAACCAGCTATGGCCTTCGTGCTGCCGCCGGTGTCGATACCAAGGGTATCCAGGTAGGCTCGGGCACGAATGCGGAGAGCTTTGAAGACTATACCCTGCAGACCCAGATTGCCAACGGGACCGGTGCCGGGCAGATTAGCTATATTGCCAGTGAGTTGCACTCGATAAGCTACGATGCAGGGACCAAAGTCCTCAGGGATATCCTTATTCGCTACTTCAACAACAATAGTGGCGGCAACGTAAATGTAAACGAAGTCGGCATCGTCGCTTACCTCCAGGGACAGTACAACCAGAACTACATGATGTCCCGCGATAAGTTGCCTGCCACCATTACTGTGCCAACTACTGGGCAGCTGCGGGTGACTTATACCATTCAGCTCACTTACCCGGCTTAAAGGAGAACGAGATGAGATATTCAATAATCGCGAAGGGAATAACCCCAACCCAGGCAGAGGCGGAGATCCGTAAACTGGGCATAACCGATTTCAAACCTGCCAGGCTGTTGGGGCAGTTCTTCTGCGAGCTTAGCGAAGAAAAAATCAGAGCTCTATCAGCCGTCTCAGGTATTGTCTTAAAGCCTATAAAAGACTATAAAGCCGAGCAGGTGCTGAGTGAAGTGGCACCGGTTGAGAGCCTTTCGGATGTATTTTATTTACTACGCTCTTACTTCAATCCGCCGCTAACTGGGACTGGTCTTACCGTAGCTGTGTTAGACAGCGGTGTCAGAAAAACCCATCAGTCTCTAAGAAGCAAAGTCGTCTACGAGGCTAATTTTACAGATTCGCCAACTGCCGATGATGTCTTCGGACATGGGACGCAGGTTGCCTTCATCATTGCCGGCGGTATGCATGCCATAGGTGAGAAAGCCGGTGTCTCTCCAAGCGCTTCCATCATGAATATCAAGGTAATCAATGACGATGGCATTGGCAGTGATGAAGGTATCGTCATGGGAATTGAGCGTGTTTGCGGGTTGGCCGAGCAAGCGAGAAAGAACGGGCTCTGGATAACCGATGATTTATATCCCAACATCATTAATCTCAGCTTGGGAGGTGAGGACGACGGTGATGCAGACAATCCGGTGAGAGCAGCCTGCCGCAAGGCTAGCACTGAATACGGTTTGGATGTTATTGCCGCTGCAGGAAACTCCGGTCCGAAAATGACTACGGTTATGCTCCCAGCCTGTGACCCAGAAGTCATCGCAGTCGGTGCAGTGGAAACCAACGGCGAATTGGCTATTTGGGAAAAATCATCCCGCGGACCAACGGTACAGGGTGAGACCAAACCCGATTTTGTTATCTGGGGCACTGACCTTGAAATGGCGAGTCATCAAAAAGACGACGAGTATCTTGTGAAGTCGGGCACCAGTTTTGCCGCTCCCATGCTGTCTGGGCTGGCCGGTCTACTTTGGGAGAGTGGAAGGCGGGCATACGGAGAAGCCTGGGTATTCAGCTGGCGAGAGGCCAAGAAACTGGCTCCCTATTTTTCAACCAAGCCGCAGGATGCTCCAGTCAATAAAGATAACGTCTATGGCTTCGGGCTTCCGGCGATGGGCTCGATGCTGGGACAGGTATCTCAAACCGATTCAACGGCGCAACAGAGTACAGAAGTATTTCCCATGTTCATGATGATGGCTATGATGGCGAGCATGGTAGGAGTGTAAATGATGGCAGACAGCGAATTAGTAAAATCCCTGGTTGCCCTGGGCGGCGTACCGCTAATCCTGGGACTGGTCCAGCTTTTCAAACCCTTTGTCTCAGATACCAGATACTATCCTTTATTGGCGGTTGCTATGGGATTGGTGATTAACCTGGTCGCCAGCTGGGCGCTCGGCGTCAGCGCCATGTCGGACTGGGTAGCCGCATTATTCAATGGCATCATCGCCGGTATGGCAGCCAGCGGACTCTATTCTACTGGCTCCACGCTGCAGGAAGGATCGTTAGCAGATAAGAAGAATCGCTCAAACGGGGGAGAACTTGATGAAACTAAGTAGAAACCTGGCCATAGGACTGGAAACCGTGGGTTGCTGTATCACGGTTGCCGGGGTCGTTACAGAGTGGGCTACGGGGGCTGACTACGGCTATTGCATTATCACGGGCGGAGCGCTGGTGGTTAGTTTCGGTAGCATGATATTCGCCAAGGTCGTCAAACGCAACTGGGACGATGGAGATAAGGGTTAAGGAGTAGCAATGAGCTTATTGCTTAAGGGAGTCGCCAGACTTTCCCAGCTTGAAATAGACACCGATAAAGACTGGCAGGCAAAGGGAATGGTCAATCTTAAGAGCGTTGCCGGATCAATGAATCACGGCGATATTGCCTTTCGTGGGAACGACATCCTCGAAAGGCTGCTGGCGGATGCCGGTAAGGGGTATAACTTCTTGAGAAGTCGCGGACCCGGGCTATCGCCGGTCTGGCAGGATATTGAGAGTCTGGTGCAGTATCTGACTGGTTCAGCCAACCGGGCGCTTGCATTTGACCTGTCCATGCCAATGCCAGCAATGAGCATCGCTCATATAACTGGTCCGGGCGGTGGGGGTTCTTCCTCTCCAGTCCTTGGCATTCCAGCTCCGGTATTTAATAGGGAAGTCTTGGCGACTATGGTAAATCCTGTCGGCGGGGCAGTATCCCATAACGATGACGTCGGCGACAGCGATGAGACCGCCCAGGCAAATGATGATACGGGAAACGATATAACGCTTCTCCCGGCCGATGGCTCTATCAATGATTACTGTGCCATGGGACATTCTGGGCTTTTTGATGCAATCGCTGTCCTGGTTGGACAGGCAGGCGCTAATTACACCCTTGCCTATGAGTATTCCAGGGGCGCCGGGACATGGGGAACACTGACAATTAAACACAACAGTACCAGCGATTGGAAAACGGCGGGAAAGGGCTGGCTCACTTTCGTTCGCCCTTCAGACTGGGCAACTGATACACTCGCCGGATTAACCCTCTACTGGATAAGGGCGCGGGCCTCTAGTATTAGCGGTGGTTTTATCCAGCCTTTAGGTACCCGGGCATGGATATTGGTTTACGCGTAGGAGATTACGATGACTGAAATGTTTTTAGAAACCGAATACGAAGAAATGAGGAAGCTGGCCAAGAAGCTTCATATTCTGCTTCCGGAGGCTTTCTGGGAGTTCGAGGTCCGGGATAAGCGAAATCGGATCACTTTTCACTCGAAGCAAAGAAGCCATAGCTGGGTGAGAAACGCTTATAACCTGATGGTCTGCCAGGCTGCGGCGGTACCAGGTGATTCAGCGGTTGGGTTAGCAATTGTTGATACTGGCGGATCCACTAGGTCAGATACCACCACACAACCTGCTTCTGGTTTATCCAGTGGCGGCGCCAGTAATTCGAGCATTTACGTGAACCTGACTAACGGTATTTATGCTGGTGCCGGGATTGACACTTTTGGAATCGTTGTTGGGACCAGTAGTAACCCGGAAAGCCTCGAAAGTTATGCCTTAGGGGCGAAGATAGCCAGCGGAAATCTAGCCGGCCAGCTTTCTTATAGCGCTACTGATCCACCTGCCATATCTACGGTCGGAACTACCAAGACCGTTGCCTGGGTGAGGTATTTCAACAATAACAGCGGCGGGGCAATCGTTGTGAACGAAGCAGGAGTGTATACAAAGGGAACTTACGACAACTCTTCGGCTACTTTCATGATGTGCCGCGATTTGCTGGCGGGTGGCGTCAATGTCCCGAATACAGGTCAGTTGAAAGTAACGTACACACTGCAGCTTACTTACCCGGCTTAGGAGGAAATTCCGTGGCACAGTACGCCGATATTATCGAGATAGTAGCTCCCAGCGAGGCGACTTCGGGCAACCGGGTGGATATAACTGTCCGGGTAAAAAACACTTACTCAGGAGTGATATCTATTATGGTCGGGGGCGCACTGGAATATGGCGTTTCTCCGTGGCCAGGCATTGATGTTCCAGAGAACTGGGCGAATGTGGATGGCGGTGCGGTCCATTCATTCAGCGGGTCCTTCGTGATGCCGGATGCCCGGGTGATTATCCATGCCTATAGCTACTGGTATGGCGCCGACGGCTACTGGCATTTCGATGACGAGATGACGAAAACCATCAACCTGTCGGCGCTGACCCCCCAGGTGAGCGAGTTTAAGATAGCAGACTTCTACAAAGTGTAAGGAGGCACACCATGAAATTGAAAACACTGTCTATAGAGCTCGGAGAGTTTAAGGCTCTCCAAGAAAGTGCTCAGGGACAAATGCCGGAGCCGTCCGCGGCTGGCTGGTATATTGACCCGCGTACCGGGGAACGTGTTTTTTATGACCCGGATAGCCACAAGTTCTATACCCTGGCGGGCGGCATCTATATCCCCTTGGGCTATATGAATCCGGCCCCGAAGCAGGTAACTTTGGCCCCGGGGGAAAAGCTCAGGATAAACATGTCCTTCAAGTATTCGGGACCGGCAATCAGCAGCGCCATCTGTTATTACTCCATCGGAGTCTATGGATTATTCGGCTTTGATGAGAAGATGGTGGGGCAGAACTCGAAGAGCCTTCCCCAGTATACGACGCCGACCCAGGTAACTGACTCATATACGTTCACTCTGCCCACGAATGTGGGCAATGACTGGGACGACATCTACTGCAAGATATACGGCGGCTCACCGGGTGTTCCTCAAACCCTGTTTGGTTATGAGCAAGCCCTGCTAATTGTGGGCAAAGACCCGACCATCAGTGAGTTCATGATTGCAGATTTTGCCAAGGTGTAGGAGTAGAGCATGGCACTTGAAATAGTCTTTACACCGATGGCGCTTGAGCCGGGAACGTTCAACGTAGGGGATAAGGTCCGGGTGACCGTCTCCTTCAAGTACGTCATCGGTGTGAACACCACCGTAAAGCTGCTGGCTGGTCCTTATTACACAAACCTCTTCGGCAAGCACATGGTTAGCGCGTGCGTGGGACAGGCTGATGTCCAGCTGCCGGCCTCTTCCACACCGGCTGATGGAACCGCCACGGTGGATTTCATACTCATTGCTAAATCCCTGGGTGGCATTGAGAATGGTACCTATGGCTTAAGGGTCTGGATTGAGGATACCAGTGCTATTGCGGAGCAGGATAACGTCATCATCGTCTCCGGTAATACCAGCGGTGGGGATATGTTTTCGTCAATGATGCCGATGGTAATGATGTTGATGATGATGGGAATGATAATGCCGATGACTCAGCAAATGGGTGAGGGAGTCGAGGAATAGTGAAAGCCTACCTGGAACCGGAGGAGGTTGAAAGGCTTGAGCAGTCAGCGGAATACCTGCGAGATAGGCTGCTAATCCGTTTGCTCTTTCATCTTGGTTGCCGTGTCTCCGAGGCTTTGGGGATCAAGGTAAGCGACATCGACTTCAAACAGGGCTTGGTAACCATCCAGCACCTGAAGCAGCGAATTAAGCTCTCTTGCCCGAAATGCAGCGCCAGGTTGGGGAAAGGACACAAGTTTTGCCCGGTTTGTGGGCAGAAGGTGGAGAAAGCGGTTGCCGATGAAAAAGAGCATCGCAAGTTCCGCAATATACCTTTGGATACAGACACCTTGGGAATGCTGAAGGAATATATTAAGCGCGGCGGCGCCAGTTCCAAGAAAGGGAATCAACAGCTCTTTGATTTAACCCGCCACCGGGCCTGGCAGATAGTGAAAGAATGCGCCGAAAAAGCCAGACTACCTCGCTTGATTAACCCGGAAAGCGGCAAGATACACAACGTCAGCCCTCATAAACTGCGTGACGCTTTCGCGGTGCACGCAGTTAAATTGGATGACTCGGGAGACGGTATCAGGCTGCTTCAAGAACACCTGGGGCATCAGAGTATCACCACTACCATGAAGTACCGCAAGGTATCGGGTGAGGAGCAGAAAGAATGGTACGAAAAGCTGTGGCAAGGAGGTAAACAGGATGGGTAAATATGCCAGTCACGAAGAATTCGGGATTAACGCCCCGATAAACTACCGGGAAGATACCACCAGTGAGTCTTTCCTCAAAGGTATGTCCGCTGTATGTCCCCCTGGTATGAAGCCAAAGGTTTCCCGCGGTAAAAAATTCGAGGAGAAAACAGATTTTAAGGCTTCCGCCCGGTGGCACAAGAATTTTGATGTGGCGATGTTTGGCGGATCGGACATCGGAACATCGGATTACGAGTCCAGGCAAATGAGCTTGGAAGGAAAAATTAACGGCGTAAAGAGAATGCCCGGGAGGCACTAATGGCAGGGCAGGTCAAAATAACGATTGGAGATAAAGAATGGCAGGCTTCCCTGTCCAGCACGTATTGGGAGCTAGTACAGGGGCTTGGTGGCATTTCAGGAATAGATGTCGGTACCGGTATGCTTTTCGACTTGGGCTTTGCACAGGAGATAACCGTTACCACCGAACCAATGCTTTTCCCGCTGGATATTGCTTTCCTCTCTGAGGACCTGGGGGTCACCGAGATTTACCGTAGTATTCAGCCCGGATACCAAGTGCATTCAACTGTGCCTGGTCGGTATTTTATTGAGGTTAATGCCGGTGAGATGGAGGGGATTGAAGTTGGTAGTCAGGTCACGCTGGAGATATTGGTTCTTCAGGAAGTACCAGCAGAGCCAACCTGGGTCCCCGCCATGATTTCCTTTGCGGGATTTACTTTAATGGGGTTCTTGATGGTAGGCGTGGTTAAAGATATGGTCCGTGATATGTCAGACGACTCACCGAAAACACTTCCGGCAGGTAGTTATGCGGCTACCCCCGTTTACAACCGAGTGAGTAAGCCGACTTCCAAGGGTGAATGTGACTTTTGCGCCACTTCAGGCCGTCAATGTGAAGTGTGCGAGAAGATCTCACCGCGGGATTATCACCTGCTTAGCTGGTTTGGTGCTCCGGTGCCGGATTACAGTTTTACCGTAGAGCCCGAAACGAAAGAGCGAAAGATAGATGATGTCCTGAAAAGGCTGAAAGAAGGTGTTGACGGCATCCAGCAGAGCGAAAACTTCCGAACATTCCTGCTTACCATGTCCAAGTTTCACGATTACAGTATCGGTAATCTGATACTCATCATGCTGCAGAAACCAGAAGCCACCCGTGTCGCTGGTTTTAGCACCTGGAAAGATTTGTATCGGTGGGTTAAGAAAGGCGAAAAGGGAATTGCTATTCTGGCTCCATGTATGCCGCCAAAGGGGAAAAAGTCCGAGCTCTCAGAAACTGGAATCAGTGGTGCAGAGGAGGAAGAGAAGGACGAGCAAACAGAGATCCGCCCTATCTATTTCAAAGTTGTCTATGTCTTCGATGTTAGTCAAACGGAAGGGAAACCCTTGCCCGAGGTTGAAGTGCCGTCTCTTACCGGTGAGGCGAATGGAGAGCTATTTGAGCAGGTTATGCACCTGGCAGAATCGCAAGGGCTTGAAGTCAGTTTTGAGTCAAAGCCAAACCAGGATCCGGATATTAAAGGTTTCTACGTCGGGAAAACTATTTGGGTTAGACCCGAAGAATCACGCGCTCAGCAATTAAAAACACTGCTTCACGAGGTCGCTCATTATTACTCTGAAGGAGTATTCCGTATACCGCGAAGCGATGCCGAGACCATAGCTGAAAGTGTGGCTTTTACTATCGGTGCTCATTTTGGTTTTGATACCGGTGCCCGTTCGTTCCCTTATGTTGCCATCTGGTCCAAAGATAAGAAAGTCCTCGAAGCCAACCTGTCATCCATACGAAAGGTGTCAGAGAAGATATTTGATGGTCTTGAGCAAACCGCGAAGAAGATGGTAGGAGTAGCCTAGCTCATGGTAATTCGACTGATGCCGACCAGGGGTGGCTTTCTGCGGCCGTTTGGCTGCGGGTGGTTTATCCGTGAGTATCTCCTGGGCAATGGTCCGGAAGGCTCAACAAAGATCGACCCTAGCCGGGGCGCTGCTCAGGCTGACATCAACTTTGAGTATAAGGAAGCTCTAGCCCGGGCTACGGCCAGAGAGCGGGCTGAGAGAATCATTAGCAATATGGTGGTCAAGGGCGCCGATGTCACAGAAGAGGAAGCTGAAAAAATCTATCAGCGTGAGCTGAAACGAGTATCCCGGAAGTTCACGCATATGCGGTACCATTCGTTTCTGATGTACTTTGGAGTGCTAAAAAGGCTGGGATGGGTTGAAGTTACTAATCGAACCGAAGCTTCAACCATTCAGGATAACTACCCTTCGGCTCCGGAGCGGACTTACTACCGACTTACAAAAACGGGTATTGAAGCAGGGGATGAACTCTGGTCTAATCCACTCTTCACGCTATATCCGGAAATCGGCCCCAGCCACATGAAGAAGCCCGATTAGCAAAACATAACATGATAGATTCGTCCGCGTAATTTTATCTTACCCGACTCTATGATTTGGTTTTTTATCTCATCGCTCTTGTAGCATTCAAAATGGCTAGCATTGCAACACCGACATCAGCAAAGACCGCCTCCCAGATTGTCGCTACTCCGGCTACACCTAATGCAATAAAAATTCCTTTTACCGCAAATGCCATTAAAATGTTCTGCCAGACAATAGTGCGGGTCCTCTTTGCGACCTCTATTGCCTGGGGTAGTTTTGATGGAGCGTCGGTCATTATCACTACATCAGCTGTCTCAATGGCAGCGTCAGAACCGAGACCACCCATTGCGACTCCGATATCTGCACGAGCTATCACCGGAGCATCATTGACACCATCACCCACAAAGACAATTTTTCCTTTCTCCTGGGTAGTGTTTTTCATCTTCTCCAGAGCTTGTACTTTATCCTCAGGCAACAAGCCAGCATAAAAGATGTCTATACCCACCTGCTTGGCGACAGAGGCAGCCACTACCTGGCTATCCCCGGTTAGCATCGCCATTTGTTTCACGCCTAATCTGTTTAGAGAACTAATAGCTTTGGCAGCGTCTTCTTTAACTTCATCTGCGATAGTGATATAACCAGCATATTTACCACCAACGACCAGGTGAACCACGGTCCCTTCGACGCAACAGTCATTATCGTCATGCTTGATGTTCTGGCTATGGAGCAGGCGGTCGTTACCAGCCATGATAATCTGTCCGTTAACCTGCGCTCTTACGCCATTACCGGGAATTTCCTGGTAATCTCTGACTACTGAAGGGTCAACCTTTTTACCGTAGGCTTCGAGTATAGATTGGGCTATCGGATGGTTAGAGTGCACTTCTGTTTCCGCGGCCAAGCGCAGCAGTTCGTCCTGACTGAATCCATTTCGGGTAACTACATTGGTAACTTTGAACACGCCTTTGGTCAAGGTGCCCGTCTTATCGAAGACAACTGTTTTCACCGCTGTGAGAGCGTCGAGGTAGGTGGATCCTTTAATTAATATTCCTTTGCGAGAAGCTCCGCCGATGCCCCCGAAATAACCCAGTGGAATGCTGATAACAAGCGCACAAGGGCAGGAAATTACCAGCAAAATGAGAGCGCGGTATATCCACTCGGAAAAGGTGGCTCCAGGAATAAAGAGCGGTGGGACAACAGCTACAAGAAGAGCACCGAATACAACCACAGGTGTGTAGTATCTGGTAAAGGTGGTGATGAACTTCTCCGTGGGCGCTTTCCTTGCTGCCGCGTTCTCTACAAGCTCTAATATTCGGGCTATCGACGATTCACTAAATCGTTTAGTCACCTTGATGGTGATCATGCCGGTCTTGCTTATCATTCCGGCCAGTACCTGCTCGCCGGATTTTGCGCTTCTGGGGACAGACTCACCAGTAAGCGCTGAAGTATCCAGTAGTGTCTGACCGTCGATAATTTCCCCATCCAAAGGTATCTTCTCACCGGGTTTTACGATAATGATATCGCCCACCTTCACCTGGTCGGGAGATACTTTTTCCAGCCCTGTATCCGTCTTTAAGTTAGCATAATCAGGCCGCACGTCGAGTAGTGTTCTTACCGACCGGCGAGAACGGCTTACAGAGAGCTCTTGAACAAATTCACCCGTCTTGTAGAATAACATCACGGCAACCGCTTCAGGAAGTTGGTGAATAGCAATGGCACCTACCGTGGCTACAGTCATCAAGAAATTTTCATCAAAAACATTTCCATGTGTAAGGTTGCGCAAAGCAGTCCACACCACCCGCCAGCCAACCAGGAAATACGCACTCAATAACACGGCATACTCAGCCCAACTATATGGCGTGCTATGGAGTGCATTATTAAAAACCATTCCAAGAATAAAAAGAAGCAGAGCACTACCGATGAAAGTTAACTCTTTTGGTATGTTAAACTCCTCTTCGGCGCATCTAGAGCAATAACCGGATATGCCATGTTCGCAAGTTTTTACTTGTTCGTTGACTACAGGTTTAGTGGTCATTAATCCTTCCTCTTTCTGTATTCCCCTGCATCACTTACCCACGAAACAACCTATACTTAATAATCCTGTTCGATACTCAACCTATAAATCAGTAAAAAAGATGGAACATGCTAAGAATGCCTTGTGTGTTCCAGGCATATTTCTAAAAGTTGCCGGATGTGATCGTCGTTCAGTGAGTAGTACATCATCCGGCCTTGCTTTCGTTGCTTAACCAGACGGAGCGTTCGCAGTATTCGAAGGTGCTGGGATATGGCCGATTCAGAAATCCCAACGACACAAGCGATATCACATACACAGAGTTCCTGATTCAGCAAGGAATGCAGGATTTTGGCCCGGTTGGAATCCGCTAAAGCTCCAAAGGTCTCAGCCAGCACGGTAAATGCCTCATCGGGTGGTAGTCCCTTTTTCGCCTTTAACACTTTTTCTTCGTCAACCGCCCATACCTCGCACTTGTCTTCAGCCTTTACCATCATAGTGCACCCCTTAACATCTGCGTAGTTGCTAATATATTATTGCATCTTTTTAACATGCACGTCAATCTTAATGAACTTGGTCCCGTCTACCGTTCAATACTAACTATTGATGTCACATTTTGGGTAAATGGGACTCTAGGAGACTCCCTTCAGAGCCATAGATCATTTTTTACAATATAATTATCAAGATAGCCATTATAACGAGAATTGCAGCACTAATCTTCGGTACGTATTTTTCAAATCGTGCGAGTTTAGGCTGGAACATTTTATAAATTTTTACGCCAAGAATAGTTACTACCATAAGCCCTATCAAAACTGATACTGCGTAGGACATCATTAGTACCCATGCATTAAGCCCACTTGCTACTAAAGCGAGTAAGGCAATTTCTTCCTCATGAGCAAAACCAAGAATAAAAGCAAACGAAGCTAATCCTAAGAGACTCAGTACAACTACTGGTCCATGCTTATGATTATGGGTATGCGGAGCTTGTCCCGGGTGCTCATGTTCGTGTTCATGTTCTATTTCTCGTGCATCCGGATGAGTATGACCGTGCTGGTTTTTAAGATCGTCGAACTTTTCCATGTATAACCTGACAGCTAAAATTAATAACAAACCTGCAGCGACATACTTTAACCACGGTGCGTCAAAATTTAACCACTTTTGTAGCAAAACATATGCGACAACGACCGCTATCGACGATACCAGATGACCTAGTCCAATGACCAATGAACTGACAGTTGCACTAAAGATAGGATTCTTTCTTTTCATCGCGTATAGTACAGCAACTGGCCAGCCATGTCCTGGCTCAAAGCCATGTAAGAGACCCAATAATATCACTCCAATGTATGTTGGATTAAACATTTTTCCGCCTTACTCACATTACATATTTACCAAGTGCTTCTTTTAAACTATTCCATTCCTTTTCCGGAGCGTTTGCCTTGGTTGCTTGGTACAGACAGGATTCCATGTGATCTTCAAGGACTAACCTGGAGGCTTTAGTAATCGCTGACTTAACAGCTGCTAATTGAATCAGTATCTCAGGACAGGGTCGCTCTTCCTCAAGCATAGCTTTGATAGCACGAATATGCCCCTCAATTCTTGAAAGACGGTTAATAACAGATCTCGTTTGCTTGTGGGTGTGTGTCTTACTCATAATATCCCCCCTAGGGGGATATTATTGCATAAAAAGCTTGATTATTCAATTGCTCTTGCTTCTGGGGAGAGGGACGGTTATATAGCTAGTTCTTGAAATTTTACCTTATGTATTTTTGTTGGAAAATGAAGCTAATCACACACAAAACACGAAGCACTTTAACAACAGAATACGGAGTTAAAAAGCCCTGACTTGAACGCTTGCCCGAATGAAAAGGGGGTTTAAGCGTGGTAACTACTTTATGCTGTCCACAAGACGAGAACCCCCTATCCTATGACCGACTTAACGGCGAATGGGCACAATGGTTTCGCACCGCCCAAAGGTTTGAACACAAAGTGCCTGCACAGGATAGGGGGGACATCAGACATAGTATCATACTGGAATTAGCAATGGCGAGGGCTAGAGACGGCGATAAGCCATTCAGTGAAGCGATGATGTGCCGTGTCGCAAGCTGTGTGGTCGCTCTCTACTGGCGGAAGCAATACAGGCTCACTAATGGGCTTGATTGCGGAAGCTGTAGCCAGAAGCAAAGGCAAAAATGCCGGTCAGAGGACTTATACCGTCAGTGCCAAAAGGCTATCAAAATAGAAAGCCTGTCAAAGCCGATAACTGATAGTGAAGGGAACGTAACCGAGCTTGGGGATACGATAGCCGATGACAAGGCGATTGATATTGGAGCTTGGCTTGACGCCCGAACTTTCCTTCTCAGTTGCCCGAACAGGCTAATCCAGATAGCTCACAAGATGAGGAACGGCGATACTCTGGGCAAGACGGATAGACAATACCTCTGGAGATTTAGAAAACGGGAGCAAAATACTTTACTGGCAATGTAGACGTTGGACACCTTCTTACCAATATATATAGTGGGAGCACCGATAATGCCAGCGAATTGCGGGTTATCGGTAGCTTACTACTAGACGAAGCCGATAGCCTTGCCCACTGTCGGATAGTCAATAGGGGGTGTTCAAATAGAACAATTGAATATTGAGGGCAAGCGTTCAGGTGAGGGCTTTTGTGCTCACAAGGCGATACTGGTAAACGCTCTATCAAGGGCATTAGCCGAAAGGGTAGTGCTTATGGATTTCACGATAGGGCGTAAAGGCTTTCTTACCTACATTAAGTCATTAGGCGGGAGTAACGTTGTAAAAGTCGTTCCCTCGTCTAACGGCGATGCCAGCGGGTTGCGGGTTGCCGATAAAAGACTGAAGGTGGTCTGTGGAGCAAATACCAGTTACCTTGACGATATGGCTTGGGTGGGTGATAAGACACCCTTGACGCTCTGCGATGTCAGGGTAAGCCCTTCCAATGCCGTCAAGCCTAACCTCGGAGCACTGGAGCTATCGGAAGCACTGTCAAGGGTAGTGCCGTTTACCGCTAAAGAGGATAACAGACCTGTTTTACAATGTGTTCTCTTTAAGGTGGCAGACGGCAAGCTCACGATGGTAAGCGCCGATGGTTACAGACTTGCGATGGTGAAGCTGGACTTTGACGGTGATGAGGGGCAAGTCCTGATAAATCGGGATGAGCTAAGGGGTGTAATCAGTGCCCTGCGAAGGGCATACAGGGTGAGGGTGGGCTTTGAGAAAAGCGGGGAAAGCCTTGACGGAATGAGCCTTGTTCTGGACACGGAGCTAATCCGCTACAAATGGCGGGGGGCTGATGGAAACTTTCCCGAATACGAGAAGCTCATACCCGCCGACTTCAACACCTTTGTTAGCTTTGATACTAACGAGGCAATCAGAGCGGTAAGCTCACTCAAAGTCCTGTCCGACAGCAAGGCATACCCGATAGACCTCACAATCGGCAATGGCAAGCTCACGATGTCCAGTCCCGATGATAAGGGAACGGCAGAGATACCCGCCGATACACAGGGCGAAGGCAAGATAAGACTGGATGGCAGTTACCTTGCTGACGCCTTAAGAGCTTGTGGCGGGATGGTAGAGCTTAAACTGGTCAATAGCCAGTCTCCAATGCTCTTTACCTCTCCCGACTATGAGCTTGTGGTAATGCCGATGTTTGCGGGTGAAAGCCAGAAGCCGAAAGGTGAGACATCCGCCGCCGAGCCAGTCAAGGTAGAAACCGAACCCGCCGAGAACACCGAGACTACCGAGCCAGAAGCCGAGATGGTAAGCGAAGCCGAGAAAGCCAATGCGGTAGCCGAAGCCGAAGCCGTTATCAAAGCCGAGAAGCCGAAGCGGAAGCGAAGCAAGGCAAAAGAACCAGTCGCCGTAGCATAAGCCAAAACTGAACGCTTGAACTCAGAAAACAGCCAACGCAGGAAAGCGGGGGAGACCCCGCTTTTTTGCTTTTTTAGGGGTATTCGTTTCCCCAATGCGTGGGAACGGATACCCCTTTTTTTGTGGCTGAAAGGGCGGGGAGCACCGATGCCCGATGGCAGAGGCAGACCTTGATAGACGTAAGTCCTCGATGGCAGGGACAGCACCGGAGGTTGCGTACTTTTTGGAAGTCCCCAGGGACAGTTGCACAGTACGAGCCACAACCAAAGAGAGTAGGTACTCCCAGATATTTATTCGTAATTCAGAAAGAAAGGAGGAAGCCGACTATGGCGGATACGGACACTATCTTTGTCCTCAGCAAAGTGGATGTCATTGATTGCGCCAGAGAGATAGGTATCCCTGAAGAAGCGATAACCGATGACATTCTTGCCCAGGTAAAGAAGGGCGTGGAATGGGGATTGGAGTGCTGGTCAGATGTCGTCAAGGAAGCCATCAATATGGCTCTCAAGAGTTAGAACAAACCAACACATTCTTGCAGGGGTAACTATGCCTAAAAACTGAATAAAAGGAGGTAAACATGCCTATCAAGTGGAATGCACTGATGGTAAATGAGGCAATGGATATGGTCGAGGAATACGTCAATCAGGCTATCGAGCCTCTGGAGCAGGCGAAGCTTGTCGCAACCGAGGCCAGAAAAATCCCCAATCTGCCAGGGTATATCGACCAACACCTTTCCCGTCTCATCAGCGAAATCGAGCGGGTTACTGGCGGAGTGTTGCCATGGAACCAGCAACCACATCCGGGAAATGTTCGTTCAGCGATTAGCTCTGTCCGTGAGTCTATACCCAGTGGAACGGTAGCGGCAGAACGACAGAAGGTAAACAGCGGCAAACAGCTCAGTTTGGTGAGCTAATAAAGTCAGCAATACCGGTAACTGAAGGGGTTACTTTGCCTAAAATCTGAACAGAAAGGAGTAAAGAAATATGGCAACAGGTCAGATGGACTTGTTTAACGGGGTGAAGATTACCGAACCAGAGCCGACTACAACGGTGAGACTGGGGCGGAAGGCTGTCCAGATACCACTTCGCAAAAAACGCCGGGAAGCCGTAAAACACCTGATGGAGATACTGGAAGAGCTGGAAGGGAAGGACATCTACCTTGGCTCTTACGATGCCGGCGGACGCCACTTCTGGATGGATAACTTGAAGCTCCAGAGGCTTCAACTGGAATGGCATCCCAGCAGGCTTAAAAGTGACCAGACCTACATTCCCAGTGTAATAGTGCTCTGGGGAAGTAGGTCAGCAGCCGTCAGGATATTCACCGATTACCTCGTAGCCATTCGTGAGCAGGAGTACCAGGGCTACTGGCACTACCTCTTGGACTTCCGCAATGGCTTCTGGCAAAGCCCGATAGACAACTTTAGGTCGCACTACGCCTGCCTGCACATAACCAGATTCAAGGACTAGGAAGTCCAATTCTTAATATTTGAAGGGGTAACTATACCCTAGAAAGGAGAAAACAATGAATACACTATTCGTAATCAATGCCGCTTTCAATACTGGTCAGATTGTCGCTTCAAGAGGCATTTTCGACCTAGCGTGTGATAACCCCGAGTTTGCCCAGTTCATCCAGAAGTCCCTGAATCGTCACGTAAAGGGTGACTGGGGAGATGTGGATGACGAGGATAAACAGACTAACGACCGGGCGCTCAAACAAGGCACACGTTTGCTGTCGGCCTACAACGATGACCGCTTTCCGAAGAACGGGATAGCAACTATCTGGATAATCACCGAAGCCGACCGGAGCGCCACCACTATTCTTTTCCCCGATGAGTATTAGCTAATCACCACAACAAATATACGAGTAAAAGGAGGGTTACTATGTCCAAAAATGCTAATTTGATGATAGATGACCTTGTCGGCACCTTAACCGATCCTATCATCGTCTACCCGGGGGGCTGGGGAGATAGCCTCCCCGAATGGCTAAAGAATGCCATCACATTGGAAAGGTTGACTGAAAACATGAAAGAAACTAACGGAGAGCAACCTACAGGGACGGATGCCGAAGCCTGTGCCTATCTCAATACGGCTTCGCTGACCGCGCCGATGAGCAGTGACTGGAGCCAAATTTATCTGTATGTTGCCGGTAAGACCTACGCCCGCTGGCAAAAGAGCGAAATTCCTCGCGACATTCGGGTAGACTCGCTCAATAACCAGCAAGCGACTGACCTGAATCGTCTCAAGGATTGGCTATATCGGCGGCGTACCACAGCAAGGCAGGAACTAGAGCGAACAGAAAGACGACAACAGAAAAAAGAGGAGGTAGCCAAGAAAGAAGCAGAACAGCCAGCATTATTCGAGTTCTAGGTTAGTATACTTTTTCCAAAAAGGGACTGGAAGAAATGCCAGTCCCTTTTTTTTATTTGAAAGCAACGGTCCAGGTTCCGTGCAATCAAGGACTGCCTCTCATGTATGTGCAATTCAAGTGAGTTGATTAATCTTTTGAAATTAATTTATTGAATTCTTTTTCAAATTCAGGTTTTCTCTCAACTTCATTGTAGAAAGGCATTCCCCAAATAGTGTACTGCCTGTCATCCCAAAGCTGTTCAATTTTATGTTCAGCCTTTAACCGCACGAGGAATTTTTCTTTCCATTCATCCTGCTTTAATAGGTGCATACCTTTTGGCTCAATAAATATTTGATAATAAAAAGACTTTTTCAAGTGTTCCTGAACCAGAAACAGGACAAAGTCAGGCTCCATGGCCATGCCATCATCAAAATTGAAAATCTTGAAGTTTCTCTCATTTCTCAGGAGAAAAACTTGTTCATACTCAGCCTTGAGCTTATCGATTACCATATTGATATATCTAACCAAGTACTTCTCTTCCGATGTTCCATAATTTTCATTGAATACATACCAGTCTTTGTCGCTTAAATCAAGGTTTAATTCCTGGTTAGTAGTTTCGGCTTGTCCAATGCCATATTCCTTGTCGGTATTACCATCGTTTGCGATTTCAAGGATTTTGTCTTTGACCTTGTCTTTTAACATGTATGGTTTAAATAGTTTTGTTCCCTTAAAATCTACTTTATCTGATTGTAGGGTAGTAGCTATTTTCTCTAACACCTGAACAACGGCTTCGAGTTTGTCCTGTTGAGTAAGGTTGATTATTCTTTCTTCAGGTCCGTCTATCTCAACCTTTACTTCTCCCAAGTAATTATTCGACCGTATGAACTCCGAAATTGAGGTGAGATTGGGAAGATATTTCTTAAGATCTGCAAACTGGTAGAATTCCAGTTTGTTGATTGCCTTTAGAATGATATTGCAACCAAAGTCCCTGATAAAGTATTCCTTTTGTTTTCTGGATATACTTATTTTCCCCTGTGTTTCAAACGCAATTGTAGCTTTTGTGAAACCAGTAGCTAGCGAAATCTTATGAGCACTTTCAATGAAGGTTTTATTCAATGAGAATATGTCCTCATGATTATATTTATTTTGCTCATTCAAAAACAAAAATCCGACTTTGTAAAATTCGGTTTCCTTGAAACCAGGTTTTAGTTTCAAATGTCTTTGGCGTATTTCTTTTGCCTTAATTCCAATTTCCTCAAGAGCAGTATGGAGCTCATCGATATATCTCGGATTGTAGGCACTATGGTAATAGAGTTCCTCGCAAAGTTTCAGTTCGTGTTCTTCCTCATCATTTCTAATGTCATACTTGCGTTGGTAAAGCGGCTGATCTTCCGATAAGCGGAATGGGCAATATCTCGCACCTCTACCAATCAATTGGGCTTCCGACATAGTGGTCCTTCCGGGCTTGCCAGCTTTAGCGTCGCGAGTATTGTAAAGACGGACTATATCGAAGAGGTTCAATACATCCCAACCTTCATTGAGTTGATCCACTGCAAAAACAGCTCGGTATTCATTATGTTCGTCTTCTAGGGTATTAATGGAGATCTGTTTCTGCTCACTTTCACTTTGGCTGTTGACCGAGATGCACTTCTCTTCTGAAAAGTCTTCTTTTAATTCAGACGCAAGATTAGATAATGATATATTATTCTTCTTAAAATATTGAAAGGCATTTCGTAGCACAGGGTCGAGGGTTGTGTTGCTCCGAATCTTTTCCAAGTCCTCTGTTTTTAGATTCTTAATACCTTGTATGAACTCGATGAAGAAGTTTTCACTTTCCTTTATTGTCCGGGATTTAAAAAGAATTACTGGTTTAATGATTTTGCGGTTTTTTTCGAATATCTTTCTACGTAGTTGGCTTAACACAATGCACTGAAGGGCTCTTTGAAACTCTGGGAGATCCGCTTGTAGAACTTTCACCTCTTTAGAATAGCCGTCTTTCCGGAACTCTTTGAGAGGATAATCAAAGATTATCCTGTTTCGATATTTGTTTTCTATTTCAGGCTGAGTTAGGTCAGCTGTAGCGGTAAACTCTAATAACACGTTATCTGGATTTGCATTAAGTATTTTAAAAACGGTCTGCTCCCAACTGGTTATTTCAAGTAATTCTAATTGACCAATATCGTTCCCCTTTTTGGTTTCTGCATTGATGTGATGAGCTTCATCCGAAATGAGTACAATCTTTTTATCCGCAAAGTCTTCATACGTGACGGAGTTTTCCTTAGGTGTATTAAGGTCCCAATGCAGGCCTTGAATAGTCGAAAATACGATATTGATGTCGTCTTGATTGATAGATGAAAAATTATCAACTTCCCTAACACGAACATACTTATCACCTATTTGAATCCTATTAGAGAACAGGTATTTAAAAGAATTTGGATTAAGGAAATTGTCTTTGGTTTTCTCGATAATGTTAGTGCTATTTACGAAGAATAGGAAATTGCGATATCCCCTTTCATAGAGGTAGAGTATCAGACCGGCCATTATAAGCGTTTTGCCGCTTCCGGTAGCCATATGGTAAAGAAGTTGCGTAGGCACTCCTTTTGGCCGGTTGAAAAACTCGTTCCAATAGTAGACAAAACGCCCAAAAGCCTCTTGCTGGTATGGGCGTTTACCAAAGCCTTCCCTTAAGTTTTGGTAAATGAAGTCTGGAACCCTACTCTTATAGAAGTCCGGACCCCCGAATTGCAGAGCCGCCTCTAAGACTTGATTCAACGATTGCATTTTAGATTAATAACGGCTTAAGATTTCTACCATGCGTTCAGCCGTCATTACCTCCTTAAGTTTGTACCCCAGCCCTTTCTGTTGGCCGCTGTCTTCCGGATAGATTATTTTATCAACTAACTTGAGTTTAACTACTCTTTCGTCAGCTGACCAAACAATAATAAAAAGCGGCAAGCCACTTTGCTTTCGAATTATGTCTATTGCACGCCATCTATTTACGTCACCTTTCCTATACGCGGTGGGGAGAAACCAGGTGTTGTTGCAATGACTTTTTACTGATGTCTTGATAGTTCTCTGAAACTCAATGAGAGCTCTCGGCTTCTCATCTTTGATCAGGACGTAATCTAAGTTACCCGGCCACGGTGAATGCAGTTTCCTCAACTCTAAATCGAGTCTAGGAAGTCCACTTTCCTCGTAACGAGACGTCATACTCAAATCACGATATTTTGAATTCCAGTCAGCAAATGCTTTGTACGTTTCAAAAGACGCGAGCAACCGAGCCGCTGTTGCCTTCAACTCAACCAAAATACAGTCTTCATCTATATATGAATAACAATAAAACAAGTATGGGCAGTTCAATTGTTTCGCGAATCTGACCTTCGCTTGAAGTTTAAAACTAGACAATGAGTCGAGGGTTTTGAACAGTTCATTGCAGTCAATGCCTTTAATGCCTTTATTAAAAAGCCCACGATCCAACAAGAGGGATACACTCGAATTTTTGACGGTGTAACCTTCAAAACTCAAGAGGTCAAGATTCGTTTTCAAAATTCTCCCCTTGACCCAATTGAGTTTGTCGCCTCTTTCAGATGTCTCGAAGGTTATAGAAAGCATAATTCAGTTCCTTTTCAGCTTTGCTGAATCCATAGTCCTGGTCCTCGATTTCTGAAAAAGGGATGTAGAGGGCATTCTTATCAAGTATGGAAATCAGGAGTTTCCTTTGATCCTCGATGCTCAGCTTGTTGAAATCGTCAACGTCAAGATCGGATACACTAATTCGATAATCTACTATTCCTGTTTTCATTACTTGCTTTGCAGCTTCTCGAATTGATTTCGGGTCATCAGCCTTGTTAATACGGTCTATGAGAGTCTGGTTGAATTTTGCCAGTTCACAATAAATGAATGAGCTTCCACCTTTCCAATTTACTTCCTTTGAAATACCGCCTTCTTCGCCATCCATAACCTTTTTAAGCCGCTCAATAGTGACTGTTTCGCAGTAATCCATTTGCTCACAAACAATAAACTTACGTCCCATTTTCATGGCAACCGCTGCTGTGGTACCGCTACCGGCACAGAAATCCATAACATAATCATTTTCATTAGAACCAAGCTCAATAATGCGTTTTACAAGCTTCTCCGGCTTGGGTGTTTTAAAAATATTCGTATCGACCAAAGCGAACAATTCACGTCTTGCATCTTGGTTGTGCCCAACCTCTGTATATGGCCAAATGGTTAGAGGGGTCGTTCCTTCCTTAACCTCGCTTAGAAATCTCTTCAGACGCGGTACATTCTTACCGTCATCACCGAACCAAATGCGATTGTCCGCCTTTAGTTCCTCAAACCTCTCTTTTGACACACGCCAACAACTACCATTCGGGGGATTAATTACCTTACCTGCTGGATTCGTTATAGGATAGTCATACTCAGCCGCATAAGTCTTTACAAGTAAGTTATCCGAAGCCCAGGGACCCCGAGAATCATTATCCGGATTGTGATAACGGTCGTTCATTTCTTGAGAACGTGGCAATAAATTAAGCTTAAAATCTTTGATATTTTTAGCATAAACCAGTATGTGGTCGTGATTATCAGAAAAGAACTTTGCATCATTTTGAGGAGCGTATTTCTTTTGCCAAATGACGTTGGCAACAAAGTTGCCCCTATCGAATACTTCATCACAAAGCACTTTTGCGTAATGGGCTTCTACGTCATCAAGGTTGATCCAGATTGAACCATATGTGCTTAGTAAGTCTTTGGCTATTTCTAGCCTATTCTTTAAAAAGGTTAACCAAGCACTGTGGTTAAAACTGTCGTTATATCCAAAGCTATTTGTGCCCGTATTGTAAGGTGGATCAATATAGATCAATTTGATGCTATTTGCATAGCTTTTTTTAAGTGAATGCATTGATAGCAGATTATTTCCTTTGAGTAGAAGGTTTGGACTTTGTTTATGACTGATTAACGGAGTTACCCCCTCCTTTGAGTACAATCTGAAGTTCTTGAGTGCTTTTGGTGATAGTAATCGGTCTATCTCGTCAGGGGCAAGAGTTTCGTTCCAGAAAATCTCATTACGTTTCTGATCTTCCTGAGTTTGACTCCCTTCTAACACGCAATCTTTATAAGGCCAATCCAATACCACTTCTCGAGATTCATTAAGATACTCACCGTTGTTCGACAGCCCAATTTTATTCTTGAACGCAGTATAACAATCCGGGAGGAATTGTTTATTGCTCACAAACCTCTGGAACTCGATTTTATCAAATACTTGTACGCCGTCTACTTCAATGAAGAACTGCTTCTTTATAGCTTCATTCTTTAATAGAAGCCTTATCAAGGATTTGTCCAATCCCAGAGCAAGCTCTACGATTTTATTCTTTGCTAGTTTCCCTTCAATTACTAGACGATTATCCATCTTGAGAGTCTTTGTAAGTTCATCTAATAAATTTTGCATATGTTTCTCGTCCTTGCCTTTGCCCAATACGGCGAGTCTCCGAGAGATATCCGCCATGATTAGGTCCGGTTTTTGATCTATTTATTCATTCGAGAGTCTGAATTGCTTGAGTCTAATTTAGCTTTTATCGCGTCAACCACCCATTCTTGAATAGTAATATCAGCTTCTGCAGCCTTAACACGCAGTTTCTTATGAAGCTGCTCAGGCAACCGGATATGAACCATCCGAGTGTGTGGATTGCTACGCTCTATCTGTGTACTCATTGACTTTCCTTATCTACCTGAAGTCTTTTGTTGCTCTAAATATAGCTCTGATACTTTACAAAGTCAATGTCCTAATTCGATGCCGAAAAATGATAACAGAAGGGGAGGCTTCTTTCTGGGTTACTCGCAGGACTATGAAATAATATTATTGACTTTTATATCCTATAATATTATAGTATTGACAATACATACCCGTTCATGAGGTATTCATATGAAAAAACCGATTTCAGTTGGGATCCCCGAGAATCTAGCCGTTTCCCTCGACGAGCTCTCAAAAAAGACGGGCAGAAAGAAGAATCTCATTGTTGCCGCGTCATTGAATAACTTCGTAAAGGCGAACGAGGGTGAGCAGGAGAGAATTATAAGAAAGTATCTCGAAGTAGAAAGAACCCGAGAGGAAAACGCGTGAAGATTCTACTAGACACGAACATCGTGATCCACAGGGAAGCATCTACTGTCGTCAACGAAGACATTGGTGTCTTATTCAGGTGGTTGGATAACCTGCACCACACTAAATGCATTCATTCTGTAACCGTCGAGGAAATCGAGAAGCATCAAGACCCGAGAGTTCGAAAATCTTTCGATGTAAAATTAGGGAACTACAACATTCTTAGAACGAGAGCTCCAATGTCCGAGGCATTCCGCAAAATTATGGAGCCACTTGATAAGACTCAAAACGACCTCAACGATTCAATTATTGTTAATGAACTCTATTGTGGAAGAGTCGACGCACTTATTACCGAAGACAAGCAACTGATCAGTAAAGCGTTGCTGTTAGGTATTTCGGACCGAGTCTACACAATTGATGCATTCCTCGAAAAAGTTACGATTGAAAACCCCGACCTAGCGGACTATAAAGTACTTGCGGTACGAAAAGCCCTTTTTGGTGGTCTGGACATCGGAGACGAGTTTTTTGCCTCGTTCAAAGAAGATTACCCCGGCTATGAGAAATGGTTTAATAAGAAGGCTGAGGAGACGGTCTACGTCTGTCTATCAGATGGTAAGCCAATAGCTCTATTGTATCTGAAGGTTGAAGGCAAAACCGAGGATTACACTGATATTGACCCTCCCCTTCCTCATAAGAGACGAATAAAAATCGGGAGCTTTAAGGTAACGCTTAATGGATTTCGCCTGGGGGAAAGATTTCTCAAAATTGTTTTTGATAACGTCCTCCGGTTCAAGGTTGATGAGATATACGTAACTATCTTCGACAAGCGAATCGAACAACAGCGCCTGATTAATCTTTTGGAAGAATACGGGTTTTATCGTCATGGCATTAAGAAAGGTCCGGGAGGAGACGAGCTCGTGTACGTTCGATCCTGCGAGCGTCTAGCTGACCGTTCGACACCGAAGCTTACTTACCCTTTCTTATCTTCAGCCGGGCGGATGTTTTTAGTTCCAATCTATCCAGATTACCATACAGAGTTATTTCCCGACTCCATCCTGCGGACGGAATCTCCGATGGATTTTGTAGAAAACGAGCCACACCGTAATGCAATAAGTAAAGTCTATATCTCGCGATCAATAGAGAGAAACATTCATTCGGGAGACGTCTTCATATTCTACCGCACTGGAGGTTATTACAAGAGCGTAGTAACGACGATTGGCCTAGCCGAAGGCATCATTGATAATATCGCGACCGAAGCTGATTTCATACGACTCTGTAGAAAAAGAAGTGTGTTTACAGATGAGCAACTCGCCAATCAATGGCGATTTAACAAGGCCAGGAGGCCTTTTATAGTCAACTTTCTGTATGTCTATTCGTTTCCTAAACGCATTAACTTACATAAACTGATTGAAATAGGGGTCATTACCAGCGTAACCGATGCCCCAAGAGGCTTCACACCTATAAGTAACAATAACTTCAGGGACATATTACGGGAGTGCCAAGCTGATGAAAGTATTATTGTCGATTAAACCGGAATTCGCATCGAAAATATTTGATGGGTCAAAGAAGTATGAATACC
The DNA here is from genome assembly GCF_000830885.1 of Dehalococcoides mccartyi CG5. NCBI lineage: Bacteria > Bacillati > Chloroflexota > Dehalococcoidia > Dehalococcoidales > Dehalococcoidaceae > Dehalococcoides > Dehalococcoides mccartyi. The sequence goes on from NZ_CP006951.1 coordinate 649,843, forward strand.
GGCGTGTTATTTTTAAGCGGAAAGGCGTGGAAACGATTCTCGTTTATGCTTCTGACCCCATCAGGCGCGTAATCGGTGAATTTGATATTGGAGAAGTGCTTCATGAGGCGCCGGAGCAGCTTTGGGAGCGGACTTGTAGCTATGCCGGCATAACAAAGACCAGATTCATGGAGTACTTTACGAATCAAGAGAAAGGTTTTGCCATTGGGGTGAAGGAAGCAAGAAAATATTCGAATTCACTGTCGCTTGATGACCTGATGTTATCGCTACCTCCGCAATCGTTTATATACCTGGATATACGAGCGAGAAATGGCTCTGCAAGGGTAACTTAATTATGAATTGCATCGGTATTTGGCTAACGCATACCCAATCAGACCAGTCTGCTTCAGAAGCTGATAATCTGGAATGTCATTTCAACCTCTGGATGCTAAATACCTCTCGCCACCAACGCCATGTTAAGAATCTCGACTGCTTTCTAGATATAGGTGTCATGTTAAACCATGCGAATAACACTACTCACATAAACATATTCGTACCTGATAAAATCGACAGATCGAACCTTCAGGACTTAGGTTTGACATTCAGAGATAGGACCGAACTCGTTTCCGCGGTATTTAATGAAGACTACGGGGTCTTGACTCGTGCTAAAGAAAAGGTAATTGAGGTACAGAAAGCCGATAGTACACCTTTATTCGATATATATATGCTCGACATTGATAACGACGTTTCTATAGAGAGCCAATTTGGTGGCTCAACCATACGCATCCGAGTTCCCGACCACTTAAGAAAAAAGAAGCACTACTATCGAATCAGACTGAAATGCGCCTTTGTGGACCAGACTGGCTACATTTACACTCCACCCGCTAGTTCATTTTTAGAAGGCGCTTTCTTTCAAACCGAGCTGATTGACTTCCGGGTTAATGAAAAACGCAATTTGCCAAGCTCACTTCTTGAAACAATCCACGAGGATGGCAATGGCCGCTTTACGAAAACTCATTTCTTCCTTATGCGGGAAGCAAGTGATGACTACATTTTCTCCCATAAGCCACCCGGTGGCCGGCAATTAGAAAAGGACATATGGAAGGAGTATGTGGGTGAGGATTACTCCTTTGAGCAAGTCACAGCATATCACTGGAAAGACGCTGCATTACATGATAGCTTCAGTGTGTTTGTAAAATTTCGGTCTTTCCATTCTAGCCTACGCACTATCCTGATTGCTATCAGTGCGATTATTCTTCTTGGCATTGTCAGCGGTTTCCTTGGGAATTTCCTCTATTCATTGATTCATGGGTGAACCCTGACAATAATAACCGCTTCCGCCAATAATCTATGTTCCGGGGAGCATCAGCCCTGAGCCGATTTCCATCTGGAAATTGAATTTACCAATGTATTCTTGAAGGCTAGGTTTTGACAGGTTGCAGGCATAACAATGTCCAAGGTAATTAAAGACTAATTGACATTCTCCATTGGGCAGCATACAACCCATTTCATATTCGTAGATTCGCCGAGTCTCGAGAGGACCATGCTCATCGAAGCGTTTTGATATTGCGAGGTCGCCTTCCTTGTGAAACCGTCCGTATGCAACTTCCCACGAAATCGAACCTTCCCCAAAACGAGCACATCTCCTCGCTTTGTCAAACGCACTGGAATACACATCTAAAGTATCAGATAGGACGAGCAGTTCCAATCCCATTTTAATTAAGAACCGGGCTAACAAAATTATGTAGTTCGGTGGGGTATTAACCCAAAGGACTCCTTGGTTATCCTGGAATACCGTTTTGTATTTTTCTGGGCTCATGGCGCATAGCGCGTGGTCCCAGAACCCGTGCGACAATAAAATAAGGCCATCGTCAGCATATTTTGAAAAACCATGTTTCTTCGTCTTTATGGAAGCCCGAACGCGCTCCACGTTGAAAGGTGGGCTTGCCATAATTTGTTTCTCAAGTTTCGAGCCAAAATACTGGTTGCATGCATCGCATACAAAACCCTTTGGTACAACGGTATCATCGTTGCCCATGGACTCAGGAATTGGGTGCTCAACACTGTTGAATGGACCGTGCTCCGAACCACAGAATAAGCACCTAAAAGGTGGAGTTCTCATTCTCACAATCCGTTTCTCATTGAAGAGATGAACGCCCTTCCGTATACAAAGGGCTTTCATAACCGTGTTCTTTCAACCAATCAACGTACCCGCTAGTTTCTCTGTCTGCCATATTGAGAACATATTCCATCCCGAAGATTGCAATCACAAAATAAAGCTCGTTTGATTTGGTGTATAGTAGATCAAATTCATGCAGAACTTCGTACCTCTCCGTGTTTTCGATAAAGAGCTTTCTCTCTGGGTAAATGGGACGGGTGCTAAATGGCCAATAGGCTGGTGACGCCCCGTATCTGGCATACACTCTCAATGCATCGAGTTCAGGTTTATCGGTGATTTCATCCAAGGCACCTTCGACCTTCAACATCTTGAATGCCAACACCTCCAAAGCAGCTTTAGCTAAGAAACGTGACATCAAATTATGGTCAGGGACTGTCGTCGCAGGAATTATCAATTTGCCTTCACGATTTGCCCGGAGGCTTTGCACGAACGTCGGTATATCCCTTTCTCGGCTGGGAAATATGCTTTGGCCACTCCGTTCCTTGAGTATTTCAATGGGAACTATCCCTGGAAGAAGCAACCCTTGAATAGTCGGAATTCTCCCCTCTTTGTTGGATACTACGTTTCTGAATCTAGCCTGGCGGAAGTAGTCTGAATCAAGCAAGGGCTTCTCCACTTTGAGGCCGAAGTAGCTATTGCACTTAGAGCATACAATACCTACCGGGAGCGTGTGCTCCTCGTTGCCGAGAGACTCAGGAACGATGTGTTCTATCGCTTTCGATGAACCAGAGTCTTGCTTACAGAAAATGCAGCGCATGCTTTAATTATAGCCCGAACTGGAGTTATGGACTACGTGGAAGGGGCCTCATTTCGCAACAACACGGCGTTTTCAAAGATGAATCAACGACTTCAGCTCATTCTTTGAGGCAGGGCCAGGGAAAAGTTATGGAAAAGACCTTACCCGTCCAATCTTTAGAATGCCGGGGAGTTCTAGGTATCGTCCCCTTGGTGGAGCTTTGGTGGCGCTAATGCTAAATCTTCAACCAGATACTCACACCATCGTTTTTCAATACTAAGGGGGGTGAGTTCTCCGTCAAGCCCTCGAACTTTGCCGTTTCTATTGCCTTGTCAATCAAAATATGAAGTTTTTGTCGTGCCTTGGGATTATTGATGTTCACGAAGTCCATCGCTATCTTGATTTTTTCGATGTACAGCGGCTTTACACCCATTTCCGCGAAGCGCTTTTGGTCTAACTCCTCCATATAAGCCTCAGCAATCATCCTAGCCAATATGCTGATTCCTCTCTGGGCTGGATCCTGGTCCTTGTGCAGATTATTGACACCGAGTTTACCATGCCGTGGTTCTTCAGGCGCATTCTTGTTAGACCTCAAATTATCCTCCTTACGCGACTGTCGATCGTGATGCGAGTGTCCTTCATAGTCTAGCAATTGCTCGGAGGAATAAGATTTTTTGAGTCTGATTGCAAAATCTATCATTTTCTAGTACCAGTATTCTCCAGCTAAGGGGACTCGAACTGCTTCATCTATTTGTCCCTATTCTTTGACAACATGGTTTCCAGTCGAGCCTTTTGTTGTTGAGCACTTAATGCCAGTAACGACCTGAGTTTCCTCTCGGTTATTATTGGATATCTAATAGGATCACCCAATAAATAAATCACGTCAATGACTTCCGGTGATAACTTCAAGAGGTTCAAAATCTGCGTCACTCTGGCTCTGGAGACTTTGAGATGGCGTGCTAGTCCGGCAGGAGAAAAATATACGCCATCGGCTAAAGCTCTGCGCCACTCTTTCGCAAGGTAAATAGGGTTTCGATACTGCCGCTTGCCGATTTTGATTAGATTATGGTTAAATTGAGCAACAGGCATCTCAAAGACAGCTTGGAAAGTTCTGTGTATTGACCTATTAGGGGAGCCAGAGTTTATTCAACCGCCTTGCAAGGGCGGTTTTTTTATGTCGTTTTCCCCTATTGACGCATTAGCAAAAGCGGAATATCATTCGGCTGTATTTCAGGAGGCCTCATGTCTTCAAAAAAGGTTATCATTATTGGTGCCGGTCTGGCCGGGCTTTCTGCCGGTTGTTATTCCCGAATGAATGGTTATGCTACCCGTATTTATGAGCATCATTCCAAACCGGGTGGTGTTGCGGCTTGTTGGCGGCGGGGCGAATACCTGATTGACGGAGGTATTCACTTTATGATGGGTTCCCAAAACGGCACTGATTTATATAATATCTATCGCCAGCTTGGGGTGGCAGATCCTGCCAATTTTATTCCTATGAAATCATACGGCAGTTTTATTGATATTGAGGGAAGCAGACAGTTGGATATCCCGCTAAATATTTCAGAACTGGCTTTAGACCTAAAAATGCTTTCCCCTGCAGATGCCCCCCTTATAGATGACTTGGCTACGGTAGTTACTGCTTTTTCAGGCAAAGATTTAGCTACTTACGGCCAAATGAATCCGCCTGAATTGACTTCCGGGTTAGATAAGCTTACGGATATGTGGAAAATGCGCAAGCTGTTTAAATATATGTCCGGCAAGTACGCAAAAAGTATGCAAGACTATACTGCCGGCATGCAAAACCGCTGGCTGGCTGAATGTTTGAATAACCTCTTTACCCCCCAATGCCCTGTTTGGTTTGTAATCATGTTGCTGGCCATTGCTGCTGACGGGCAAATGAGCTATCTGGCAAAAGGCTGCAAAGATTTTGTCCGCCAGATAGAAAAACGGTATAAAGACCTGAATGGAGAAGTAACCTACAGTTCTACCGTAGAAAAAATACTGGTCAGAGATGACTGTGCTTTTGGCGTCAAGCTGGCTGACGGGACTGAGGACTATGCAGATTACGTAATTTCTGCCGGTGATATTCATAATACAGTTTTTCACCTGCTGGACGGCAAATATATAGGCAAGAAGCTTCAAAATAAGTTTGATACCTGTGAACTCAGCCGCCCGTATTTTGTGGCTAGTTTTGGTGTAAAACGGACTTTTGAAAATGAAAGTGTTTTTAATACTCTCATTCTAAAACAGCCCCTGCAGGTTGGAAACCGAGAGATTCGGCAAATATTTGTGCGTATATTTAACTACAGCAACCATTTTGCACCCAAAGATAAAAGTGTGATTCAGGCGGAGTTTGAAACTGAATGGGATTACTGGGATAACCTTCGGCAAACAGATCCTAATAAATACGCCGCTGAAAAAGAACGGCTGGTATCTGAAATACTGGTTAATCTGGAGATACTCTATCCCGGGATATCCCCACTGGTAGAGATTGCTGATGTAGCTACTCCCTGCACTCTTAACCGTTATACGCTAAACCATCAGGGTGCGCCTGAAGGCTGGGGGCTTACCAGCCAAAACTTCAAGGAAGAAACAAGGCGGAGTCTAGAGGGGCTATCAAACCTTTATCTGGCAGGGCATTGGGTATCCGGGGGTGTGCCGGGAGTAATTCTTTCCGGGCGTCAGGCTATACAGTTGGTATGTGCCAAAGAAAAGAAGCCCTTTTTTACCAGAACTACTTAGATATTAACCATATTAAAAATATTAAAAACAGTAACTATTACTGTGCCCGCCAGCAATGCACCGGCAGTTACCTGCCCCACGGTATGTTCTTTCAGGTAAACTCTGGCCCAAGCCATCATGGGTACTAACAGCATGAAACCCAGAGCACTGTAACCGTAAAGCATCAAAGCTATACTGGAGAATGCACTGGCAAATGCAGTGTGGACGCTTATTTTCCAGAAGAAGTTTACTATCATGAAAAGCACGCTGGAAACAAAGCCGGCAAACAAGGCGGCTATAAGTTTATCTGGTGCCCCAATAAATATAAGTACCATGAGTCCAGCACCTACCATCACCGAACCCAAAACATATAAAACATGACGCTGTTCACGGGGGTTTGAAAAAACCGATTGAAGTTTGCCCCTTTTAACCATACTTAAAATAACCAGAAATATAGGCAGCATGCACAAAGTTATAAATATCAATGACCATTTGACGGCTTCCCACAGGTTTTCAGTGGAGTCTTTGGCTAGCAGAAAAACAAAGAGAATACTTAGCGTAAGAGGATTAAATATATCAGATATGTAGTTTGCCAGTTTGGTTTTCAATTTACCTTCCCATGTATAAAACCTTCACTTTCATATTAGCATAAACCGTTATCCAGCACTAATTGACTTTAATATGTTACCTGCTCTTGCAGGTGTTCGCATATTACAGGTATTATGAATGAATATCCGTGCCCAAAGAATCAGGCGGCATCATTCTGAATCAGGTGTTTGAGAGGGAAGATTAAAGCCCTGTCGGTAAACAGAAAGGGATGTAGCATGACTGGAAATGCTATCAGCTTGCGGGATATATCTTTCAATTATAAACACATCAAGGCCTTAGATGACTTAAGTCTGGAGATTCCCGGTGGTATAAGCTTCGGAATAATGGGTCCTAACGGGGCAGGCAAAACCACTCTTATCCGCATAATGGTGGGGCTTCTCCGCCAAAAAAGCGGTTACCTAGCCATACTTGGAAAAGAGTTTAGCCGCCAACTGGAATACCAGCTGGGATACATGCCACAGGCACACTCTCTGTATACCGAATTGTCAATCAGCCAGAATATAGATTTTTTTGCCCGTGTCTACGGTCTGCGGGATAAAACACTGCGAAAAGCCCGCATAGAAGAGGTAATCAGGCTGGTAGACCTCTGGGAAAGACGGAATGATGCCGTTATGAACCTTTCCGGTGGCATGAAACAGAGAGTAAGTTTGGCTTGTGCCATTGTCCATAATCCCCCGGTGATATTTTTAGATGAACCAACTGTGGGGCTTGACCCTGAACTGCGTTGCCGTTTTTGGGAATATTTTAAAAGCCTAAACCAAAAAGGAGTAACCATAATAATATCCAGCCATACGCTTGATGACGCTGCCCACTGTGACCGTCTGGCGTTTCTGCGTGAGGGCAAGGTAATTGCGGAAGGTACTCCGGCGGATTTAAAGGCGGCTACAGGTAAAGCTGATGCCAGTCTGGAAGATGCTTTTTTACATTCTATCCGAATAGGAGGTATCCCCTGCCATGAATAATATGCTGGCTATTGCCCAGAGGCTTATCCGCCAGTTACTCCATGACCGCAGGACTATGGCACTCATAATAGTAGTTCCGGTGGTGGTTATGGGGCTTATAGGTGTCAGTTTTCCGGATGCAACGGTGCTTGATTATATTGCTCCGGCCATGCTGGCGACTCTGGCTTTGTTTTTCAGTTTCCTGCTTACCGGCATTTCATTTCTGCGTGAAACATCTCAGGGTACTATGGAAAGACTTATGGCCGCGCCTGTTTCCCGTCTGGATATAGTTGCCGGGTATCTTCTGGGATTTTTTGTGTTTGCCTTGCTGCAGACACTTATCATTGTTCTTTTTACTATATATGTGCTGGGTGTTAACTTTCAGAGTGAACTCTGGCAAATACTCCTCTTTAAGGTGCTTATTATTACCGGTGCAGTTACACTGGGTATTTTTACCAGCAGTTTTGCCAAAAATGAGTTCCAGATGGTTCAGTTCATTCCGCTCATTATTGTTCCCCAGATATTTCTGTGCGGGGTTATCTGGCCGGTTTCTCAAATGCCGGAGTGGCTTCAGTACCTGTCAAATATTCTGCCATTAACCTATGGTGTGGACGGCATGCGTGAAATAATGCTGGAGGGTAAAAATCTGGCTGAAGTAGGATTTCAATGCGGAGTTTTGATGCTGTTTGCGGTTATTACCACTCTTTTGGCTTCACTTACCGTACCCAAACGCCGCTAAAGCAAAATAAACAGGCAAACAGTTGCCGTACAAATTGCATATCCATCATTTTACTGGTAACATTTACTATATACTAAGCATAGATTCAGGGGTATTTAAATGGATTCAGAAATTCTGCTTGAGGTAAAAGATCTCCATGTTGAGGTAGATGGTCGGGAGATACTCCACGGAGTTGACCTGGTACTGCCTGCCGGAGAAACCCATGTTATTTTTGGGCCTAACGGCAGCGGCAAAACCACCCTGCTGATGACACTGATGGGTTTTCCCCGTTACAAAATTACCAAAGGCCAGCTGATATTTAATGGCAAAGATATTACCCATGTTCCGCTTGATGAGCGTGCCCGTTTAGGTATAGGCATCAGTTTTCAGCGCCCGCCGGTAGTGCGCGGGGTGAAACTACGGGAAATGGTTCGCAGTTCACTTCGTGCCAAAGATGACAAAGGCTTGATTAACGAACTTGCTAAAAAAGCAAACATGACAGATTTTCTGGAAAGAGATGTTAACCATGGTTTTTCCGGTGGTGAAATCAAGCGTTCTGAACTGCTCCAGTTGCTGGCACAGGGGCCGGACATGGTTCTCCTTGATGAACCTGAATCCGGGGTTGATTTAGAGAATATCGCCCTTATAGGCAGTCTCATAAATGAATTGTTGGAGAAAAAACACCCTATTCGTGAACGCAAACGGGGTGGTTTGGTTATAACCCACACCGGGCATATTCTGGATTATGTAAACGCCCGCACCGGCTATGTGCTTTGCCATGGGCGTATAAATTGCACCGGTGACCCGCGGGATATGCTTGAAACCATTAAGCATAACGGCTATCAGGAGTGTGTAGAATGTCCCCGAAAGATCTAAGACCTAATCTGGCTGACACAGCCGGTGCTGCTATAAATAAAAAGCCCGCTGTTGGTGACGATATACTTTTAGAAAAATATACCGATAATACCGAGGCCCATAAATATGTAAATAAACCATCTGAGCTTGCATCTGAAGACAAGGCCCGTATACTTGAATCCGGCGTGATACTGGATGACCTAAAAGAGCGGAGCGGAACATATATCCAAATGGATAACCACCCTGTTCATTTCTCTGCCCAGCAAGACGGCATAGAGATTATGTCAACTAGCGAGGCCGCCAAGAAATATGACTGGCTGAAGGATTATTGGTGGAAAGCTGTATCGGTAGATGCAGATAAATACACTGCCCATGTTGAGCTTAATCAGGCAGACGGCTATTTTATACGGGCACTTCCCGGTGTAAAAACCGAATTCCCTGTTCAGTCCTGTATGTATATGGCCAAAAACCAGTCTATACAGAATGTTCATAACATTATTATTGCCGAGGAAGGTTCTGAACTTCATATTATCACCGGCTGTACTTCTGCCCACCGTACCGAGACCGGTCTGCATCTAGGTGTGACCGAGTTTTATATAAAGAAGGGTGCGAAGGTAACCTTTACCATGATACACACTTGGTCACCGGATATAGCTGTCCGCCCGCGCACCGGTGCTATCGTGGAAGAAAACGGTGTTTTCTTAAGTAATTACGTTATCATGAAAACTGTTAAAAACCTGCAGTCCTATCCGGTGGCTTACCTGAATGGAGAAAATGCAGTTGCCCGTTTCAACAGTGTTATGGTTTGCCCTCCCGGCTCTAAAATGGATGTTGGATCACGGGTTTTCCTGAATGCCAAACATACCCGAACCGAACTTATTACCCGTGCCCTCACTACCGGCGGAGAGATTATCTCCCGTGGTTATATTGAAGGCAAAGTGCCGGATTGCAAGGGGCATCTGGAGTGCCGCGGGCTTATTCTGGGTGATAAGGGCATTATTTATGCTATACCTGAGCTTATGGGAAGGGTATCCGGAGTGGATTTATCCCATGAAGCGGCGGTGGGTAAAATAGCCGAAGAAGAAGTTGAATACCTGATGGCCAGAGGACTGAATAAAGATGAGGCCACTGCTGCCATTGTACGCGGCTTTTTGAATGTGGATATTGAGGGTCTGCCTCCCTTGCTCAAAGAAGAGATGGATAAAGCTATCAAATTGGGTGATCAGGAAGGCATGTAAGAATAATATTACATTGGTGACAGATTAAAGCCCTCTGGAAACAGAGGGCTTTTTGTTAGGTTTAATTATTAGTAAAGGTAATAAAAACCGGCTTTATTCAGCAAATTAACTTCAAATCCGAATAGTTCAGAAAAATTAGTCTCGGTCATTATTTCAATTTTGGCTCCGTCCCGGAAAATACTGCCGTCTTTCAGCATAACCACCCGGTTTATTTCCGGTATTATATCAGTGAGGTTATGGGTAACCAGTATTATCTGAGTCCCCAGGTTTGAAATTTTGCTGAGCAGCTGACGTAACTGGTGGGCGGATTTCATGTCCAGATTAGTGGTTGGTTCATCCAGCAACAAGCTTTGGGGGTTATTTACCAACGCTCTGGCAATAACTACCCTGCGGGCTTCACCGCTTGAAATTTCATCTGTCAGCCGTTCTGCCAAATGGTCTATTTCCAGCAGATTCATCATATCTTGGGCATAGGTTTTCATTTTCGGGCTAATCAAACCGGCATCACGCAGGTACGGAGAACCGAAATAACCGCTTAGCACTGCTTCCTGGCAAGTCTGGCTGATGTCCTGCCTCAGAACCTCGGCAGATACTATCCCCAGTTGGCTTCGCAATTCAAATACGTCCCAATTTCCCCGTCCGAGTATGCGAAGGCTTGAACCCAGAGGATCAAAGATGGGGTATAATTCGCGGGTTATAGTCTTGATAAGGCTGGATTTGCCTGCCCCGTTTGGGCCAAGTATGGCCAGACTTTGCCTCTGATTTATAACCAGATTTATATTTTTCAGGCACAGGCGTTCGCCGCGCATAAGGCTGATATTTTTAAACTCTATAAGAGGGGGTAAATCCCGGTTGGTCATAGTAATTTCCTTCTTGCAGTGCCCGTAACTATCGGGAAATAGAAAAGCGGTCAACATCAGTCATGACCGCTTGAGAAACGTGATTAAGTGAGCCGAGGAGGACTCGAACCTCCAACCAATTGATTAAGAGTCAATTGCTCTGCCAATTGAGCTATCGGCCCACGTTTAAAGCATCCATATTTTAACACTATAGGCAGTTTGTGACAAATACCTATGAATTATTTTTAAAAAGAACGTTCAGCATTATAGTACAAATACGCTGAAATGCCAAATGCCTAAACGCCATTCATGCCGGCGGCCGTTTTGGCTATATCCCAGGCATAATCGTAAATATGCATGCCTTTGCTCATGGCGATAATCTCCCCGTCTTCTACCCCTATTTCGGCTGCCATATATTCTTTTAGCAGTTGGATAGCCGCCAGATTAGACGGGAAGCCTGCCCATAAATCCCATGAGCGGAAATATATTATAAAGTGGAGTTTTCCGTAACGTACTCTGGTATCTATACTGCGAAGACAAGGGGGGTCCTCCAAGTCCAGTGTTTCGGGATTGCCTACTGTCATAAAAGCCTGATTGGTATTGAAGCCTGTTTCCCGGTACATTTTTATAACTTTGGCAATCTGGGCTTCAAGATACTGGCCATAGGTATACTGCTCACCCTCTGCCCGGTGAGCAGTCATCAGGTACGGCAGATAGTTATCTATATATTCCATAGTGGATGGAGCGGGCACACCGGGTGGAACATCAGGTATAAGGGGGCGGTTACCGGGGTTTTTAATATGGACAGTTATCATATCCAGTTCTTTGCGTTTCTGCCCTGAATAACTGCCACGTTCAATAGTGTACTCGTAACCGTTTGTAAGTACCTGTCTCAGGCACAAAAACCAGGCTTCAGAGAGATCTCTGGCTTCCACCGAGGTAATTTTCATCAGTCTTCCCCTTATTTTTTCTTAAACAGGGCAAAAAAACGATCCTGATACTCATTAAAAAGCTCCCAGCGTTCCAGTTCGTCTTTAAGTTCACTCGGGTCAGCTTCGTCACGAAGCGTTTTGGAAAACAGTTCTTCAATATAAAAACGGGCATCACTGGGTACGCCATCCGTACCTACTCCCAGCCGTCCCCGGCTACCCAAATCTGAAAGGTTGCCTTGAAGCGAATGACGGGTAAGGTCATAAATAAATTTGAGCAGAGACACATCCCAAAGGGTGTCTTCGCCCTGAATAATGGTGGTCAGTTTGGCTTTATCTTTGTCCAGTTGCTGGCTTATGTTTTGAGCCACTGTATGCAGTTCCCCCGGTACTATATTCAGTCCTTTGGATTCATTTTTGTAGGCATACATCAGGCCGGGTGCCTGAGAGCCATACTGGTCAACCAGAAGGCTGAAATAGCGTTTGGCTTCGTCAGAGAAACCTTCCAGACGGGTAAGGTAATATGGGGTGACTATCCGCGGTTGCTGGACTATCACTTTACCTTCCCGTACCACAGTTTCCGCCTGCAAAGGCATATCACCTTCTTCAACGGGATAAGATGGTGTGGTTAGCAGGTAATAATCTATATTGGTAATACCGAAAGTGGCCAGCCGCTGCTTTGGAGGCCGGAGTATTCGGGTATTTGCTACGGCTTTAAAAATCAGAGAGTCATCCACCATAAAAACCCCTACTTTATCTGTGAAAGTTCCTGTTTCATTTGTGCCAGAGATTCAATATACCGTGCTTCAAATTCATTTTTCCGTTTTCGCCATTCTTCCTGAAAACGGGGGTGTTTTTCTATATCAGATGACAGACCAGGAGGCATTTCCATACCCTGCTGTATGGCTTTTTGCAGATATTGGGAATACTGCTGTTTAAGTTGGTCATAAGCGGAGCGGCGCTGTTTCTCACCCTGGTCAGTATAATGGGCTATGATTTGCACCATCTGGCTGATCATTGTTTCTGCCGCCGCCTGGTCTTCTTTAATGCTCTTTATGCCCTCCATTGCCTTGCTACCGATACGGGTAGCGGCTTCATTTTCCGGCAGGGCTATAAGGGATAATAGCAGGTTTTCTATGCCTTTTCCCACATATTCACGTGCTTTTCCTTGGTATTGCTCAAGTTCAGTTTTGAGATTGACGGTTTCCTTGAGGTAGGCAGTGGCTAGCTTTTCTCCGGCAGGCAGGTATTTCCAGCGGGCTTTCTCATCCTCCGTAACCTCCTCAATATCCTTTAGCTTTTCCATGGCGATTTCAAAAGCAGACTTAATGTCGCCCATATTCACCCCGATTTCATTTATTCGTCTCTATTATACTAAATGATGGCCAAAGCTGAAAGAAATTTACGCTCACAAATATTTAAAATGTTATAATAAGTTACTATGTTTTTGGGATATAAACTAATCCAGCATACGGCTGATGTGGGCATTGTAGCACAAGGGGCAAGTATGGGTGATGCCTTTGGGTTTGCGGCCAGCGGTCTTTTCAGCCTTATTACTGATACGTCTACCTTGAAACAGGATAAAATAATATCATTGGAATTTATATCAGATAGTTATGAAAATCTGCTGGTTAAGTGGCTAAATGAACTTATATATATATTTGATACTCAAATACTGGTGTTTGGGCGTTTTGAAGTGGCGGTGAATTCAGCTTTTAAACTTACGGCTATCTGTTTTGGCCAAAAAGTTAATGCAGATACTCCCTTGCATCATTATGTAAAGGCAGCTACCTACCACTTGCTCAAAGTAAAAAAGATTACCGGAGGGTACAAGCTTCAAGTGTTATTGGATATCTAGGAGGCAGTTATGACCAGCCCGTGGCATGGAATACTTAAAAAAATAGATGACTACCGTTGGGAAATCCCCCAGAGCTACAAAGTAGGTATGAGAGTGCCCGGTCTGGTATATGCCAGTGAACGTATGCTCAATCAAATATGGGAGGAGCATGCTATAGAGCAAATTGCCAATGTGGCTTTTTTGCCCGGTATTGTGGGCAGGTCTATGGCTATGCCTGATATTCATTGGGGTTACGGTTTCCCCATCGGCGGAGTGGCCGCTACCAGAATAAGTGACGGGGTAATCTCACCCGGCGGCGTAGGTTTTGATATAAACTGCGGAACCCGCCTTTTAAGGACAAACCTCAGTGTTGAAGAAGTTCAACCCAAGATAGATGAGCTTTTGAATGAGCTTTTTTCCAAAATACCCTCCGGGGTGGGTAGCAGCGGTAATATAAAGCTAAGCGGAACAGATATAGATAATGTAATGACCCGTGGCGGGAGCTGGGCTTTGGAAAAGGGTATGGGCGAAGCCGAAGACATTAAACTGACTGAAGAATCCGGCAGTTTATCTGGTGCTAATCCCGACAAGGTTTCCAATAAGGCCAAGACCAGAGGTGCATCCCAACTGGGTACACTGGGTTCAGGCAACCATTTTTTGGAAGTACAGGTTGTAGATGAAATATTTGATCCTGAAGTAGCGGCGGTGTTCGGAGTTCAGGCGCTGGGTCAGGTACTTTTTCTTATCCATACCGGTTCACGGGGTTTGGGGCATCAAGTATGTACTGACTATGTGCAACTGTTAAATGAAGCGGTCAAAAAATATGGCATAAATTTGCCTGACCGCCAGCTGGCTTGTGCCCCGCTAAAATCAGACGATGGGCAGAACTATCTAGCCGCTATGGCCTGTGCCGCCAATTATGCTTGGGCTAACCGCCAGTGCATCACCCACTGGGCACGTGATGCCTTCATGAAGGTATTTGAAAAAAGCCGGCGTGATTTAGGTATGGACCAGATATACGATGTAGCCCATAATATTGCCAAGATAGAAGAGCATATGGTAGACGGCAAAGTGCAGAATGTATGTGTCCATCGTAAAGGTGCCACCCGTTCTTTCCCTGCCGGCCACCCTGAGATACCGGCTGTTTACCGAAAAGTCGGACAGCCTGTTATAATACCCGGAGACATGGGCAGATACTCGTATGTAGCTGTAGGTACAGAGACTGCCATGCGTGAAACTTTCGGTTCTACCTGCCATGGCGCAGGCCGGATACTCAGCCGCGGTGCGGCTAAGAAAACTACTTCCGGTACACAACTGCTGGATACTCTCAGGTCTCAGGGTATAAGTATAAGGGTGGGTGACATAGGCAGTCTGGCAGAAGAAGCCTCAGAAGCCTACAAAGATGTGGCTGATGTAGTGGAAGTAACCCACAAAGCAGGTATTGCCCGGAATATATTTAAAACCAGACCATTAGGAGTAATCAAAGGTTAGATGACTGATATTATAAAATTACCCCCGCCCAGTGTGCGGGGCAAAATGACAGTTGAAGAAGCTATAAGCAAAAGACGTTCGGTCAGGTCATTTTCAAACCGCCAGATAAATAGAGAAACTTTGTCCCAACTGTTGTGGGCATCAGACGGCATTACAGATACAGTAGATAAATTACGTTCTGCACCCAGTGCCGGGGCAATTTATCCGCTTGACCTTTATATAATAGCCGGGAACAAAGGAGTGGAAGGTTTGGAAGCCGGGGTATACCGGTATAATCCTGAGCGGAACGGGCTTTATCTGCAGGTGAGCGGTGATTTCCGCAAACAACTGGCAGAAGGGTGTTTCAAACAGGATTTTGTGGCAGATGCTCCCTTCTCACTGGTTATTTGTTACCGTCCGGAAGATTTGATAAAAAGATATGGCAACAATGCCGAAAAATATGCCTATTTTGAAGTAGGCCATGTTGCACAAAACTTCAGTCTGGCGTGTGTGGCTTTGGGTTTGGGAAGTGTGGTGATAGGTGCTTTTACGGAAGAAACCATTTGTAAGTCTATGAATCTAAACGGACACCCTAAGCCTCTGTACATAATTGCGGCGGGTTTCCCCGCCGCTTAATAGATTATTGTTTTTTACAGTTTTTACACTTTTTGGTTATCAGCCAGTACTCAAAACTATCTGAAAGAGCCAGCCAGCTGGCTTCAATAATGTTGGGGCTGGCACCTACTGTGTGCCAGGTATTTTCACCGTCACTGGATTCAATAAGCACCCTTACCAGCGCATCTGTACCGCTGGTCTGCTCCAGTATGCGCACCTTGTAATCTGATAGATGGACTGCCGAGAGTTCAGGGTAAAACTGGCAAAGACCTTTACGCAAAGCGGCATCAAGTGCATTTATGGGGCCGTTGCCTTCGGCTACCGTGTGCATAATATCGCCGTCTACTCTTACTTTCACAATACCTTCGGCCATCATTTCGTCCTGATTGCGCATAGCTGAAGGGCGTCGCTGCTTTTCCACTACCACCATGAAGTCTATAAGCTCAAACGGGGCAATATATCCCGTTTGGGTGCGGTTTACCAGTAAATCAAAAGAAGCTTCTGCGTTTTCGTACTGAAAACCCAAGCTCTCCATTTTTTTAACCTGCTGAAGCAAGTCTTTTACTTCTTTGGAATCTGGAGCCAGATTTATGCCGATAGCTTTTGCCCTTTGTACAATGTTTGATCTACCTGCCAGTTCAGATACCAGCAGGCGTTGATGGTTACCCACCAGTTCCGGTTCTATATGCTGGTAACTGCCTGACCATTTGCTGAGACCGCTGACATGCAGGCCGGCTTTATGTGAAAAAGCACTTGAACCTACATACGGCAAGAACGGCTCGGAAACCAGATTGGCCAGTTCACTTATATAATGGGAAGTTTCAGTAAGCAATTTCAGCTGGTTATCAGATATACAGTCTATATCCATCTTCAGTTTCAAAATGGGTATTATGGAACACAAATTGGCATTCCCGCATCTTTCACCAAATCCGTTTATGGTGCCCTGAACCTGACTGGCACCAGCCTTGAGAGCGGCTATGCTGTTAGCTACGGCCATTTCGGTGTCATTGTGGGCGTGAATACCCACGCAAATATTTAGGGCTTCTTTTACGGTTTTGACGGCTTGGGTTATTTCTTCTGGCAGAGTACCTCCATTGGTATCGCACAGTACCACACCTTCGGCACCGGCCTTTTCTGCCGCCTGTAAAACTTGTATTGAATACTCGGGGTTATCCTTATAGCCGTCAAAGAAATGCTCGGCATCCAGAAAGACCTTTATGCATTTGGAACGCAGGTACTCAATAGATTCGGTAATCATGGCCAGATTTTCTTCCAGAGTGGTTTCCAGTACCTGTGTTACCTGTCTGGCCGAACTTTTACCTACTAAAGTCACATATTCCGTACCTGAATCAATCAGTTGTTTCAGGGTGGTATCTGCATCTGCCTTTACTTTTGGGCGGCGGGTAGATCCGAAAGCCACCATTTTGGCATTTTTCAATTTGAGTGATTTTGCCTGAGTGAAAAATTCACTGTCCTTTGGGTTTGAACCCGGCCAGCCGCCTTCAATATAATGTATGCCCAGATCATCCAGTTTTTGGGCAATCTTAAGCTTGTCCGCCACCGTGAAGGAAATGCCCTCCCGCTGGGAGCCGTCTCTTAAAGTAGTATCGTATAGTTTTACCTGCACAGGAGTTTAGCCTCCTATCATTTTAGTTATCTGGTTACCCATCTCGGCAGTACCGAGCTTGGTATTACCCTCTTTGAATATATCTATCGTAGCATAACCAGCTGCCAGAACCTTGTCAACCGCAGATTCAATTTCAACAGCTTCAGTCTCCAGTCCACAAGAGTAGCGTAGCATCATGGCTATGCTTAAAATGGTGGCAATGGGGTTGGCAATATTTTGTTTGGCAATAGTGGGGGCACTGCCGTGGATAGGTTCATAGAGACCAAAAATTTTAGTGCCCTTTGCCGGTATGCCTGCCAGAGAGGCAGAAGGCAGCATACCCATAGAACCTGCCAGCATGGAGGCCTCGTCTGTCAAAATATCACCGAACAAGTTTTCGGTGACAATAACGTCAAAATAGGTAGGTGCAAGTATAAGTTTCATGGCACAGGCATCTACCAGTACATGTTCTACCTTCACCTCAGGGTAATCTTTTGCCACTTCTATAACTATCTGGCGCCACAAGCGGGAAGACAGTAAGACATTGGCCTTGTCTACGCTAACCAATTTTTTCTTGCGGTTTTTAGCCAGCTCAAACCCTACCCGCACAATCCGTTCAATCTCATTTTCAGAGTAAGTCATGCTGTCAGTAGCTTTGCGGATACCGGCAGGTGTCGTCCAGCGTTTTTTGGGCTTGGCAAAATATACGCCACCGGTTAGTTCCCTGATAAATATAAAATCAGTCCCTTTTACTATTTCGGCCTTTATGGGGGTGGAATTTACCAGTGAAGGGGCAACCTTGACCGGACGGATATTGGCAAAAAGGCCAAGCCCCTTTCTAAGTGCCAACAGGCCGTCTTCAGGGTGGACAGGCAGTTTAGGGTCATCAAAACGGGGGTCACCCACTGCCGCCAATAAAACGGCATCGGATTTTTTGCACATAGCCAGAGCTGCCGGACTAAGTGCTACTCCCTCTTTGTCTATACAGCAACCGCCGATAAGTCCGTACTGATATTTAAAAGTGTGCTTGTATTTTTTGGCGACGGCATTTAAAACTTTTAAGCCTTCGTCCATAACCTCCGGACCGATGCCGTCACCAGGCAGAACTGTCAGTTTGAAATCCAACTAAACACCTCTTCCGCAAAGTTTTTCACGGGTATATTCTATAAGACCGCCGGCTTTTATCAGGCGGGACATAAATTCGGGATACGGTTTGGCAGAAAATTTTTCGCCGGTAGTCAGGTCTTTGATAATACCGGTTTCCAAATCTATTTCCAGTTCGTCACCGCTGTTTATTTTTTCGGCAGCTTCGGCACTTTCAAGCAATGGCAAGCCGATATTTATAGCATTGCGGAAAAATATGCGGGCGAAACTGGCGGCTATTACTGCCGAAACACCGGAAGCTTTTATGGAAATAGGCGCATGCTCACGGGACGAGCCGCAACCGAAATTGGTAGTGGCTACGATAAAGTCACCCGGTTTAACTTTTGTTACAAAGTCCAGGTCTATATCTTCCATACAGTGTTCGGCCAGTGCCTTGGGCTCGGATACGTTTAAATAACGTGCCGGGATAATGGCATCTGTATCCACATTTTCACCGTATTTATGCACAAATCCTTTTAACATCTTTTCTCCTAGCTGAATAAAGCCTGTTTTAAACAACAGCTTCTTCACAATCCTTTAACAAGATTAACTATCTAAATTTCATCAGGGTGGGCAATGTATCCTTTAATGGCGGTGGCAGCGGCAACCGCCGGACCTGCCAGATATACTTCGCTCTTGGGACTGCCCATGCGCCCTACAAAATTGCGGTTGGTGGTTGCTAAGCATCGTTCACCGGCCGCCAAAATACCCATATGTCCACCCAGACAAGGGCCGCAGGTGGGTGTGGAAACCGCAACTCCGGCATTGATAAAGGTTTCAATATAGCCTGCCTTCAGGGCATCCAGATATACCTGCTGTGAGCCGGGAATAACAATAGTCCGCAGGTCAGGGTGAACCACATTTCCTTTTAGCAGTTTGGCAGACACGGCCAGGTCTTC
This sequence comes from Dehalococcoides mccartyi CG5, assembly GCF_000830885.1. Taxonomy (NCBI): domain Bacteria; kingdom Bacillati; phylum Chloroflexota; class Dehalococcoidia; order Dehalococcoidales; family Dehalococcoidaceae; genus Dehalococcoides; species Dehalococcoides mccartyi. Next base: position 669,160 of record NZ_CP006951.1, read on the forward strand.
CAGTCTCCCGTTGGTACAGGAACCGATGATAACCTGGTCAACCTTAATTTTACCAATCTGGCTGACAGGGCGGGCATTTGCCGGTGAATGCGGCAGTGATACCTGTGGCTCAATCTTGGAAATATCAAAATTGTATGTTTTAGCATATGACGCATCAGCATCATTGTCATAAACTGTGTACTGGCGTTTGGCTCTGGGGGTTACATATTCCAGAGTTTTTTCATCAACCCGGAACAGCCCGGCCTTGCCGCCTGCTTCAATAGCCATATTGGACATGGTAAAGCGGTTTTCCATAGAGAGCGCTTCAATAGCCTCACCGCAGAAAAACATGGCAGAGTACAAAGCCCCGTCCACACCCGTCTGCCCTATGGTGTACAGGATAAGGTCTTTGCCGCCAATCCATTTCGGCAGTTTGCCCGAATAGTTAAATTTGATAGTTTGGGGAACTTTCATCCAGACTTCACCGGTAGCCATAGCGGCGGCTATATCGGTTGAGCCCATGCCGGTAGTGAAAGCGCCCAGTGCACCGTAAGTGCAGGTATGGGAGTCGGCACCTACCACAATATCACCCGGCAATACCAAACCCTGCTCATGCAGGATTACATGTTCAACGCCCATTTTCCCGCATTCAAAAAAGAGTATCCCTTGTTCACGGGCAAATTCACGCACCATTTTAACCTGTTCGGCGGATGCAATATCCTTGTTGGGTACAAAATGGTCAGGCACAAAGACTATCTTTTTGGAGTCAAATACCTTGCTGACTCCAACCTTTTTAAATTCTTTAATGGCTATAGGTGCGGTAATGTCATTAGCCAGTACCAGGTCTACTTTGGCATTTATAAAGTCACCCGGGCTGACCTGGGTTTTGCCGCAGTGGGCGGCCAGTATTTTTTCAACTAAGTTCATCATAACCTCTCCAAGAATATCTAACGGAATTTTACCCGGTCAATAAGTAATATCAGTAATATAACACCGGTACCGACAGCCGATAAAAAATACATACCTGCACCGACAGCCAGACCTATACCGGCTACTGCCCAAATAGTAGCGGCAGTGGTTAAGCCCTCAACGTGTCCCTCTGACTGGCGGAGTATAGCACCCGCTCCCAGAAAGCCCACGCCGGTAACTATTCCGGCTGCTATCCGGCTGATATCCGTTTCCGAAAAACCGTAAATAGATACCAGTGTTATCAGGCAGGAACCTACACAAATAAGGGTATTAGTACGCAGCCCGGCGGCCTTGCCTGAATGTTCCCGTTCATAACCGACAATCCCGCCCAGTACCATGGCAAGCAGAATGCGAAAGAGCATTTCCACTTCTATCGGCATGGTATGTTGCTCCTTTTAAGATGCGTTCTTAACCCTAAGCAAGCGGTTCAAGGCATTCATATAGGCCTTGGCACTGGCTACTATTATATCTGTATCGGACCCGCGTCCTGTATAGGTCACACCGTCACTTTCAATACGGATAAGCACTTCACCCAGTGCATCAATACCGGCCGTAACAGACTTAACCGAAAACTCAGTCAGTTTGTTAGGTACGTTTACTATCCGGTTTATGGCCTTGTAAACGGCATCTACCGGTCCGCTGCCCAAAGAGGCATCTTCAACAGCTCCCCCATTCGGGGTAGTCAGACGCACTGCGGCGGTGGGTATGCCCCTGTCTCCGGAGGTAACCTGTATGCGGTCAAGATGATAAAGTTCAACTGTAGTCCGCAGTTCTTCGGCAACCAGAGCTTCTATATCCCGGTCAGTTACGTCCTTCTTTTTGTCTGCCAAATCTTTAAATGCTTTGAAAGCACGATCAAAATCTTCTTCGTTCAGGTCAAAGCCCAGTTCAGTCAGATGCTGTTTGAAAGCATGGCGGCCTGAAAGCTTGCCCAATACCAAACTGGATGCCTGAATACCCACTTCCTTGGGATCCATAATTTCAAACGTTTTAGCCATTTTAATAACGCCGTCTTGGTGAATACCGGACTGGTGGCGGAAAGCATTTTCACCCACAACTGCCTTGTTGGGTTGAATGGCGAAACCGGTAAGAGCACTGACCAGACGGCTGGTGCGGTATATTTCCTGTGTGTTTATACCTGTTTCAAAATTAAAAAAGTCGCTTCGGGTACGCAGTGCCATCACTACTTCTTCAAGTGCGGCATTGCCGGCCCGTTCACCTATGCCATTCAAGGTGCATTCCACCTGACGGGCACCGTTTTTAACTGCCGCCAGCGAATTGGCTGTGCCCATACCCAAATCATCATGGCAATGCACGCTTATAACCGCTTTGCCTATATTGGGCACGTTCTGGCGGATACCTTTTATAAGTTCACCGAATTCACTGGGAATAGCATAACCAACGGTATCAGGTATATTCAGGGTGGTAGCCCCGGCATCTATAACTGCTTCAAGCAGTTTATACAGAAACTCCGGGTCAGAGCGGCTGGCGTCCATGGGCGAAAACTCTATATCATCAGTGTAGCCTTTGGCTTTGGCTACCATAGTGCGCGCCAGCTCCAGCACTTCGTCACGGCTCTTTTTTATCTGGTGAACCATGTGTATTTCAGATGAAGAAATAAACACATGGATCCGGGGATGGGCAGCCTCTTTCAAAGCTTCCCAGGCACGGTCAATATCTGCCGGTATGGCTCTAGCCAAACCACAGATAACAGGGGTGCGTACTTCTTGGGCTATTAGCTTTACGGCTTCAAAATCACCCGGCGAGGTGATGGGAAAGCCTGCTTCAATGATATCCACCCCCAGTTTTTCAAGCTGCCGGGCTATCTCCAGCTTTTCCTGTGCATTTAAAGAAGCACCGGCTGCTTGCTCTCCGTCTCTGAGGGTGGTATCAAAAATCTTTATTCTGTCCATGACAAAAATCCTTTCTGAAAGAAAATTACTCTATATTTAGCATTGTAACCGGATACCCCTCTTCGTCCAGAAAGAGGGGCTGCTAAGGATGAGAAGTTTCCCTTCAGCCAGGCTGTGATACAGTCCGCTTATATAATTTGGAATGTAATCTATCATGGTTATTTTAAAATACCCTTTACCTTTTCTTTTTCAGCCAGCTCATCATAGAGCGCAGTTCGGCACCCACTTCTTCAATAAGGTGCTCAGACTCCATGCGGCGGAGTGAATTGTAAACGGGACGTCCGGCCTGATTTTCCAGTATCCATTCCTTGGCAAAGCTGCCATCCTGAATTTCACCCAGTATCTCGCCCATAGTTTCATAGGTATCCTCGTTGATAACTCTGGGACCGCGGGTGAAGTCACCGTATTTGGCGGTGTCAGAAATGGAATCACGCATATAGGCAATACCGCCCTGGTACATCAAATCTACAATCAGCTTTAACTCATGCAGACATTCGAAGTAAGCCACTTCGGGCTGATATCCGGCCTCAACCAGTGTTTCAAAACCTGCTTTGACCAGTGAGGTAGTGCCGCCGCATAAAACAGCCTGCTCACCAAAGAGGTCGGTTTCGGTTTCTTCGGCAAAAGTAGTTTCCAGTATGCCGGCACGGTTGGAACCGATACCCTTGGCATAAGCCAGAGCCAGTTCCTTGGCCTTGCCGCTGGCATCCTGTTCAACAGCAATCAGCGAAGGAGCGCCTGCACCCTCGGTGAAAACCTGCCTGAGCATATAGCCGGGGCATTTGGGGGCTATCATGGTCACATCTACAAATGAGGGGGGTACTATCTGCCCGTAATGTATATTGAAGCCGTGGGCAAACATCAGCATTTTACCGGGCTTCAGCCCCTGTTCAATTGAATCTTTATAAATCTTGGCCTGTGAGGTATCAGGAGCCAGCATCATGATGATGTCAGCTTTTTTGGCCATTTCGGCTACACACATTACTTCAAAACCGTCAGCGGTGGCTTTCTTCCAGCCGCGTCCGCCTTCAACACAAGCTACAATAACTTTCAGGCCTGAATCACGCAGGTTCTGGGCATGGGCATGACCCTGGGCACCATAACCGACAATACCAATAAGTTTCTTTTCAATAAGGCTCAGATCACAGTCCTTATCGTAATATATGACAGCCATTTTTCCTCCTAGAGCTTTTTACTCTTTTGTTTTTAATTCTTTAGATGATTGCAGTTCGGTAGCCGTAGCAAGCCCGCCGCGGGTCATGGCAATTCGTCCCGTACGGGTTATCTCCTTAATACCAAATGCACGTAACAGATTATATAGCGAATTTACTTTTTCTTCATCTCCGGTTACTTCCACTGTCAACGAATCGGAAGCTACGTCCACTATCTTTGCCCGGAAAATATCTACAATCTGCATTATTTCACTGCGGTTGGCAGGGGTGGATTTTACTTTTATAAGTGCCAGTTCACGGCAGATGATATCCTGTCCGGTAATGTCGGATACCTTTACCACATCTATCACTTTATCAAGCTGTTTGCGTACCTGCTCTACCATGGTATTAGCCCCGTCAACCACAATGGTCATGCGGGAAAAACCCGGTGTCTCACTCCGCCCAACTGCAATACTGTCAATATTGAAACCACGCCGTCTGAAAAGGCTGGCCATGCGGTTTAATACGCCGGGTCTGTCTTCAACTAAAGCTACTATGGTATGCTTCGTCGGGGACATGCACTCACCTCTTTCTTAGGTTCTTCCAGTACTTCGTGGAGAGCGGCGCCGGGAGGAACCATGGGATATACGTTTTCTTCGGGTTCAATCACAAAGTTCAAAAGGAATGGTCCTTCGGTGGACATAGCCTGTTCAATAGCCGGGCGGACGTCTTCCTTGCGTTTAACATTTAAAGCCGGAATGCCGTATGCTTCTGCTATTTTTATAAAGTCAGGGCATCCTAAAGGAGTGGCCACATAATTTTTGTTATAGAACAAGTCCTGCCACTGGCGAACCATGCCCAGATAGCCGTTATTGAAAACAGCTATTTTAACGGCCGCTTTCTCTTGTACCACTGTTCCCAATTCCTGCATATTCATCTGGAAACCGCCGTCACCGGCAATACACCAGACAGTTTCGTCAGGGCAACCAACCTTGGCACCCAAAGCGGCAGGCAGGTCAAACCCCATAGTACCCAAACCGCCGGAAGTTACCAGTGAGTTGGGGCGGATATAGGTATAATGCTGGGCGGCCCACATCTGGTGCTGTCCCACACCGGTAACCACAATAGCGTTCCCGCGGGTAGCTTCACTTATCTGCTGAACTATATACTGAGGCAGAATAAGGTCAGTATGCCGTATAGAAAGCGGAGGGTGTTCCCTTCGCCAGTTTTCCAGTTGCCTCAGCCAGTCAGGGTGCTGAACACATTCCACTTGTTTGTTGAGTGATTTCAGTACATTTTTGACATCACCCACGATGGGTACATCAACCCGTACATTTTTGCCTATTTCGGCAGGGTCTATATCTATATGAATAACACTGGCATGGGGAGCAAAGGAGCTCAATTTGCCGGTAACCCGGTCATCAAAACGCATGCCTATGGCTATTATCAGGTCAGTGGCGGCTACAGCCATATTGGCATAAGCCATACCATGCATACCCAGCATGCCATAACTCAAGACATGGTCCTCGGGGAAACTGCTGACACCCAGCAGAGTGGTAATAACTGGTAACTGACAGTTTTCAGCCAGAGTCTTCAGTTCTTCGTTGGCGCCTGAAATATTTACTCCGTGACCGGCAATAATTACCGGCTTTTCAGCTGTTTCTATAAGTCTGGCAGCCTTTTGTATTTGCATCAGGTTGCCCTTTATGACGGGCTTGTAACCGGGCAAATCCGGTTCATCGGGGTATTCAAACTCTGCCTGTTCAATGAATACATCTTTGGGTATATCTATCAGCACCGGGCCGGGGCGTCCGGTTCGGGCTAAATAAAAGGCTTCCTTTATAGTATCTGCCAGTGAACTTGCCTTGGTTACCAGATAATTCTGCTTGGTAATGGGCAAAGTGATACCGGTGATATCAATCTCCTGAAAAGCATCTTTGCCGATAAGGTTACGTGTAACCTGACCGGTAATGGCTACCATAGGAATTGAATCCATATAGGCATTGGCAATGCCGGTAATCAGGTTGGTCGCACCCGGCCCAGACGTTGCCAGACAAACACCTACCTTGCCGGTAACTCTGGCAAAACCGTCAGCGGCATGGGCGGCACCCTGTTCATGCCGGGTCAATATATGCCTGAGGGCAGGGTACTGGGTAAAAGTATCGTACAAGGGCAAGAGTACTCCACCCGGATACCCGAAGATTATGCCTGCTCCTTCTTTGAGCAGACTTTCGCATACTATCTGGGCGCCAGTCAATTTCATTTTCTCATTGCCCCCTTAGACTTAGTCTTTAAAAACCGCCCCGGTACTGGCCGAGGTGACGTTCTCTGTATAAAATTTCAAGTAACCGCTTTTAATCTTCGGTTCAAAAACAGGCACATTTGCCAAACGCTTTTGGATTTCTTCATCTGAAAGCTCTACCGAAAGTTTATAGTTATGGATATCAATATTTATCATATCCCCGTCCTGCAAGGCTGCTATAGGTCCGCAAGCGGCTGCTTCAGGTGAAACATGTCCCATGGCGGCTCCACGGGTTGCTCCGGAAAAACGCCCGTCAGTAATCAGGGCTACTTCTTTATCCAGCCCCATGCCGGCCAAAAGTGAGGTGGGGGTAAGCATTTCCCGCATACCAGGCCCGCCTTTAGGCCCTTCATAACGGATAACCAGTACATCACCCGGCTTTATTTTCCCGCCCATAATAGCTTTAGTCGCCAGCTCTTCAGAGTCAAATATGCGGGCAGGCCCGCGATGAACCATCATCTCAGGGGCAACCGCAGAACGTTTGACTACACTGCCATTAGGTGCAAGGTTGCCGAATAAAACAGCCAATCCGCCTTTGGGGGAGTATGGGTTGGAAGCAAAACGGATAACTTTATTATCTGCTTTGGGTGCGGCATCTGCCAGTTGTCCTATAGTTTTACCGGAGACAGTGCGTGCATCATTTTTCAGCCAAGGTTTCAGTTCCTTAAGGACACTGCCTATTCCGCCTGACTGGTCAAGATTTTCAATATGGTACGGACCGGACGGGCGAAGCTTGCACAAATTCGGGGTACAATCACTTATCCGGTTTATCTGTTCCAGTGAAAAATCAGCCCCGGCTTCATGAGCAACAGCCATCACGTGCAGTACCGAATTGGTACTGCCGCCCAGTGCCACATCCAGACTGAATGCATTGTGAATGGCATCAGGAGTTATTATATCTTTGGGGCAAATATTATCTTTTATCAGCTGCATTATCTGCTGTCCGGCACTTTTGGCAAGCTGAGTGCGGCGTGAATCTACCGCCGGTATGGTGCCGTTACCTGGCAAGGCCATACCCAGAGCTTCGGTAAGGCAGTTCATAGTATTGGCGGTAAACATGCCTGCACAACTGCCGCAACCGGGGCAAGCCACTTTTTCCAGTTCCAGCAGTTCTTCTTCTGCCATCTGGCCTTTGGCAACCTGACCAACTGCTTCAAAAACGCTATTTAAATCTACACAGCTAACCTGGTCATTCTTTCGTAAACGTCCGGCCAGCATAGGGCCGCCGCTGACAAATATAGAGGGGATATTCAAACGGCAGGCGGCCATGAGCATACCGGGCACAACCTTGTCACAGTTAGGTATGAAAACCAGACCGTCAAAGGCATGGGCCATAGCCATTATTTCAACTGTGTTGGCAATGATTTCACGGCTGGGCAGGCTGTATTTCATGCCGGCATGGTTCATGGCGATACCGTCACAAACCGCAATGGTATTAAACTCAAAACCTACTCCGCCGGCGGCATTTATGCCTTCTTTGACGGCTTCGGAAATCTGTCTGAGGTGAATATGACCGGGGACTACTTCGGTAAAGCTGTTCACTATACCTATAAAGGGTTTTTGGAAACTTTCGGTATTCAGACCCAGAGCGCGCAGCAAAGACCGGTGAGGGGCACGTTCAATACCTAGTTTGACATCTTCGCTTTTCATATATGCGCTCCCGTTTGAAAGAATTAAAAACCGTCCTCTAAGGACGGGTTTACGACAGATTATTGGAAGTGTTTAACCATAACACAGTCCACGTTTGCTGTCAAGCTGAATAGCCAGTTTTTCCGGCTGTTTTCATTATATCTGATTCTTTTATTGCCCCCTGGCGAATAATCTTCAGTTCATCATTATTTACGGCTACGATAGTAGATTCCACTCCCCCGCTCACCTGACCCCCGTCAAGGATAAAGTCCACCCTGTCACCCAGCTGGATTTTGGCTTCACTAGCGTTTAGTGAGCTTTTGCAGCCGCTAAGGTTGGCACTGGTGCCGGTTACAGGTTCGGCCACCCGTTTCAGCATTTCAATAACCGCCGCCTGATTGGGTATCCGTATAGCTACGGTTTCATTTCCACCGGTCAGCTCAAGCGGAATATTATCTGTCTTGGGCAGTACCAGAGTAAGCCCTCCCGGCCAGTACTCTGCTGCCAGTTTCCGGGCCAGAGGCGGGAATATTTTAGCTACCTGGTGTATCTGTGAAATGTCCCCTATCAGAGCGGGCAAACCTTTGGTGTTGGCTCTGCCTTTTATGTCAAATACGCGGTTAACTGCATGAGTATTGCGGGCTAATGCCCCCACTGCGTAAACTGTGTCCGTCGGGAATATTACTACTCCGCCATTTTTAAGTACTTGGACTGCCCTATTTATCTGGATTTCCATATCCGTATCAAACTGATTTTGTGTCATATATTTATTACCTTAAGTTTTTTACAAAGCGGTAGATATATCTAAATACTCTTGAGCTGTTTAGTCAAGTATTATTGGGCCTAAACCGGGCAAAAACAGGCCTGTTTGCTTTACAATTTTAGCCTATAATGTTAAGCTACCATCAAGAAAATGATGAGCGAAATGAATAATAAACAATCTGCCGAAAGCCTGAGAGTTTCCACTACCGGAGATATTGAAGTTTCAACCTATCTGGAAATCGCCAGAGAGAAGTCCGGTGCAAAATCGGAATGCATTGATTCAGGTGAAGAAACCCTGCGTGAATCAATTGTTATTTTTGATTTTGGTTCCCAGTACAGCTTACTCATCGCCCGCCGCATACGTGAAATGCATGTCTATTGCGAGCTGGTTTCCCACGATACTCCATGGGAGAAAATAGCCCATCTAAATCCCAGAGGTTTTATCCTCTCCGGAGGCCCTTCCAGCGTATACGAACCGGAAGCGCCTTTAGCTCCGGCCTATATATTTGAAAGCAAACTGCCGGTTTTGGGTATCTGCTATGGTATGCAGGCCATTACCCAGCAATTGGGCGGTGTGGTTGAGCACAGTGATAAACGTGAGTATGGCCATGCCCTGCTCCACTCTAACGTGATAAATACTGAACTTTTGGCAGATATGCCTGAACCTTCTCCCGTCTGGATGAGCCATGGTGACCGTATTGAGAAACTGCCGGCTGGCTTCAAGTCTCTGGCTTATACCGAAAACTGCCCGGTGGCAGTTATGGGTAATGAATCTGATATTTACGGTTTGCAGTTTCACCCCGAAGTTGTCCATTCTCCCCACGGTAAAATCATTCTTAAAAATTTCGTTTTCAATATATGTAAATGCCACGCTAACTGGACTATGGGCAACTATATTCAGGAAAGCATTCAAAACATACGTGAACAGGTCGGTGACGGGCAGGTTATCTGTGCCCTTTCCGGCGGTGTAGATTCGGCTGTAGTGGCTTCCCTTATCCATAAAGCTATAGGTGACCAACTGACTTGTATTTATGTAAATAATGGTCTCCTTCGGCGTGAAGAAGCTGACCGTACTCTGCACGTTTTTAAGAACCACATGGGTATGAAAATAATATATGTAGACGCAATTGACCGCTTTCTTGAAAGCCTTGGCGGTATTACTGACCCCGAACAGAAACGCAAGGTTATCGGTAGCGAATTTATAAAAGTATTTGAAGATGAAGCCTGTAAACTTGGGCAGATTGATTTCTTGGCACAAGGGACGTTGTACCCGGATGTTATAGAAAGTGTATCTTCCGTATCAAAGGCTTCCGCCAAGATAAAAAGCCACCATAATGTGGGCGGTCTGCCCGCCCATATGAAGCTAAAACTGATTGAGCCTTTGCGGTATCTCTTTAAAGATGAAGTCAGACTGCTGGGCAAGGAACTGGGTCTGCCGGATGAAATGATTTGGCGCCAGCCCTTCCCCGGACCGGGTTTGGCTATCCGTATTATCGGGGAAGTTACCCGAGAAAAGCTGGAAATCCTCCGCTCTGCGGACTGGATTGTTATGAGTGAAATAAAGAAAGCCAAAATGTATCACCAGGTATGGCAAAGTTTTGCCATACTGACCGATGTTAAATCTGTGGGTGTTATGGGTGATTTCCGCACCTATGGTTATCTGGTAGCCATCAGGGCTGTAACCAGTGAAGATGCCATGACTGCAGATTGGGCAAAACTGCCTTATGATTTGCTGTCCATTATATCCAACCGGATTGTTAACGAGGTTAAAGAAGTGAACAGGGTGGTTTATGATATAAGCTCTAAACCGCCCTCCACTATTGAATGGGAGTAAGGCATTATGACCGGCGGTTATATCATGGGAAGAGGCTATACACCCGAAACCTGCCTGGACGAAGTCAAAAAAGCACTGACGGGTTTGGGTGGGCGTGCTTCCGCTGAAGAGATAGTACTGACAGTCAGAAAAAAAGGCCACTGGAGTGATGAAACTATCTGGCAGTGCATGGAGTCAAATACCATAAATTTCCCGCCTGCCTGCCGGCATAATACGGATATAGACTCAAAGTTCCTTTTCTTAAGGGAAGACGGCAATTATGAATTCTATGCTACCCAGTGGCACGGACGCTACGAGCGGGGCAAAAGAATAGTTTAGTTTTGCTGAGGAGACAACTCTGAAAGTTCTGGTTATTGGAAATGGGGCAAGGGAGCATGCTATTGTCTGGAAGCTTTCCCAGAGCCCGAAAGTTACAAAAATATACGTTGCCCCCGGTAATGCCGGCACAAGCCTTATAGCTGAAAATGTAGCTATAAACTGTACAAATATCAAGAGTTTGCTGGTGTTTGCCAAAGACAAGGCTATAGACCTTACTTTTGTAGGCCCTGAAGCACCTCTGGCAGGAGGAGTAGTAGATGTGTTTACCTCTGCAGGTTTACGCATATTCGGCCCCTGCCGTGAAGCATCCCAGCTGGAATCCAGCAAGGTTTTTACCAAAGAGCTGCTTCTTTCAAACAAAATCCCCACCGCTTACAGCCGCAGTTTTTCAAGTTATGAAAAAGCCTGTTCATATTTAAGTAGGCTGGAAATGCCGGTTGTGGTCAAAGCCGACGGTCTGGCAGGTGGCAAAGGGGTTACGGTTGCCCAAACCTATGACCAGGCTATGGCAGCTTTATCAGATATGATGGAAGCCAAAATATTTGGTGAAGCCGGTGAAAATGTGGTTATAGAAGAATGCATGGTTGGGCGGGAAATGAGCTTTTTTGCTTTTACAGATGGCAAAACTGTTGCTCCGTTAAGTGCCGCTTGTGATTATAAAAGGATATATGACTGTGATAAAGGTGCCAATACCGGCGGTATGGGTAGCTATACGCCTCCCGCTTTTTTCACACCTGAACTGAAAGAAGAAATAATGTCCCGCATTCTGCTGCCAGTCATAAAGGCTCTGGCAGACCGCGGTATTATCTATAAAGGCGTTTTATATGCCGGACTGATGATAACAGCCGAAGGGCCAAAAGTGATGGAGTTTAATGCCCGTTTTGGAGATCCTGAAACCCAGGTACTACTGCCCTTGCTTAAAACAGACTTGCTTGAGATAGTGGAAGCCACTATTGAAGGCCGTCTTGATAAACTGGATATAGAAATGGAAGACTCCTGTGCAGTCGGGGTGGTATTGGCTTCCGGAGGTTACCCGGCTGAATACCGCAAGAAATTACC